>CBDHDR010000001.1:0-392991 GCA_965261815.1 Dehalococcoidia bacterium
CATGAGCGAGGGACTTGGATTCGCCTGGATAGCGGAGATACCCGTCGTCGTGATCGACGTACAGCGCGGCGGACCCGCCACAGGACTGCCGACCAAGACCGAGCAGTCGGACCTGGCGAGCGCGATGAAGCCTGCCCACGGCGACGTATCGCTCCCCGTGATCGCCCCGGGCACCGTGGAGGAGTGCTTCTACGCCACGGTGGCGGCGATGAACTGGGCTGAACGGTACCAGGGCCCGGTCATTCTGCTCAGCGAGCACTCGCTGTCGGAGAGAAAACAGAACATCCGCAAGCCCGATCTGAGCAAGTTGCACGTCGAGAGCCGCGAGGTCTACCGCGGACAGAACGGCTACCTCAGGTACGAGGCGAAGACCATGTCCCCCATGCCGCGTCCCGGCAACCCTGGCAGCTATGTCGCCAACGCCAGCGAGCACGACGCGATGGGCGACACCACCCACCTGCCTGAGCGGCACGTCCACATGACCGAGCGCCGGTTCAGCAAGCTGGACCTCCTCGAAGACGGCACCTTCGAGTCGGACAACACGGACTCCCCGGTTGCCGTGATGCCGTGGGGCGGCTCCAAGGGCCCGGCCGACGAGGCGTATAAGCGGCTGGCCGCCGCGGGCGCCGACGTCGGCTGGTACTACACGATGTACCTGAACCCGCTGCCGCCGGCGTTGCTGGAAGAGCTGCGCCAGAAGGAGCTCGTCCTGGTGCCGGAGCTCAACTACATCGGGCAGTTCTCGGCGATCCTGCGTTCGCAGGGCGTGCGCGCCGAGTCGATCACGCAGTACACCGGGCTGCCGTTCAAGGTCTCGGATCTGGTAGCGCGCATCTCGGAGAGAGTTGAAGCGGGCCGTAAGGAGAGCGTGGCAGTATGACCGACAAGAACCCCGAGTACGATTTCAAGTGGTGCCCCGGCTGCGGGGACTTCGGCGTGCGCCGAGCCCTGGAACAGGCGGTGGCTAAACGTCTCGTAGAGACGGAAGAGCCGGTCGAGAGCAACGTCGTCGTGGCGGGCATCGGCTGCTCCGGCAACATGGTCCATCTCCTGGAGGGCCCGCAACCCTACGGCATACACGGGCTGCACGGCCGGACGCTGCCGCTGTCCATGGGGATCAAATCGGGCAGGCCCGATCTCAACGTCGTTATCGTGGCCGGCGACGGCGACTTCCTCAGCATCGGCATGGAGCACATCGCGCCCCAGGCGCAGCGCAACCTCGACGTCTGCGCCGTCATCATGGACAACGCCGTCTACGGCCTGACGAAGGGCCAGAGCTCGCCGACCGCGGCGGAAGGGATGGTCACCAGCTCGACGCCGTACGGTAAATCCGAAGACGGCCTCAACGCGTTACAGCTGTATCTGACCGTCGGCGTGTCGTTCGTGGCATCCGGCCTGTCCAGCAAGATCAAGGACCTCGCCGACCTCATATACCAGGGCATGAGCCACAGGGGCTTCTCCGTTGTCCACGTGCAGTCGCCCTGCACCGAGTACAACAACACCTACGAGCAGCTCAAGGGCAACCCGCGCAAGGGCATCGAGCCGCTGGCCTGGGACATACCCGAAGAGCACGCCGAGGACGACATCTCGGCGGCGTTCGGAGTGGTTGGAAACGGCGGCGTGCCGCTGGGCGTCCTCTATCGCGACGAGGACCGGTCGCCGTTCCACGAGCGCGTCGCGGCGGCCACCGGGAAAGCCCGCGTGCGGACCGCCCAGGAGATGGTCGACTTCTACGCCGTCTGAGCGGCCTCCCTGTCTCCGCGCTCTCCGGTTCGCCGCAGTAGAACGGCGATCGGTGTCCCGACCGGAACGCCCACGTCGGCGGTCCACCGGTCGCGATAGAGAGCGATTACCAGGCCGCGAGGTGCTTGCGGTGTCGACCATCGGGAGAGCTGTAGCAAGAGCGGCCCGAGCCGCCGTCGAGCTCGTACTCCCGGCAAAGTGCGCCGTGTGCGGCCGCGAGGGAGACTTCGTGTGCGCCGCGTGCGAAAGCGCCCTACCCGAGCTTCATCGGCCCTACTGCGGTCTCTGCGCGAGCCCCGGCGCCGGCTCGCCGTGCTCCTCGTGCCAGGCATGGCCCCCGGCCTACGACCGGATCGCGGCTCCGTACCTGATGGACGGCGGAGTGCGCGACATCGTCTTCGACCTGAAGTACCGCGGCATCCGCGCGCTGGCGCCCGACATGGGCGAGCTTCTGGCCCGGCACCTGGAGTCCTCCCGCCTGGCGGCAGACCTGATCGTCCCGGTGCCGCTGCACCGTCGTCGAGAGCGTGAGCGCGGCTACAATCAGGCCGCTCTCCTGGCGTACGAGCTGGGACGTCGTACCGGGCTTCCGGTAGTCCCGGCCCTGGGCCGCACCGAGGACACGCCGCCTCAGGTCGCCATGGTCGGACTGGAGAAACGGCGCGCGAACATCGAGGGCGTCTTCGAATGCGTGGCCGACGTGCGAGATCGCCGAGTGCTCCTGATAGACGACGTCGTCACCACGGGCAGCACGATGGGGGCCTGCGCGGCGCCCCTGAAGGCTGCCGGAGCGTCGAAAGTGTGGGGCCTCGCCTTCGCCCGTCAGCCCGAATAGTCGGGCCTTCGCGGTGCCCGGCAGAACTCAGCTAGCCGGTGAAGAAGTCGAAGACGTTCCCCAGCGTGGACGTGTCTCCCCTGTAGATCTCGGTATAGCCGCAGTGGAGGCACGACACTGTGCTGAACTTCTTGTTCTGTACGTCGAAGATCTTGGCGAAGTTGCCGCCCGTCGCGCGAAATTCGTCCACCTTGAACTCCGTGTGATTGCACTTGGCGCAAACAAAGCTGGTCCGGGTCGTTCCTGCCATGTCAGACCTCCTACCGCTCCGCGTTGTCGACGTTGCCGCAACTCGCCTATCTTGAATTATAGCAGCCACTTCCTTGACTGAGACCCGGCACAGCCGCCCGAGCCACAGCGCCGGACGCCCCTCCCCTTGCACGCGTCGGGAGGACGTACCGAGCCTTGGGGCATCCCGAATCTTTGGACCGCGCGGGCTTCGCGACGGCTACTGCGAGTCCAGCAGTATGTCGTCGGCGTCGACCAACATGACGTAGGGCTCGCCCCACTGGTCGGGATCGCCCAGGTCCCAGCCGCCGTCGGAGTCCGCCGGCCTGAACCGCACGCCCCAGTCGCCCCCGTAGACGAGGTGGACCTCAGCCTGACCGGAGTCGGACACCGGCGCGTACATGGCCGGCGTCGGCGAACCGCCGGCGTCACTCTGCCATCCGGTCACCTCGTAGACGCCGTGAGGACGGTCGGGCTCGAACAGCCTGACCCTGCGAATCGGCGCCGGGGGCGCCGTGGCCTCGTATAGCTGCAGCGGCATGTAGTCGCAGTTGTCGTTCTCGTCGACCTCGAGAAATATCTGCTCCGGCATCTAGATGCCCATGATGTTGTAGCCCGTGTCGACGTGGAGTATCTCGCCGGTCACGCCCGAAGCCAGGTCGCTGCACAGGTACAGGGCCGTCTTCGCCACCTCTTCCGCGGTGATGTTGCGGCCCATCGGCGAGCGCTCCGCGTGAACGCGCTTCATGTCGCGGTACCTGCCGATGACACGCGACGACACCGTGTCCAACGGGCCCGCGGAGACCGCGTTGACGCGGACGTTGTCCCGGCCCAGGTCGAACGCGAGATGTTTGACCTCGTTCTCCAAGGCGGCCTTGGCCGTGCCCATCACGTTGTAGCCGGGGAAGATCCTCTCCGAGGCCTGGAAGGTCATGGCGACGATCGAGCCGCCGTCCGGAGCCATCAGCGGCGCGCCGAATTTCGCGATGGGCAGCAGCGAGTAGGCGCTGATATCGAGTGCGAGCCTGAACCCCTCGCGCCCCGTGTCTATGAAGCGGCCACCCAGGTCGTCCCGGTTGGCGAACGCGATGCTGTGAACGATGATGTCGAGCCGGTCGAAATCGCCCATCACCGTGTCGTAGGCCCGGGCCACGTTGTCGTCGTCCGAGACGTCGCACTCCACCAGGAGAGACCCCGGCAGCGGATCGGCGAGCTTGGCTACGCCCTCTCGCACCCTTTCATTCTGGTAGGCGAACGCCAGCCTGGCGCCGGCCTGGTGCAGCACCTGCGCGATGGCCCAGGCTATGCTGCGGTGGTTGGCGACGCCGAAAACGACGCCGGTCTTCCCCTGCAGGTCGATAGGGTACATAAGCGCCTCCTGCGCGACTCAAAGACGGCGGTCTATTCTAGCACCGGCCCGCTCGGGCCAGACTGGATACCCGCATTCGGAGACCCTTGCGCAATGGCGCTTGCGGGGGGCAGACGTGGTGGAGATCCGTAGGTTCCCTAGCTGGGACCCCACCCCTGGATTCCCGCCTGCGCGGGAACGACGGTTATGCAAGGGTCTCCCTTCGCGGGTATGACGGTGCTGTGGTTATCGAGAGTTTCTCACGAGATCTGACCCGTGGCATCCCGCCGTGGAGGCGTCACAGGCCCTCGATGTACGCGAGCTCTTCCGACAGCTCCTCTTCCGTGTAGAAGTGCTCCAGCAGCAGGGTCGCGTCGAGGCGCTTGATGGCGCTGTGGAACTCGGTAGGCAGCGTTCCCCTGCCGACGCTAAGGTGCGAGTCCTCCCGCCCACGGGGATCGTAGAGGTAGTTGTCGCTCCAGTGGACGTGGCGGATCAGCTCCGGCCGCGCGACGTAGGCCATCACCACCTCGTCCCGGCGGGAGTGGTCGGCGAAGGTCTGCGCATAGGTGCAGACGTGGCTGGAGTCCAGGCACAGACCGACGTTGTGCCGGTCGACGTCCTCGCAGATCCGTATCCACTCCTCCGGGGCCATCGCGAAGTAGACGTTGCGGTCCGACCAGTCGACGGCGTTGGCGGGTACGTCGTCGTCCACGCCGAACCACTTTGTCGTCGCGTTCTCCATGACGATCTCGATGTCATGACCGTCGGCGAACGCGGCGAGCTCGCGGACGCCATCGATCAGGCGCTCGTAGTCGCCGCGCTGTCCGCGTGTCTGCGTGTCGTCGACCCACCGCCTTGGGGCGAAGTGGATGTTCACCTGCCGCACGTGGGGGAACCCGCTGGCCTGGTCGACGAAGGCCTTAAGGTGGTCAATCGACTCCCTGCGGAAGTCGTCTTCGGTGGCGGCGACGTTGAGCCGCAACTCGCCGATCATGGACGGCGCGTGGGCGCTGATCAGCACATCGGCGAAGTCCTCGATCTCGTCCAGTTTGTCTTCCATGGAGGACTCGGCGGTCAGACCGAGGCGCTTAAGGACATCAAGGCCCGCCTTGACCGGCGCGGAGAGTGGTGGGTTTGCCATGGCCATCTATCCTACCGGGACCTGTACGGGGGCCAGACGACGGGCTTCCGCCCGCGCGACCTCCAGTATCTCGGGCGTCACCTGCGACGCGGGCGGCCGCGGGCTCCCGCAATCTATGCCGAGACGCTCGCCGACCAGCGCCTTGATCGCCGGCAGGTAGCCGGCCGCCAAGAGCGGCGGGTACATCTCGCTGGCGCGGGCTTGGGCCGCTTCGGCCGCCTTAACGTCGCCCGCGTGATAGGCGTCCCACGCCTCGACCCAGGGCTCCGGCGCCGCGCACGGCGGCCCGTCTATCGTCCCAGCCGCTCCCAGGCTCAGGGCCGACACCATCAGCATGCCGCTGCCCGTGAAGCAGTCGAGGCCCATGTTGACGAAGTGAACGATGTTCCCGAAGTTCAGCGCGGAGTGTTTGAGGCCGGCGAGCTGGGGCACCCGGTCCTGGATCTTGTCCGCGAGATCGGTGGTGATCTCCACGCCGGTCGCGCTGGGCAGGTTGTAGATGAAGAGAGGCAGGCCGGTGGCCGATCCGACGGCGCGGTAGTACTCGACCACGTCGTCGTCGGAGCCGTTGTAGAAGAACGGCGGCACGGCGCAGATCGCCTCGACGCCGGCGCGGGCCGCCCGCTCGGCCTGCCTGATCGTCTGGGCCGTGGTCGCGGCGCCCACATGCATGATGTTCTTGACCCTGCCGCGGTTCTGGTCCGCGGCCGCCTCCGCGATCCGGCCGTTCTCGTCCTCGGTCAGCAGAATACTCTCGCCGGTGCCGCCCGCGACCCAGAAGCCGTGGACGCCCGCCCTGATGTTGTACTCCATGACCTCGCGGAACGCCGCCTCGTCGATCTCGCCGTCCCGTCTCATCGGAGTGATTATCGCCGGATAGATACCTCTGAATTCGCCCATCGCCTGCCTCCGAGCACTCTTACGCAAGACTGCCGCCAATGCTAGCAGCACCGGCGGCGTCCGACAATCGCGGGACGGCGCCGGCTATGCCCTGTAGTGCGCCGCGACCCTGCGCAGTCCCTCGATGATGTCGCCCACGTCTTCCTCGGTGAAGGTGGGCCTCATCTGCATCCCGATCCGGCGCCGGGAGATGTCCTCGGCGACCGGCAGATAGACCTTCTTGTAGTCGTACGGGCGCTCACGCCCGATGTCGAGCGGCAGGTGGCTGCGGCCGTAGAGGTGGGGCCCGGTCAGGAAGGGGTTGTTGTACAGCAGCCTGCGCCGTCCGTCGTTGAAGCCCGGGCCGTCGAATTCCAGGCCCTCCGCCGCGAGGGCGTCCGCGAACTCGTTGGCGTCGCAGGTGAACTTTTCCTCCTCCAGCGTCGCGACCCACACCCAGTAGCTGCTCCGGTCGTCCGGCCTGACGGGCTGCGGCACGATGCCGTCCACGTCCGCGATGCCCGCGTTGATGTTTCGCGCCGCGCGGACTTTGTTCTCTACGTAGCCGTCCAGCTTCCTGAGCTGGGACAGCAGCACGGCGGCCGTCAGGTCGCTCATGCGGTAGTTGGGGCCCAGGAAGTAGTGCTGGTACGGCAGCTCGGCGTATGGGCCGTGCGCGCGCGGCAGTCCGACGTCCGAGAAGATCACGCCCCGCTCCCAGAGCGACGTGTTGTTGGTAACGACGGCGCCCCCGACGCCGGCCGACAGGTGCTTGCCTCCGAAGCTGAACCCGCCGACGTCGCCGATGGAGCCGACGATCTGGCCCTTGTACTCGGCGAGAGGGGCGTGGCAGCAGTCCTCGACCAGGTACAGGTCGTGACGGTCGGCGATCCTCCGCAGCGCGTCCATGTCGCACGGGTTGCCGTAGATGTGGGTAACCCATATGGCCCGCGTGCGGGAGGTGATCTTCGCCTCGACGTCCTCGGGGTCGATGTTGTGCGTCTCGTCCACGTCGGCGAAGACCGGCACGCAGTTCTGGAGCAGGATGCCGATGATGCTGCCGCCTGCGGTGATGGGCGTGGTGATTATCTCGTCCCCCGGGTCGAGGTCGAGCGCGCCGGCGCAAACGTGCAGGGACGCGGTGCCCGACGTTGTGGTGATCGCGTGCTTTACGCCGTGCTTCGCGGCCCACGCCGCCTCAAACTCCCGCGCCTTGGGGCCCTTGTGCAGGTTGCCCGACCGTATCACCTCGGCGGCCGCCTCCACGTCCTCCTCGCCGAACTCGTGATGGGGCCCGAACTCCTCGGTCCGCACGGGCGTTCCGCCGTGAATCGCCAGCTTGTCTGCCATGCCGCCTCCCTGATGCCCCGTACGCAATGGGGACTTTGTGCGATATTATCACCGGAACGAAAGACGTGCATGTCCGCGAGAGCCGTCCGTGTCCTGCGATCCGGTCCCGGCGCGGCGGCGGGAGAGGAGAGAACAGTGACACAGAAGTCGGCGCTGATGGTGTGGGGCGGATGGGAGGGCCACGTCCCGGACGAGGCGACCGCTCTGTTCGCGCCCTGGCTCGAGGAGCAGGGCTACGACGTCGAGGTGTCCGACACACTGACCGTCTACGAAGACCTGGACAGACTGAGGTCGCTCGATCTCGTGGTCCCGGTCTGGACCCAGGGGACGATAACCCCGGAGCAGGAGCGGAATCTGCTCGAGGCGATCTGGTCGGGCGTCGGCGTCGC
Source organism: Dehalococcoidia bacterium (assembly GCA_965261815.1). Lineage (GTDB taxonomy): Bacteria > Chloroflexota > Dehalococcoidia > Lucifugimonadales > CAZENU01 > CAZENU01. Next base: position 7,917 of record CBDHDR010000001.1, read on the forward strand.
CGGCTGGCACGGCTGCATGGCCGACTCGTTCAGAATGTCGACCGACTACCAGTTCATGGTCGGCGGACAGTGGGTCGCCCATCCCGGCGGTTTCATCGACCATGAGGTGAACATCCTCGACACCGGCGATCCTATAACCGCCGGGCTCGGCGACTTCATGCTGCACACGGAGCAGTACTACATGCACGTCGACCCCAACAACGAGGTGCTGGCGACGACGACCTTCAAGGGCGACCAGCCGGTCAGCGGACGGCAGTCCTACGACTGCTCCTGGATCGACGGCACCGTCATGCCGGTGGTCTGGAAGAGAACGTGGGGCAAGGGCCGGGTCTTCTACTCCTCCATCGGCCACAAGATCGAAGACCTTGTCGTGCCCGAGGCGAATACGATCATCAAGCGCGGTATGCTCTGGGCGAGCCGGAGCGCCGAGGAGGCTGCCCTATGACGGGCCCGTCCGAAGCCACGATGCGAGCGGGAGTGGTCGGCTGCGGCAACATCAGCCCGGTCTACTTCGAGAACCTCAAGACGCGGTACCCGGTGGTCGACGTGGTAGCGTGCGCCGACCTGATCCCGGAGCGGTCGCACGCCGCGGCCGACAGATTCGGGGTGCCCAGGGCCGTCTCGACGGAGGACCTGCTGGCGGACCCGGACATCGAGCTCGTCATCAACCTGACCAACCCCGCCGCCCATGCCGAGGTCAGCCTCGCGGCCATCGAGGCGGGCAAGCACGTCTACAGCGAAAAGCCTCTCGCGGTCGAACGGGCGGACGGCCAGGCGATAGTCGACTCGGCCGCGGCCAGAGGGCTGTCGGTCGGCTGCGCGCCCGACACCGTTCTCGGAGCGGGCATCCAGACCTGCCGCAAGCTGATGGACGAAGGGCGCATCGGCGAGCCGATAGCCGCGACGGCGTTCATGGTCAACCACGGCCACGAGTCGTGGCATCCGTCGCCGGAGTTCTTCTACAAGCACGGCGGAGGGCCGATGTTCGACATGGGGCCCTACTACCTGTCGGCGCTGATCAACCTGATGGGGCCGGTACGCAGGGTCACCGGCTCGCACCGCCGGACGTTCGAACGACGCACCATCACAAGCCAGCCCAAGCACGGCACGGTCATCGAGGTCGAGGTGTCGACGCACGTCGCCGGGGTCCTCGACTTCGAGTCCGGCGCCGTCGCCACGATAGTCACCAGCTTCGACGTCTGGGGTTCCGACCTGCCACGGATCGAGGTCTACGGCACCGAGGGGGCGCTGAGCGTGCCGGACCCGAACGTGTTCGAGGGGGCCGTACGCGTCCGCGGCGCCGGCGAGGACGGGTGGAGCGACGTCCCACTAGCCTACCGCGAAGGCGGCAGGGGGATGGGCCCGGCCGAGATGGCTTGGGCGATACGCGGGGGCCGCCGGCCCCGCGCCGATGGACGGCTCGCCAACCACGTCCTGGACGTCATGCACGCGGTGCACGAGGCCTCCGACTCAGGCACGCACGCCGAAACTACGACGACGTGCGAGCGCCCCGCCACCATGCCCGCAGGACTGCCGGAGGGCGTCTTCGACCGATGAGCACGCGCGTTCGACTCAGGAGGGCGTAAGCTCGTGCCGCGTCGAAGCCGGCTGTACGTAGATGAAACGACGCTCCCCGCCCCGGTCGAGGTGCGTCCCGTCACGCCCGATCGGTGGGACGACCTGCTGCGCGTCTTCGGCTCCAACGGCGCCCGGGGCGGATGCTGGTGCATGGTCTGGCGTCTCAGCTCGACCGAGCTGAGGCGGACTCCGGCGGCGGAGCGCCGCGAGCGGCTCGAGGCGCTGGTGGCCGAAGGGACGCCGACGGGCCTGCTGGCGTACGTCGACGGCGCGCCCGTCGGTTGGTGCAGCGTCGGGCCCCGGGAGACCTTCGGCCGGCTCGTACGCTCCCGCACGCTTCCGCACGCGGACGAGCGGCCCGCCTGGGCTATCACCTGCTTCTACGTTCGGGCCGGATTCCGCCGGCGTGGAGTCGCCTCCGCCCTTGTCCACGGGGCGGTCCCGTACGCGGCGGACAACGGCGCGGCGTCGCTCGACGGCTATGCGGGCCGCAACACGGTCGACAAGCCCGCCTCCAGCGGAGGCATCGGCCTGTTCCGCGGCGCCGGGTTCCACGAGACGCCGAGCGGGTCGACCTACTACACCGTGATGCGCCGCCTGCTGGCTCCAACCCCCGAGGTGGAGCCCACGGTTTTAGGCGGGCTGCGGCCGGCCTAGATTCTCCACCTGATTGGGCCGGCCGGCGTGACGGACTGCTTCCGGTGTCATGGTGGCGCACCTTGTCGGGGATGGATTCCCGCCTTCGCGGGAAGGACGGTTGTTCAAGGGTGTCCGTTCGCGGGAAGGACGGAGGGGGATTGGGACGATATGCCGGTTTGACAACGCCGAAAGGCGTCAATAGACTCCCCGAGGTCGGCTGTCATCCCTCTGGAGGCCTCTTCCGCCGTGACTCAGCGCGTTCGCAACCTGTCGATGGGTGAGTACTTTCGCCGCAAGTATGATCGGACTCCCCGCCCCCTGGCGTTCGATGCATCCACACCCGAGGAGTTCCAGGCGTGGAAGAGCGAGTTCCAGGGCGCATTGACCAGGTGCCTGGAGCCGTTCCCCGACCCCGTCGATCCGAACCCCGAGGTGATCGAGGTCGTCGACGAGGGCGAATACCGGCGCGAGAAGGTCGTCTTCGACTCGGAGCCGGACATGTCCGTGGTCGCGCACGTGCTGGTGCCCAACGACGTCGCGCCGGGCGAGCGGCGGCCCGCGATCCTGGCGGCGCACGGCCACGGCGGCGGCAAGGACGACGTTTGCGGCATCGGCCACGGGGAGGCGGAGCGCGTCGACCGCATTATGGCCCTCAACTACGACTACGCCCGCCAGTTCGCGCTGCGGGGGTACGTCGTCATCGCCCCGGACTGGCGCGCCTTTGGCGAGCGCAGGACGGGCGGCACGGCGCCGGGCAAGGACGTCTGCGACCTGCTCCAGGACAAGGCGCTCCTGTTCGGGGACAATCTGCTGACGCTGAACGTGTGGGACGCACGCTGCGCCGTCAGCTACCTGCAGTCGCGCCCGGAGGTAGACCCGGACCGCATCGGCTGCGCGGGGCTCTCCTACGGCGGAACGATGACGCTGTTCGCGACGGTCGTCGACGAGCGCATCAAGTGCGCGGTCGTCAGCGGATACCTCAACCGCTTCGAGTCGTTCGCGCTGAACAAGGGGCACTTCTGCGGCGCTCAGCTTCCCGTGGGCCTGCTCAGATACGGCGAGATGGAAGACGTCGCCAGCCTGATCGCGCCCAGACCTCTGCTGATCGAGTCGGGCACCGACGACAGCGTCTTCCCCATCGAGGCGAGCCGGCGGGCCTCGGACGCGGTCGGACGCGCCTACGCCGCGGCCGGAGTGCCTGAGCGCTTCGACGTCGACGAGTTCGACGGAGCGCACGCGTGGAGCGGCGCCAAGGCGTACGACTGGATGGACAGGTGGCTGTAGCCGTCTAGGGACCATCCGCCGGATAGGACATCGGGGACCAGGAGCACGACGATGAGACTCGCGGTATCAGGAAAGACCGACGACCAGTTCCTAGCCTACGCGAAGCAGGTTGGAGCAACCGACTTCATAGGCGGCGGCCACGACATGCCGACCGACCACGGCTACTACCGCTTCCAGGACCTGATGCTGATGCGGCAGCGGATCGAAGACGCGGGGCTCCGGTGGGCGGTGCTCGACGGCATGCCCGCCGAGTGGAAGCACAAGATCAAGCTCGGTCTGCCGGGGCGAGACGAGCAGATCGCGAACTGGTGCAGGACGCTGGAGAACATGGGCGCCGCGGGAGTGCCCGCCCTCGGCTACTTCTTCTCACCACGCAGCAGCATCGGCCACTACGGCCTGAGGACGTCCCGCTCGACGCCGGGCCGCGGCGGCGCGAAGGTCACCAGCTTCGACTGGGAGCTGATCCAGGGCGCGAACCAGGGGTTCTGGGACCCGCCGGTCGACCGCTCCCTGGAGGTGACCGAGGACGACGTCTGGGCCGCCGTGACCCACTTCCTGGAGGCGGTGATCCCGGTGGCGGAAGACGCCGGCGTGAGGATGGGCATGCATCCGGACGACCCGCCCATGTCGCCGATCGGCGGCGTCGCCCGCGTGTTCCGCAGCCACGAGGCGCTACGCCGGCTGATCGAGATAGTCCCGAGCCCCTCCAACTGCGTGGGCTTCTGCCAGGGAACGATCTCGGAGATGCCCGGCGACGTGTACGACGCCATACGGTACTTCGGCAGCCGCGACAGGATCGCCTACGTCCACTTCAGGAACGTGACCGGCAGGGTGCCCAGCTTCTCGGAGACGTTCATCGACGAGGGCTACGTCGACATGCTGAAGGCGATGCGGACGTACAAGGAGGTCGGCTACGACGGCCCGTTCATCGACGACCACGTGCCGGTCATGGTCGGCGGCGACCGGCAGTACCCGTCGCACGCCTTCGCAATGGGCTACATGCGCGGCCTGGTCCAAGCAGCCAACGCCGAGTAGGCGCGGCGGCCGGGCGCGTTTTCGGGGAGCTATCCGGTGGTTCCGGTGGGGAGCCGGAAAACACATGCTCCGTCGGGACAGGGGACGCAGCCTGCCTGAGGCGACGTTCACCCTCACCCCAGCCCTCTCCCGTCGAGGGAGAGGGGGTTTTCGGCCCGCCGAGTTGCGTGCCGGGGGCCGGTCGGTGGCGGTCCGCTAGGAGATCTTGTCGTCGGCGGTCTTGTCGTCGTCGTCCTTCGGGGCTACGGCCTGCCTGAACTCGCGGAGCGCTTTGCCCATGGAGGCGCCGACCTGAGGCAGTCTGCCCGCGCCGAAGATGATCATGACGATCGCCAGCACGATGATCAGCTCTGTCGGACCTATTCTGAACGGCATGTGTTCTCCTTAGTTGGCAGTCCATTATGCCACGAATCGGGGCGCAAAGCTCGCGGCCCCTCCAGCCGTAGCCCTCTCACCGACTGCGGCCTCGGTTCGACGAAAGTGTGCCATTTTGGGCCATTCTGGGCCATCCCTATCTGTGAGGTGGCACACCTGGCCGAGAAATGGCACAGAAATGGCACACCGGGTGTGCCACTCGTCCTATCTGAGGCGGGACACCGCGTGACAGGATGGTACCCCGGTGTCTGGCCTCGTCCGGGACATGGGCGGGTGAGGGGACTCGAACCATCTGCGGGCGAGTGCTTGTCACAGGCACAGACTAGCACGGTTGTGCTGCCAGGGACAAGGGCTCGCCCAGGACTGTAACTGTTCAGACTCGAGGAGATGGACTCGGCGGGGGACTTTCACCAACGCTGAAAATGAGGCTGCACCGGAAGGCGGGTTGCAAACCCGCCTCTACGCCAGGCCGGCCAGAGGTTATGGCGGAGAAGTCTGAACAGTTACCCAGGACTTACCACCTGATACGGAAGGCCGGCGTTATGGACTGCTTGCGGGGTGATGATGGCCCACCATGCTGGGGATAGATTCCCGCCCCCGTCTTCACGAGGGCAGGCTCTTCGCGAGAATGACGGAGGTGGGTCCAGCCGTACCCGTAAGGGGCCACCGAAAGGGAGGTTGGCCTCCCACTCCTGGATTCCAGCTCGGGGCCGGAATGACGACTAACCCCCAAGGCGACCCTGCGAACGCCACCTGCGTCATGCCCGCGAAGGCGGGCATCCAGAGGTCTGGGGGCACTCCCCATCATCTTGATGTACCCTAGCGCAAATCGCCGAAGTCGGAGGCAGACATGTACGACCTGCTCATCAAGAACGGCCGCGTGCTGGACGGCACCGGCAGCCCCTGGTTCCGCGCCGACGTCGCGGTCGTCGGCGACAGGATCGTCGCGATGGGACGGCTCGGCGACCGGGAAGCCGCACAGACCATAGACGCCGCCGGGCACTTCGTCGCCCCGGGCTTCATCGAGGAGCACAGCCACGCCGACGTGACGTTCCTGGTCGACCCGCTCGCCCAGAGTTGCATACGCCAGGGCATGACGACCCTGGTCGTCGGAAACTGCGGCCACGCCGCCGCACCCGTGAAGATGGACATGGTCGACGACTACCGGGCAGGTGCCGCCATCTACGAGGTCGACGGGTACGACTGGACCTGGGAGACGATGGGCGAGTACCTCGACACCGTGCGGCAGGCCAGGACGTCGGTCAACGTCGTGGCGCTGACCGGGCACCTGAACGTCCGGCACGTCGTGATGGGAGAGGCCAACCGCCCGGCACGTCCCGACGAGCGCGCCAAGATGCGCGACCTCGTGGCCGGCGCCCTGGCGGACGGCGCGCGGGGCTTCAGCACCGGGCTGATGTACCAGCACACCGTCTTCTCGGACACCGACGAGGTCGTCGAGATGGCGAAGGCGCTCGCGCCGTACGGCTGGGCCTACCACACCCACATACGGGACTACGGCCGGCATCTGCAGAAAGCGGTCGCCGAGGCCATCGAGATCGCCGAGCGCGCCGAGGTCCCGCTGGTCGTGTCCCACATGTACCCGGCGGGCAAGGAGTACTGGGGCCAGGCCGGCGCGTGCATCGAGATGCTGGAGAAGGCGCGCGACCGCGGGCTCGAAGCTGGCTTCGACGTCACCCCGTGGCTGAGAGGCGGCGGACCGTTCATATCGTACTTCCCACCCTGGGCCCGCGAAGGGGGCATAGCGATGACCCTGGATCGCGTGCGCGACCCGGAGATCAGCGGACGGATCATCGCCGCCATCGAGGCCGGTGAGTACTACTCGTTCGCCTTCGGATGGGACGACCAACTCGTCCACCACGTCGCCGACCCGAAGAACCGCGCGTGGCTGGGAAGGTCGATCGGGGAGATCGCCCGCGAGCGAGGCGAGGACCCCGGGCGCACCGCCATGTCGCTGGTCTTGGCCGACGAGGGCAAGTTCGGCGTCGCGCCCACCAACAAGTGCGACGAGGACGTCGACATGCTGATCAAGCACCCATTGGGCATCCCCGTCGCCGACGGACGATCGCTCGCGCCAACGGGCCCGCTGGCCTACCAGGACCGGCCCAACTCCTACGGCACCTTCCCCCGCGTGCTGGGCCGCTACGTGCGCGAACGGGGCATCCTCACCTGGGAAGAGGCGGTACAGAAGATGGCGGCCATCCCCGCCTCACGCGTGGGGCTGTGGGACCGAGGGGTGCTTCGCGAAGGCATGGCCGCGGACATCGTCATCTTCGATCCCGAAACCGTCATCGAAAAGGCGGACTACGCCAACCCTCAGGAGTACCCGGAGGGCATGCCCTGGGTAATCGTGAACGGTCGGATCACGGTCGCGCCCGAAGGCCACACCGGCGCCCGCGCGGGGTACGTTCTATAGGGTCGGACTCACCCGACGAATCGCCCGCCTCTCGGGGCTCCGCGCACAGCCAGGGAACGCCGGGGCGACGGCCACCGTGTGGGATCTATTCCCGCGGCAGGCCGTCCGACACGGCCTGCCGGGCGGAACGCGCGGCGCGCTCTCGGGCCAGCACGACTGTGAGCATCGCCGCGGCTCCCGCGATCACGCCGCCGCCCAGGGTAAGCGCGAAGGGCGCGTCGACCGCCTCCGCGAGAAAGCCCATCAGCAGCCCGCCGACGGCGCTGGCGCCCCAACCGAGCTGGTGGATGCTCATCACGCGGCCTCGGTATCGGTCTTCGACGACGCTCTGCGCGAGAGTGTTGTTGGTCGTTCCGAAGGCGCTGCTGCACGCGCCCGCGACTCCGACGAAGGCGATGGCGGCCGGCAGCCAGGCGGTACGCGAGAAGGCCACGAGCGCAAGTCCGAACCCGACGCCCGACACGAGCTGCAGCAGCACCGACCTCTTCATGTCGCCCAAGGCCGCCAGCGCAACGAGACCGGCCAGGCCCCCGACGCCGGAGCTGAGAAGCAGATTACCGTAGCTCTGCACCCCTCCGTCGCTGAGTCGCTCGGCGAAGACCGGCAACAGGGTGCCGAACGACGCTCCGAACACGCCGGTTATGACCCCCATCGCGATCAGGCTGACGATTCGCCGGTCCCTTGCGATGTACGCGAAGCCGTCCTTCAGGTCATCCAGCGGCCGGCTCTTCACGCCGGTCCGAGCCGCGGGCATCGGCTTCATCATCAGCAACATCACCACAGTCAGCGCGTACGCGACACCGACGAAGAGGAAGAGGCCCTCGAGGCCGGCGGTCTCGACCATCGGGGCGAACAGCGACGGGCCGATCACGCCGGAACTGCTGCCCAGGAAGGAGTACAGCACGATGGCGTTGAGCAGGTGCTCCCGGGGAATCAGGTTGGGCACGATAGCCTGCCGGCAGGGGATGTCGAACGACACGAGTATGCCGGTCGCGGCCGACGTGGCGATGATGTGCCACGGCTCGATCAGGTCCGTGGCGATCAGCAGCGCGGTCAGCAGCGCAATGCCCGCGAACATCGCCCGGCTGACGGTGACGAGCCTGAGCCGGTTGACCCGGTCGGCGACCACGCCGCCCCACATCGACAGCAGCAGAATCGGGCCGCTGCTCGACACCGTGACGAGGCCCAGCATGACCGGCGATTCGGTGAGCTCGTGCATCAGCCACAGGCGGCCGGCGAACAGCGCCCAGATGCCCAGGTTGGAGAACGCGGCGCCCACCCAGAACAGCAGGTACTCGCGATAGCCAAGGGCGACGAACGTCCGCCTCGCCCTGGCCGACAGACCGCCCCCGGGTCCGCCGTCTGCCGCCATGCCCATGGTTGCTCCACCCGCGCGTTCGTAGCTGCGGAGAGTATACTGCATGCCCCCGTCACGACCTCCATGTGACCGTCATTCCCGCGACGGCGGGAATCCACGGCGAGTGAAGCGGCGATGGGTTCCCGTCTCCACGGGAACGACGGTGAGCGGCGGCGCACCTATGTCGTCATTACCGCGCAGGCGGGAATCCACGGCGGGTGGAGGCGGCGATGGGTTCCCGTCTCCACGGGAACGACGGTGAGCGGCGGCGCACCCACATCGTCATTCCCGCGCAGGCGGGAATCCACTGCGGGGAAGCGGCGATGGGTTCCCGTCTCCACGGGAACGACGGTGAGCGGCGGCGCACCTATGTCGTCATTCCCGCGCAGACGGGAATCCACTGCGGGTGGAAGCGGCGATGGGTTCCCGTCTCCACGGGAACAACGGTGAGCGGCGGCGCACCTATGTCGTCATTCCCGCGCAGACGGGAATCCACTGCGGGTGGAAGCGGCGATGGGTTCCCGTCTCCACGGGAACGACGGTGAGCGGCGGCGCACCTATGTCGTCATTCCCGCGCAGGCGGGAAGGTGGATTCACATTTCAAGTGCAACACATGGTCCAGAATTATCTCTGCCGGGGTTCTGTAGCCCAGGCACTTGCGCGGTGTATTGTTGTGGGCCTGAATCAGCCGTGTAAACTGATTTTCTGGCAAGGCCGCCAGGTCTATCTTGCGCGGCAGAGTGCGCCGCAAGCGGCCGTTGGCGTTCTCGATACCGCCCTTCTGCCAAGGGGAACGAGTATCGCAGAAGAAGGTCTGTATGCCCAGATCATGGAGCCGATGATGGCGTGCGAACTCGGTCCCATTGTCGAAGGTGATCGTCCGCCGCAGCTGCGGCGGGAGGGGAGCGAGGACCTCGGCGATGGCGCTGGCGATCGGATCTGCGGCCTTGCCTGGCAGTCGGCGGGCGATGATGAGACGAGAGTGTCGCTCGTGCAGGGTGAGTACCGCCTGTCCGTAGGTATGGAACAGCATCAGGTCAGCCTCCCAATGGCCAGGAGTCTGTCGGTCATCGGCTTCTTGGGGCCGTTCGACGAGTGGTCTGCGCTGAGCGATGAAGGATGCCGGGCTGCCGCCCCTGCGACCGCGCCAGCCGCGTTTCGACTTGGCTCGAGGCAGGTAGCGTCTCCAGGAGTAGTCCTTCGTACGCGCCAACTGGGCATAGATGAACCGATAGATGCTCTCGTGTGAAATGACTGTCCTGCCGGCTTCCAGCTTGAGACGGCCAGCAACCTGCTCAGGCGACCAGCCTGCTCCGAGACGAGAGAGCACTTGGTCGCGCAGGCTGTTATCTCGATCCAGACGTGAGCCGGTCCAACGCCGTGCCCGGGACTGCTCATCGGCATACCTGGGTTTGTACCCGCTTGACCGCGTACCATTGCGCTTCAACTCCCGAGAGATCGTCGATGGCGAGCGATCCACACTTGCAGCGATCTGCCGGATCGAACGGCCCTCGGCCTGTAGTCTGGCAATCTCACACCGCTCTTCAATGGTGAAGTGACTATATCGATTTCCCATGGCAACACCCTAACAAGGTGTTGCACTTCGTTTGTGAGTCTAGGGAATCCACGGCGGGTGGAGGCGGCGATGGGTTCCCGTCTCCACGGGAACGACGGTGGGCGGCGGCACACCTATGTCGTCATTCCCGCGCAGGCGGGAATCCACGGCGGGGGAAGCGGCGATGGGTTCCCGTCTCCACGGGAACGACGGTGAGCGGCGGCGCACCTATGTCGTCATTCCCGCGCAGGCGGGAATCCACGGCGGGGGAAGCGGCGATGGGTTCCCGTCTCCACGGGAACGACGGTGGGCGGCGGCGCACCTATGTCGTCATTCCCGCGACGGCGGGAATCCACGGCGGGGGAAGCGGCGATGGGTTCCCGTCTCCACGGGAACGACGGTGGGCGGCGGCACACCCACGTCGTCATTCCCGCGCAGGCGGGAATCCACGGCGGGGGAAGCGGCGATGGGTTCCCGTCTCCACGGGAACGACGGTGAGCGGCGGCACACCTATGTCGTCATTCCCGCGACGGCGGGAATCCACGGCGGGGGAAGCGGCGATGGGTTCCCGTCTCCACGGAAACGACGGTGAGCGGCGGCGCACCTATGTCGTCATTCCCGCGCAGGCGGGAATCCACGGCGGGTGGAGGCGGCGATGGGTTCCCGTCTCCACGGGAACGACGGTGGGCGGCGGCGCACCTATGTCGTCACTCCCGCGACGGCGGGAATCCACGGCGGGTGGAGGCGGCGCAACCGCATCACAGCGGCCCTCTCGGCCCGGCCAGCTAGTCGAACCGCAGGATCTGCCTGAACCGGTGGGCGATGAGCAGCAGCAACAGCGCCATCAGTACGGCGGCGATCAGCGTGGCGAAGGGCGCGCCGAGCATCTGGGCTACGGCGCCCAGGGCGACGCCGCCGATCGGCGCGACCCCGGAGCCCATCGAGTTCACCGCCGTCGCCCTGCCCCGCATGGCGTCGGGCGCCACGATCTGAATCGACGCGGTGCGGACCATCGCGAACCCGTCGAACCCCACGTTCACGAGCACGATCAGGGGCAGCGCGACCAGCAGTGACGGACTCCGGGAAAACGCCGCCGCGGCCACGAGGCTGAGCACCAGGCAGCCGACCATCAGACGCCCCTTGTGTCGCAGCGTCCGGACGGACGCGAGAATCACCGCGCCCAGCGCCGCCCCCACTCCGAGCGACGACGCCATCAGCCCAAGCCCTACCGGGCCCACGTCGAAGACCTCAGAGGCGTAGACGGGCAGCAGCCCGTGGACGGTCGGAACGATCAGGATGTACACCGCGGCGCTCATCAGCACGACCGGCAGCAGCACGGGGTCGCGCCTGACGTAACGAAGCCCGTCCGCGAACTGCCCCAGTAGCGACGCGGTGCGCGTCCCCATCCTATCCGCGGCAGGCAGCCGGACCGTGCCGACCGCGATGGCGGCCCCCAGATACATCACGGCGCCGACCAACAGGGTGGGGCCCGGGCCCTGGATCTCGATCGAGAGTCCCGTCAGCGTCGGTAGGGCGAGCTGCAGCGTACTGGACGTCAGGAGCATCACCGCGAAGGCGTTCACGAGGTAGTCCCTCGGGACGACGCTGGGGACTATCGACTGTCTCGCCGGGAACGCGACGGACTGGAGCAGCCCCATCGTGATGACGAACGCGAAGACGTGCCAGACCTCCACCCAGCCCGCGATCACCACCACAGAGAACACCGCGTATACGAGCGCCTTGCCGAAGTAGATCGAGGCCAGCAGCCTCGCCCGGTCCAGCCTGTCCGCCAGCACTCCGCCGATGGGCGCGGTCAGCAGGTACGGCAGGGTGCCGAGGCCCAGCGCAAGCACCGTGAGAAACGGGGAGCGCGACACGTCATAGGTCAGCCAGCCGACCACGACCTGCTGGAGCCACTGGACGCCGCTGCTGAGCAGGATCGCGGCCCAGTAGTGCCTGAATCGGCCGAATCGAAGCGAGTCCAGCGTATGGACGCGCAGACCGCCCCGGCCGACGGCGCGGCGAAGTCTGCGAGCTAGGGCGATGTCATCGACTCCTTGGCGCCGTGAGGCGCCGGCGCCGTGGGGCTAGCCGAGATCGGGATACATCAGCGGATGGCCGGTCGCTCCCGTCTCGTAGCGCGTGATGTGCCAGCGGCCGATGTTCGCGCTCAGCAGCACGCTGCGGTCCTCGCCGCAGAACGCGATGTTGGTAGGCGCCGCGATCAGCGTGCCCTCGGGGTCCTCGGCCAAGACCTCGGCGAGACCGGACGGAGATACGCGGTATATGACGTCGGGCCGGTACATCGAGACGTACAGGTTGCCGCCGGTATCGAAGGCCACGCCGTCGGGCACCGTGCCGGGCAGCTCGATCACCGTCTCGACCGCGCCCGGGCCGCCGTCCGGCTCGATCTCGACGCGGTCGACCCGCGGCGGGTTCAGACTCATGGCGACGTACAGCGACCGGGCGTCCGGGGCCAGGCACTGGCCGTTGGGGAACTCCTTCGGGCGACGGTCCCACACCGCCGTCTCGCCGCCCGGCCTGATGCGGTAGATCCGCCCGTTGTCGGCCTTCCAGTCGCCCGAGTCGCAGACGTAGAGGTTGCCCTCGGCGTCGAAGGCGGGGTAGTTGGGCGTCGTGAATGGCTCGCCCGGCGCGCCGGTGGAATAGGCGGACACGTCGCCGCCGGGGGTGAGCTTCATCACGGCCTTGTTCCCGACATCGCACGCGTAGAGGTTGTGGCGGGCGTCGAGGGCAACGCCGAGGATGAAGCCGCCGGTGTCGGCGAAACGGACGGACTTTTTCCGGTCGACGTCGATGCGGTAGAGCTGGCCGGCCTCGCCGCCGGCGTACGCGTAGCCGTCGAGGCCCCAGGCTATGCCCTCGGGGTGATCGAGTCCTTCCACCAAGACGGAGACCTGGGTGTCGTTGTCCAGCAGCGCCATCGCTTCCTCCGTCGGGTGAAGTCCGTCGGCATCCGGAATCTACGACGACCGGGACGCCCTGTCAAACCGGGCCGGGACGAAACGCGACTGCCACGACGCCCGTATCCGCTTTGCGCGGCCAATGCTCCCCGGCTATAATTCAGGGTGCACCCGCGCCATAGCGCGGGCCCGCGAGGACCGATCTGACAACCGCCGACACATTGCTCGAGAAGGCGGCCGGCTACCTACCCGCAGACAAGGTGGAGGTGGTCGAGAACGCCCTTAGTTTCGCCGAGAAGGCTCACGACGGCCAGAAGCGGCTGTCCGGGGAGCCGTTCGTCGAGCATCCCCTGCAGACCGCGCTGTTTCTGGCCGACCTGCACCTGGACTCCGACGCCCTCGCCGCCGCTCTGCTGCACGACGTGATGGAGGACTGCGATGTCCCGTACGGCGTGCTGGAGGAGCAGTTCGGGGGCATAGTGGCCACCCTGGTAGACGGCGTTACCAAGCTGACCCAAACGGAGTTGCTGCCCGACACGGCGGAGACGCGGGCCGTGGACCGCCGCTCGAAAGACGACCTGGCGCACGCCGCGACGGTCCGCAAGATGCTGATGTCGATGGCAGAGGACATCCGCGTCGTTCTGATCAAGCTGGCCGACCGCCTCCACAATATGAGAACGCTCGACGCGCTGCCGGAGAAGCGGCGCGTCGTGATCGCCCAGGAGACGCTGGACATATACGCGCCGCTGGCCCACCGCCTGGGCTTCTGGGAGATGAAGTGGCTGCTGGAAGACCTGGCGTTCCAGCACCTGAACCCGAGCGCCTACAGGGACATCTCGAAGCTGCTCAACGCCAAGAGGGAGGCGCGGGAGGACTACGTCCAGCGGGTGATTGGGCTGCTGCGCGCCGAGCTGGACGAGGCCGGGATCGAAGCTCAGGTGACCGGCCGGCCCAAGCACATCTACTCGATCTACAAGAAGAGCAACGCGTACGCCGAGCAGAACAAGACGACCGGCGAGATATTCGATCTGTTCGCGCTGCGGATCCTGGTCGACGACGTGACGGATTGCTACTCGGCCCTGGGCGTCGTCCACGCCAAGTGGCATCCCCTGCCGGGCCAATTCGACGACTACATCGCCTCGCCGAAGGACAACCTGTACCAGTCCCTGCATACCGCCGTACTGTGTGAGGACGGCTTCCCAGTCGAGGTGCAGATTCGAACGCACGAGATGCACCAACTCGCGGAGTACGGCGTCGCCGCCCACTGGCTCTACAAGGAGGGCGGGACGGCCGACCGGCGCTTCGAGGAGAAGATGACGTGGCTCCGCCAGCTGCTCGAGTGGCAGCGCGAGGTGAGCGGCGTCGTCGAGTACGTCGAGTCGTTCAAGACGGACATCTTCAAGAACCAGGTGTTCGTCTACACACCCAAGGGCGACCTGAAGGAGTTTCCCGCCGGAGCGGGCCCGCTCGACTTCGCCTACAGGGTCCACACGGAAGTCGGGCACCGGTGCATCGGCGCCAAGGTCAACGGCAAGCTGGTGTCGCTCCAGTCGGAGCTTCAGAACGGCGACACCGTCGAGATCATGACCAGCAGGACGATGCGCGGCCCCAGCCGAGACTGGCTGAACCCGAACCTGGGATATCTGAAGACCGCGTCCGCGCGGGATAAGGTCCGCCAGTGGTTCAATCGCCAGGCCCGCGAGACCAACATCCTGCAGGGCAAGGAGATCTTCCACAAACAGCTCCGCCGGCTCGACAGCACCCTGAACGTCGCCGAAGTAGCCAGGGTGATGAAGTTCGAGACGGACGATGAGTTCTTCGAGGCTCTCGGCGCCGGGACTATCTCGACGGTCCAGGTAGTCAATAGCCTGTCATCCCAGGAGGTCGCGCCGGAGCCGGAGATCGTACAGGCACCGCCGGGCGACGGGCCCGTAACCGGAATCGAGGTGCTCGGCGTGGGAGACCTGCTCACGCGAATGGCGCGATGCTGCGCCCCGATCCGAGGCGACGACATCATCGGCTACATCACGCGCAACCGAGGGGTGACGGTCCACCTCGAGTCGTGCGCGAACGTCACGAACGAGAGCGAGCTCGACCGGCTCGTCGAGGTGAGCTGGGGAAAGACCAAGACCGTGTACCCGGTCGGGCTGCGCGTCGAAGCATTAGACCGCGTCGGCCTGCTCAGCGACGTCACCTCGGTCGTATCGGCCGAGAAGGTCAACATCGTTGCGTGCGTATCCGAAAAGGCGGACGACGTCAGCATGATCACGGTTACCGTGCATATACGCGGTATTGATCAGCTGAACCGTCTTTGCATTAAACTAGAGGGAGTCGAGGGCGTGATGCACGTCCTTCGCGTCAACAACGACGGCGCCACGCCGATCAAACGGGCGGCCCCCGGCCGGCCGGTCCGCCAAAGCCAAGGAGTTTTC
The DNA here is from genome assembly GCA_965261815.1 of Dehalococcoidia bacterium. Taxonomy (GTDB): domain Bacteria; phylum Chloroflexota; class Dehalococcoidia; order Lucifugimonadales; family CAZENU01; genus CAZENU01. The sequence continues at coordinate 23,530 of CBDHDR010000001.1, forward strand.
TGAAGTGCCTAGTGCAAAATCGAGAAGGGTTGCAGAGAGAAAGCGCCGTAGGAACACACCGCTCCGTTCCCAGGCCCGAACCTACGTGAGGAGAGCCCGGCGGGTCATCGAGTCCGACGACACCGGCGCCGCGGAGCAGACGGTCCAGCAGGCGATCGTCGCTTTGGACAAGGCCGCCCAGAAGGGCGCCATCCATCGCCGAAACGCCGCCCGCCGCAAGTCGCGCCTGATGGCGCAGCTGAACTCCGCCCGCGACGGCTAGCGCGCCGCAGCCGAAATCGCGGGATGAGCGTGAACGAGTCCGTCGTCCATGAAACATCACCCAGGGAGGCGCAGCCGTGACCACAACCGGAAAGCGCTACAGGCTGCTTTGCGCCTTGTACGCTCCATCGCAGTCAACGGAACCGGACAAGTACATGGCGGAGACGCCCTCCTTCCCTAACTGCGTCGCTTGGGGGGACACCCCTGAAGAGGCCATCGAAATACTGGAAAGCGTTGTGGCGGCAACGATTCGGACCTATCAGGAACGTGGATACCGCCTGCCCCCCGGCGTGGCGCCGATGGAGACTGAGACCGCCCGCTCTTTCCAGACGAAGGTTCTCGATATCTCCCTTTGACCTATCGGGAACTCACACGCAAACTGCGGAGACTGGGTTGCGTGTTTGTGCGTCAAGCGAGGGGAAGTCACGAAATATGGGCAAATGACAGGACCGGGGCCACGTCGCCCATACCACGCCACGGCAGTCGCGACTTCAAACAAGGAACGATGCTCCGAATTATCCGCAATCTGGGCATCTCCAAAGAGGAGCTGGACGACGTATAGCTACGTTCCGCCCGTGCGCCGACTCTGCCTCCGACACCTCTGAAGAACGAAGGGAGAGCCGGCGCTGCTATCTGCCGTTGCCGGCTCGTAGACCCGCTCCGTATACCGTAGCTGTTCAGACTTACGGGGCCGCAACCAGATCACCTTGAGTGGCGTCGGGGCTTCGACCGGTGCGTATCGAAGGGCCCGCCTGAAGCTCGGACAGGCGCACGCGGGGTCCGTCAAAATGTGAACAGTTACGCCCGTAGTCCTCTTGCAAACCGGTGCGGCCGCTGCGGGGTATAATCTAGCGACCCATCTTGCCCGGTAGAGCAACGTTCGTGAACGAGCACGAGACCAAGGCCGAGCGGCGCGATAAGAAGCGTCGAAAGCGCGGTAAGATGATGGTAGCCGGGCGCAGCGTACGCTTGCTCCAGGAGATCATCCGCCGCCGCTCCGAGAAGCTGTCCGAAAAGGACGGGTAACCGGCGTTGCCCCCCTCGCGCCGGCGCAACTCTCAGCCACTCCCAACATCCCGATCCCAGCCTACCGTGCACAGGTCAGACAGCCAATGATCGGAACCTCAGCCCCTCCCGTCGTGATGACAGTCGCCGAATCGGATCCCGCGGGCGCCTCCGGCGTGCAGGCCGACCTCAAGACGTTCGCCGCCCTGGGCGTCTACGGCACGTCCGCGATCACGGCGATCACCGTCCGCAACGTCGCGGGCATCGTGGATGTTCGGGACCTGCCCGCCGCGTTGGTCGCGTCACAGATCGACGCGGTGCTTGCGGACATGGGCGCCGCCGTTATCAAGGCCGGAATGCTGCCGCTTCGCGAGACCGTCGAGGCGGTCGCGGGCCTGATCAGAGAGCGTGGGATCGAGAATCTCGTGCTGGACCCGGTGCTTGCACACGCCGACACCGTTGCCGAGGACGAAGACGTCGTGGAGAGTCTTCGTACCGAGCTCGTACCGCTCGCCCGCGTCGTGACGCCAAACGCGCGGGAGGCCGGTCTGCTTACGGGACGCGAGGTCGAGACGCTGGACGACGCCCGGACCGCCGCCAGCGCTCTTGTCGAGATGGGCGCCGACTGCGCGGTCGTCACCGGCGGCGGGTTCGCCGGCCCGGCGACCGACGTCATGTACGACGGGAAAGAGCTCCGGGCGTTCACGGCGCAGCGGGTCGAGACCGCCAACGACCGCGGCGTGGGCGCGGCGTTCTCGGCCGCCATCGCGGCCGGGCTGGCCAACGGGCTGGAGGTCCGCGACGCCGTGTCGCAGGCAAAGAAGTACGTGACCGGCGCGCTGCGCCACGCGCTCCCCATCGGCGCGCGCGGCACCGTCAACCACTTCCACGAGACGTGGGCGAGCAGGTAGCCCGAACCGCCGGGAGACCTGCCGGACGACCGGGCGTTCGGCGGCTAGGGCACGTCCATGTTGCGAAGTCGGCGCACCGTCAGCCAGAAGAACAGCGCCGTCACGACGATGACGCCGCCGATGGCGACCCGCATCTCGATGGCCTGCTCCTCGAACAGATGAAGCCGCGAGTTGTCGATGCCCTCCATCAGCGTCATCGTGTACGCCCTTACGCTGAGGTACCTCGTACCGCTGAGCAGGCTGCTGAGCACGCCCTCCCAGATGAATACGTACACCAGAGCAAAGCCGAGCGGGTGGCCCGTCGTCAGACCCAGCCACGTGAATATCGCGGAGTAGGCGGCGACTCCCGCAAGAATGCCGACTCCGACTGCCGCCACGGTCCTGCCGTCGCCCTCCAGCCAGACGCCCGCTACCAACATGCCGCTGACGGCGAGCACCGGCCCCGCGATCACGACCGGGGCGAGCATCTTGGACAGGACGATCGACCACCGCGAGACGGGGTTCAGCACGAGGTAGCCCAGCGTCCGGTCCTCGACCTCGTTACCGAAACCGGCCGTGGCCAGCGTCATCGTCACGATAGGCAGAACGGCTGCGACCATCAGGACGCCTACGATGCCCACGGCAAGTTCGTCGAGGTCGTCCGCCTGCATGTCGGCGTTGAAGGCTCGGATGGCCGCCACGAGTCCGACGGGGGCGGCCGCCAACAGCACGATGACGGCGATACGCCACTTGCCCAGGAGCTGGCGCAGAGACAACCGGAAGATCGGGCCCACGCTACCCCTCCACCACGTAGCTGAAGACGCTCTCCAGCGACTCGTCGAGCGGCTCGACCCGCGTCAGCCTGAGGCCCAGCTCGCGGGCCGTCACCGGCACGGCACGCTGGAGGGAGGCGACGTTGCGGCTCAGGACGAGCACCGCGTCGTCGTCCAGGGAGACCGACTCCACAGACTCCAGGCGCACCAGGGCCGAGGCCATGGTGCGGGGCTCCTCGCAGACCACCCTGACCTTGTAGGGCTGCTCGTCGAGCGCCTCGCGGATGGCGCGAAACTCTCCCGACGCGGCGAGCTTGCCGCTCACCATGAGCAGGTGGCGGTCGGCAACCGTCTCCACCTCCTCCAGGATGTGCGACGACACGAGCACGGTCCTGCCCTCGGACGCGAGCCGCTTCATGAGATCGTGGAACTCGATCCGTTGGCGCGGGTCCGTGCCGTTCAGGGGCTCGTCGAGGATCATCACCTCGGGATCGTGCACGAGGGCGGCAGCCAGCCTCATGCGCTGCCTCATTCCCCGGGAGTACGTGCCGAGGGCGCGGCCCTGTACGTCCGAGAGTCCCACGTACTGGATCGCCCTGTCCACCGCGGCACCGACGTCGTCGAGGCCGTGGAGTTGGGCGGCGAGCTGCACGAACTGCCTGCCGCTGTAGAAGGGATAGACGGCCTCGTGCTCGGACATCATTCCCAGCACCCGGTATATCTCCGGATTATCGCGCACGGGCTGGCCAAGCACCTCCACGTCGCCCTCGGAAGCGGCGGCGAGCCCGGCCATCATGTGCAGCACGGTCGTCTTTCCGGCGCCGTTCGGCCCGAGCAGGCCGGTTACGCCCGGATGCACCTCGAGCGACACGTCGTTGACTGCCACGACGTTGCCGTACCACTTCGAGACCGACCGCAGCACTATGGACGCCGTCATCCTGCTTCCTTCCGGTAGCGCCACAGCAACAGGGCGGCCGGTCCCGCCGTCAGCACGAGGTACCACGCGACGGGGATGGCGTCGTTCAGATCGCTCACCTGTCGAGCCGCGTCCGAGGAGTCGGGGGTTTCGTCAAAGATCATGTCGCTGACGTGCGCGGGAACGGCGCCGACTTCCGCCAGTGCGATCCACTTGGCCCATCTGCCCGTGACCGTCTCGCACCGGTCGACTACGACCTCGCCGTTCTCTACGACCACTTCTCTCTCGATGCAACCCGTGAGCGAGCTCGCGACCGCCGTGGATATGATGAACAGGCCGATAACGAACCCGGCGGCGTAGGCCCGGCGGTTCGTGAATCCCGATACGGCGAGCGGTATGGTCGTCGTGAAGACGGCGATGACCGCGCCGGCCGCCAGGAAGCGCGGAACGTCGAGCCAGTTCTCTCTGACGTAGGTGAGCGGCTCCTGCGCGGCCAGCGTGAACCCGGCGAACAGCACGATCTGGCCCGAATAGACCAGCGCCAGCACGATCGTGAAGAACGCGAGCCAGCGGCCAGCCACGTAGTCGGTCGAGGTCAGCGGCCTCACCAAATATAGCTGAAGCACCTGGTTGCGCCGGTCGGCGCACAGCAGCTCCGGCGCTATGATGGCGGAGAACAGCAGGATGAGTATCGAGACGAAGTCGTAGTAGTCGGCGTGTCCCGGAACGTCAACGACGTCGGACGCGCCGAAACCCTCCGCGAACGACGCGATCATCACGATGACCACCGCGGGGACCGTGATCGCAGCGAACAGGAGTATCGGCAGTATCTTCGCGCGTCCGCCGCGTCCAATCCCGAGCGCGGTGCGCATTCCGTTGGTCCACAGGGCGAAGCGGGCGCGGTTTCGCCCCTCGCGCGGCCCCTCGTAGTGCCGGTACCCTATGTCGTACAGCTCGCCTCTAGACTGCGCGGCCAAACCCTATCTCCTGAATATCTCGGTCAGACGGTGACGCTGCGGCGCCATCCGCCGGAGCCTTGCGCCCGACTCGACGACTGCGTCGCGAACCGTATCGTAGCCGCCGTCATCGATGTGTTCTATGACGATCGATATCCCGTCGAGGCCCGCCTCGAGCCCATGTCCTCGCAGCAGGGCCAGCAGCTCGTCCCGCCGATCGTCGACGTCGACGTACAGCGTCTCCGTCTCCTGGGTGAGCTGCGAGACCTCGGCGTCCTCTATTACCTGCCCGCCCTCCAGCACGACGATCCTGTCGCACGTGCTCTCGACGTCGCCCATCAGGTGGGACGAGAGCATGATGCTGATGCCGAACTCGCTGCCGGTGCGCCGGACGAGCGCGAGCATCTCCTCGCGCCCCGACGGGTCCAGCCCGGCCGTGGGCTCGTCCAGCAGGACCATCACCGGGTCGTGCACGAGCGCCTGCGCCAGCTTCACGCGCTGCTTCATGCCGGTGGAGTACTCGCCTATCGACCGGTACCGCTCCTCGGCCAGCCCCACGTGCCGCAGCGTGTCCGAGGCGCGGGTCCGTGCATGGGCCGGAGGCAGCCCGCTCACCTGCGCCATGTGAGTCAGGAACTCGGAGGCGGTCAGCGACGGCGGCAGACAGTCGTGCTCGGGCATGTAGCCGAGCCGCGACCGGATCTCTATCGACTCGTACGGCCGTCCGCCCAGCACCTGCGCCGAGCCCGAGGTCGGCTTGATCAGGCCGAGGAACAGCTTGATCGCCGTGCTCTTGCCCGCACCGTTCGGCCCCAGCAGCCCGGTGACGCCCTCGCCGATGCGGAAGTCCACGCCATCCAGGGCAATGACGGCGCCGTAGTGCTTCGTCAGCGCCTCCGCCTCTATCAAGAACGCCATGCCGAAAGTATACACCAGCACCGGAAGTATACACCAGCACCGGCCTCCCCAAGCAGGGCCTTTCCAAAGTCTTATAGAAGTATGAGAATATAGGCAAGAAGGAGGTGAGAGATGGAGTCACCGTCTTTGTCTGATGAGTTTGGAGTTCTCAGGAAGCAGCTAGGGAAGATAACAGACGAGCGCTTGAGCAGAGGGAAGGTCTTTCCGCTGGACGGTGTCCTGGGCTTGGTGGTACTGGGGCTGATGTGCGGTCAGCGCTCCTTGAGCGCCATAAACAGGTTCGGTGAATGCCACGAGCAGGTGCTGAGCCAGTTGGGACTGAGGCGCAGCCCGTCGGTCCAGACGCTATCTAGGCTACTGCGCATGGTGTCGGTATCGGAGGTGCGCGAGGCCCTGATGGAGTTCGTGAGGGAGGTGATGGAACTGCGCGGCGAAGGGGTCGGGGTGGTCTCGATGGATGGCAAGACGGTGCGCGGCGTTAGGGAGAATGGTGAGCAATTGAGGCTGTTGCACCTGTTCAGCCGTGAGGGATCAGTGGCGCTGGACCAAGTGGAGATAGCCCATCATCATGAAGAGCCGAGAGCGGCGGAGCGATGGATACGGATGGTATCGTCGCGCTTTGAGGGTCTGGAGGTGCTGAGCGGCGATGCGCTCTACGCCAATACGAACCTTGCCGAAGCTATCGTGGCCGAGGGCAAGGACTACGTCATCAAGCTCAAAAAAACCAACCCGAGCTCCTAGAGGCCGCGCAGTTCGCCTTCTCCGAGCCGCGAGAGCCCGACCTGCGGTTGACAACCAAGGGACACGGCAGATTGGAGCAGCGGGCTGTGTGGGTATCATCGGAGCTGGCTGGATACAGCACATTCCCGGGTCTTTCCAATGTGATTAAGGTCAGCAAGAGGGTCAAGCACCTCAAACGGGGCGAGTGGGTGGAAAGTGAGCAGTACGCGGTGACCAGCCTGTCTGACATAGACCCCAAACGGGCACTCTCCCTGGTGCAGGGGCATTGGGGAATCGAGAACAGGTTGTTCCACGTCAAGGATGATAGCTTCGGTGAAGACCGTCATGTGATGCAGCACCATGGGAGTGGAGCAGTGCTCAGCCTGCTCAGAAACGTTGCCATCACCCTGCCTTAGGAGTGTCTGCTCATTGTGGTCATCGAAGGAACCGCTCACAGGCAGAGCACAGAGACTGGGCGTTCAACCAACTGTTGCACTACTTTCACCTTGACTTTGGAAAGGCCCTGCTCCCCAAGACCTCACCATAAGTGAACGGTTTCGGCCAGCCGGCTGACCTTGACGTGGTTCACGTAAAATGTGAAACTGTGATCACGATGAAGAACATCACTGTAAGCGTTGACGACGACACGTACAGGCGGGCGCGCGTAGTCGCAGCCCAGCGGGACACCTCCGTCAGCGCCCTGGTGCGCGAATTCCTGAACGGACTGCCCACTGACACGGAGCGGCCCGCCGATTGGGATACGCTCTGGGCGATGGTCGATTCCTGGGGGGCCGAGGTCGGCGAGCGTCCAACCCGCAGCCGCACCTACGATGGCCGGGCCTGAAGCATTCGTCGATACGAACGTCCTTCTGTACGCGGCGTCCAGCGCCTCGTCTGAAGTCAGGGAACGAGAGGCGGCCCGCCGCATTCTTCAAGAGGACAACTGGGCCATCTCAGTGCAGGTGCTGCAGGAGTTCTACGTCAATGCCACAGGGAAGATGCGAGGCAAGGTCCAGCCCCACAATGCGGTTTCGTTCGTACGGCTGTTGCTGACTCGTCCTGTCGTAGCGACCACGCCCGAACTGTTCCTGCGGGCAACTGACATCAGAAACCGCTACCACATCAGCTACTGGGACGCGGCTATCGTAGCCGCGGCCGTACACTTGGGCTGCGCCACGCTCTATACTCAAGACCTGAACTCCGGACAGACCTACGACGGCGTAACCGCCGTGGACCCGTTCTGAGCCATCCGCCGAGTTATCGAGACCGAACGGGCAGCCCATCACACGAAAGCAATGCTCGAACTGGACTACATCACGGTGAAGGGCTTCAAGAGCATCGCTGCCATCGAGGAGCTGCGGATCGGCGCGATGAACGTGCTCATCGGCCCTAACGGATCGGGGAAGTCCAACTTCGTTGGCGTATTCTCCTTCCTGAACGCTATCCGGTCGGGCAAACTGCAGGACTACGTCGTCAGAGCCGGCGGCGCCGACAAGGTACTGCACTTCGGCGCCAGAGAAACTGACAAGCTGTACATAGACATCTCGTTCCAGGACAGTACGAACCGGTACGAGATCACGTTGCAGCCGGCCGGTGCGGACGACTTGGTCCCCGGTTCCGAGTTCGCGCACTTCTGGAACAAAGAACGATATCCAGGGGGATCCTTGGGCATTCTCATTGAGCCGCACGGCAAGGAGGCGGGGATCTCCAGATCGGCGCCTCCCGGCGTGACCTCGTACGTGAGCAAACGCCTGAACCGGTGGAAGCTCTACCACTTCCACGACACCAGCGACGCATCGCCGATGAAGAAGACGGCCGATGTGAACGACAATCGTCACCTGCGCCCGGACGGGTCGAATCTCGCGGCGTTTCTATATCTGCTAAGTAAGGAATACCCGGACTCGTACAGTCTCATCACGCGGACCGTGCGGCAGGTTGCGCCGTTCTTCGAAGGCTTTCAGTTGGAGCCACAGCTGCTCAATCCCAACAAGATACTGCTGGCGTGGCGGCATACGGGCACTGACGCCTACTTCGACGCATCGTCGCTGTCGGACGGGACGCTCCGGTTCATGGCCCTGGCCACCCTGTTCCTCCAACCGGCGAACCTGCGCCCGTCGGTGATGCTGGTGGACGAACCCGAGCTGGGCATGCACCCGTTCGCGATCACCCTGCTGGCGTCGCTGATGAAGCAGGCGTCGGTCGAGACACAGGTGATCGTGTCCACGCAATCGTCGCTGTTTTTGGACCACTTCGAGCCGGAGGACGTGCTGGTCGCCGACCGTGTCGACCGAGGTACCCAGCTTACCCGGCTGAATCCCGCCGATCTGGAGCCGTGGCTGGAGGAGTACAGCCTGGGCCAGTTATGGGAAAAGAACGAATTGGGCGGACGCCCGAAGATGGAGTGACTCGGGTTGTCACGCTTGATCGTACACGTGGAAGGCCAGACGGAGGAGAGCTTCGTTAACCAGGTCCTCGCGCCCCATCTATGTGACCGCGGGTACACCAGCGTAAGTGCTCGTCTGCTTGGCAACGCTCGTCAGCGCAGCCGGCGGGGTGGCATCAGAAGATGGGCTCTGGTGCGTGACGGGATACTCAGTCACTTGAAGGCAGATAAAGAACTCACGGTCACAACGATGGTCGACTACTACGGGCTGCCGACCACCTGGCCGGGACGGGCCAAAGCACCCGCACTACCCTTCCCTGACAGGGCCGGCTCTGTCGAGCGCGAGATTCTCGATGACGTGAGCGGCGAATTGGGCGACAGCTTCGATCGGCGGCGTTTCACCCCATACGTGGTGATGCACGAGTTCGAGGGACTGCTGTTCAGCGACCCCGAGGGATTCGGTAGGAGCATAGGAAAAGGCGATCTAACTCCGAGTTTCCAGGCGATCCGCAACGAGTTCGATACGCCCGAACAGATCAACGATTCCCCCGACACCGCCCCCTCCAAAAGAGTCCTTGGTCTGTTCCCCGGCTACCAGAAGCCTCTACTGGGAACACTCGCAGCTCAGGAGCTCGGTCTCGACACCATGCGCAGGGAATGCCCGCATTTCTCCGATTGGGTGGGGCGGCTCGAGCGTCGGGCGCAATAGACATCGCCGGGCGGCGTTCCGGGGGTCTCGCGCAGGCTTGACACCTCTAGATTGACGGGCGTAGGCTCAGACTCGCCGGTCCTCGTTCGCCGAGGACGGCGTCATCCTACGCATCCAGGAGTCTCTGAATTGGGCAACTTCGCCGACGGGAAGGTCTACGAGAAACTCGGGGTCCGCCCCATGATCAACGCGGTGGGCAACTCCACCATGCTGGGCGGCTCCACGCCCTCGGACATGATCAAGCAGGCGATGGAGGAGGCGAGCCACGGCTTCGTCGACATGGGCGACCTGACGGCCAAGGCGGGCGACTACATCGCGGGGCTGCTCGGCACCGAGGCCGCCTATCCCACGTCCGGCTGCGCGGCCGCGATGACGCTCAGCTCAGCCGTCGTCATGACCGGCAACGACGTCGAGAAGATGGGGCGTCTGCCGGACACCACCGGGATGAAGAACGAGATACTCATCCAGAGTGCGCAGCGGTACGCCGCCGACCCGTGCTTCCGGTTCGCCGGCGCGAAGCTGGTCGAGGTGGGGAACACCGCCGCCGAGATAGAAGCCGGCGTCGGAGAGAACACCGCCGCCATCGCCTACGTGGAGCACCCGCAGTACACGCAGGGCGCGCTTTCGCTGGAGGAGACGACCGCCGTCGCGCGCAAGGCGGGCGTCCCGGTCATAGTCGACGCCGCGGCGCAGATATACCCCGTAGACTACTTCAGGCGAACCGCGCAGGCGGCGGAGCTGGTCTGCTTCAGCAGCAAGTACTACGGCGGGCCCAACTCGGCCGGCTTCGTGACCGGCAAGAGGGAGCTGATCGACGCCATCGCGGCCCTCGGCTTCCAGACGACCCTGCCCTACAGCCACGGCCTGTACGAGAGCGGCTACGCCATCGGCCGCGGCATGAAGCTCGACCGCCAGGAGATAGCCGCCGTCGTTGTCGCCATCGATCACTGGTTCACGATGAACCATGAGGACCGCCTCCAGGAGTACGACCGCAAGATGGCGGTGGTCCAGAAACACCTGGACGGAGTCGCCGGCGTGCGTGCCCATCCGGAGCCGTACGACGCCTACTTCTCCGTCCGGCTGCACGTCACCGTCGATCCCGTATCCGGCACGACCGCGCAGGACGTGGCAGACGAGCTCGACGCCGGCAACCCGCGCATCAGGGTCGGCGTCGAGGGCGACGACCTGACAATCGTGCCGCACACCCTCAACTCGGGCGAGGAGGCCGTCGTCGGAGAGCGCCTCCGCGCCGTCATCGCCGGCTGACGGTCGGCCGGCGACGGCGTGTCTGCCTGACGCGCCCGTGAGCAGGCGCCCCCGTCGCCCGATTCACCGAGGCGGCCGCCAGAGAATGGTCCCGCGCCTAGTTGTTGTCGGGGTGGGCAGCTCGCAGAGAGGCCCTGCCGACCTCCTGGGTCTGACCGGAGGTCCGGCATTCCACGACTACCCAGAAATCGGGGACGTTGTTGTAGAGCCAGCTTCCCTCCACATAGTGTGAGGACGTTTCCGGTGGGTGGAAGCCCAGGAACGATATCTGATAGTCGGCGTCGGTGATGATGGCGACGTAGTAGTTATCGCACGTACCTGAGTGGCTCCATTGGATGTCTATGTCGAAGAAGGTGAGACCGTCGACGCGGGGTATGAGGGTCACGGTGATCGGCGACGATGGGGTGGCGCGGGTTACGGTGACGGAGTAGGTCTTTGTGGTGACGGCGTCCTCGGCGGTGACGTCTATGGTGATGAGGTTATCGCCGGCGGCGAGGGTGATGGTGCCGTCAGCGTCGACGACATCGGCGAGCTTGACGACGTATGTGGCGCTGGCGTGATTGGTCGTGGGCGTGACGGTGGTCTGCGTGGTGGTGGCGGGGACGCTTGCGGTGTAGGTTGTCGTGGCGGGGTCGAAGGCGAGGTCGACGCCGCTGAGGGCGAGGGCGCTGAGGGTGGCGTCGTTGGAGATGGGCTTGTGGATTCTGAGCATGAGCAGGTCGCCGTCGCTCCAGGGCTTGTCCGGGACGGTCCACGCCAGGGCGGTTGTGCTGGCGTTGTCGGAGGTGAGGCTGAGGGTGGTGGTGCCTGTGACGTCGATGAAGTCGACGGCGTAGTCGGCGAGCGAGGCGGTGGGGTTGAGGGTCATGGAGACTGCGCTGTCTTCCCACTTCAGGCTGGAGATGATGGTGGTGGCGCCGTCGAGCGAGAAGGCGTTGGGTTCGAGGACGCCGTTGGAGCCGTCGGCCCCCACGGCGCTGCCTATGTCGACGGGGTCGAAGAACGCCTCGTGGACGGTGTGCACGGACGACGTTGTCACGCTGAGCAAAAAGGAGTGTTTGTTTATCTCGAGCGGGGAGTGCTTGCCGCAGACCAGCGCCCACGGTGGAAGCCCGTTGCGGAAGAACTGGTAGTCGCCAGCGGGCAGTGGCCTGGACGTCACCATCTGGTTCATGACTCTGACCTTGTCGTCTTCATCGAGCCAGAATCTCTCAGCCCTGTACTTCACGACGCCCGGGTCATCTCCTTCAAACCAGTGGCGCCCCACACTGGACTCGGAGTCGTCGTTGAGCGCGCCTGCGTAGCTCCAGTGTTCCGACAGCACAATTCCCTCTGGCTGCCCCGACATGACGGGGCCCACAGTGAAGACACCACCGAACATGCCCTGTTCTATCCAGGCAGCGAGGAAGGTGCCACGGTGGTAGTAAGCCTCGATACATTCCCGGTATTCGTCCGTACCACCTGCGTTGGCCTCCGTTTCGAGCTCAGCGATTCGAGTCTTCAGGGCACTGAGGCTGATCGTGGCGCCGGCGGCGCTAGATGACCCTCCGCCGCGAGCTGACGCGCGTCGGCTACCCGAAGTCGCGCTGGGTGCTTCCAACATGAATGACGGGGCGGGGGTTGTCACACTCTTGTCTCTGCCCCCGCTGGCCCCGCCGGTGTTTGCCTGTGGCAGCCAGCTTCTCTCGTGGCGGCTCGTCACCTGGTAGCCCGGTGTATCTCCGGGCCAGTATTCGTCACCGTACCCAAGCCAGTATCTGGCGCCCAGTAGCGGGTAGGTCCTCAGGAACACGATTGCCTGCCGGTCGTTCCACTGGGAGTCGTGATGGGATATCAGGTGTGCCGTCTCGGCTACCGCCAGTTCCTGCGTGTCTTGAGATTTGCCCGTGATCGAGCCGATGATCGTGGGTCCGCCCGTCCCTTTGAGATACTCGTGCACCGTGAAGGTGAAGTCGACGAGCGGCAGCCAGTGCGTCGTTTGATCTCCGTGTAGTACCGAGACCGTCGAGGTGGCCAGGCTCAATAACTCGACACGCGCGATGATGTCTGAATCGAGCACCGCCTCGGCCAGCGTCCTGAGCCCATAGTATGGCGGCGGCGCAGCGGCGACGAACGATGAATGAGCGTCCGCCGTCGAAATGGGCGCATAGGGCTCCGTCGTGGCGGTGGGCGCCGGTATAGGAGTGCTGATCTCGGCGGTGGGCGTTGCGGTTCCCGCAGCAGAAGTCTCCTGAGCGCAGCCGTAGAGGGCCGTGCAGACCATGACCAGCAGGATTGCCGTCCAGGTTCGGGTGTTCATTCGCGATCTCCCCAGGGCTACCAGCCCTGATTTGCCGTGTGGTCCTTGTACAGCTCTTTCAGCCGATTCCAGTCGGCGGCCGTGGGCAGCACGTACCCCTTGTTGGACATGACTCCGTCATGGGCCGGGCTGTAGTCCCACAGTCCCAGCGTGTGTCCGAACTCGTGGAGCACGATGGGCAGCAAGTATATGTAGGTCTCATCCAGGTTTGCCGCGCTCTGGGTCCAGAGGCCGTCCCGGTTTATGTCGTCTGTCCATATGTGGTGGTGGGCAGGGTTTTGGCCGCCGTGCCAGATCGCCGGCCTCTCGTACTGGATCACCAGTCCTCGGAGGTGCAGGCCGAGATGCTTCTGCGCGTTGGCGACACAGGCGACGCTTTCGCCACATAGATCATTGTCGCGGACCCCCGGCAGGGCACGAATAGGCTTGCCTAGTTTATTGTCAAAGACCGATGTTATCAGGTCGTCGTTGCCGCCGCCGCAGGGGTCTTCACAGACCTGCACGATGCCGCTGTCCCATCGGCGCGCTGCCTGTGCGGATACGGTAGCCAGCAGCTGGCGATCGGCGCTCGACAGGCCGTCCAGCGTATAGGTCGCCTTGTGATCGTGCTGATGTCCATAGGCATGGTAGTAGTGCCTCGACCTCATTATCGGAATGGCGTTAGACCACTTGGACTTCCTGTTTGTCGCGGTCACTCCGCGCACCCGTACGTAATATGGCATGTCGACGTGGTGGACGGTTGGGTGCACCGGGATGCCCCGTATATCCGCCTTGGTCGCGTCGGCGTTCACGTCGGCTCTCGGCCCCCAATCCAGTCGGGGGCGCTGCGTTTCGACCGTTTTCCACCCATCAGCCGGATTGTCGGACCATTGAATATGGGCCATCACGTAGGCGTGGGAAGAGCCTGCCGGATATTCCCATGTCAACTCGACCCAACGGTAGTCCTTGCGGGTCCAGTCCGTACCCGATAGCGCGTCTCCGGTCTGGGTGCTCGGCTTGCCCGGTCGCGGGGGCACTGGCGTCGGCGTGACGGGCGTAGGAGTCGGGGTGATGGGCGTTGGGGTAACCGTCACCGGCGTAGGTGTCTTGGTAGGTGTAACCGGCGTCTTGGTAGGAGTGACGGGTGTGGCCGTCGGGGTGACGGGTGTGGCCGTCGGGGTGACCGGCGTGGCCGTCGGGGTGACGGGTGTGGCCGTCGGGGTGACGGGTGTGGCCGTCGGGGTGACCGGCGTGGCCGTCGGGGTGACCGGCGTGGCCGTCGGAGTGACCGGCGTGGCCGTCGGGGTGACCGGCGTGGCCGTCGGGGTGACCGGCGTGGCCGTCGGGGTGACCGGCGTGGCCGTCGGGGTGACCGGCGTCGGAGTGATGATGATCGTGACAGTGGGCCTGAGAATGTGGGGTGGCGTGGGCGTCTCTGGCGTGGGCGTGGGCGTGGGCGTGGGAGTATCCTCACAAACAACCTCGAAGGTCTCCATGTCCCACTCGCAGTTATCGCCGTGGTGCTTACCCTGCGCGACGACGAGCGTGACGCCGACAGCCGAGAAAACCACCAACACAACGAGCGCAGCTACAGCAGGTCCATAACGATGAAAGAAATCTGCCACTGTTCGTCTCCTTCTATACGAGGTGCTCGCAGGCTATGCCGTTACGATCCTGGTCCAGCCCGTGCCGGTCGTGCCACGGCCCGCCGGCGCTATGGAAGAACTCCTGGGCTTGTTCCTGGCTGATGAAGTCATCACAGCTGAGGGCAACCGGCCTCGATCCAGCCTCGGGCGAGTAGCCGATGGCCGCGACCGCCACGATCAGCACGATGACGCATCCGACGAACAGCCTGCCGCCAAAGGACTGCATCACCGTGTGCCTCCAACCTCATAAGACATCGGCGGATCTACGACCTACGGCGAGCTGATGCCGTCTTCTACCGCCAGCAGCCGTTGCCTGGTCCAGTCCCCGGCCTCTCGCACCCATCCGCATCCCACTGGCGCCTGGAGGGTGCGCAGACCAATTCACTCGCCGCTCACAGCATGTCGACTGTCTCACACGGCGCTCGCCTTTGTAAATTCGGGTTCATGAGTCACATCCACCACCTGATCGGGAAGGCGGGCGCGATGAACCGTCTCCGAGTTGGTCATGACGCACCACGCCGGGGCCAGTGTCATCCTGAACGAGGTGCAGGACCCGGGGGTGGAGGTGAGGCCGTCTCGTGAGCCAGGGCAAGGGCCCTCCCCAGGTCCCTCTCTGCGATCGGGACGACAAGGCGTGGCCCCGCTGCGAGGAGTCACCGACGAGGCGCGCAGTCATGGACCGAGAAACGGCTCGCCACACCGCTCGTCCGAATCAGGTGGGGAATCTGGGCCGGTCGGTCTCCTTGACGGCGAATCTTCCATTGGGCAAACTTGCGCAGGCCGACCCGACAGGCACCTGATCTGGAACGGCACCCCGTCCAAGAAGGCTTGAGCTTGGCAGAGACGCGAGAAATAGTCCGCGACGTGTACCGGCGGCTGCTCGGGCACTACGGGCCGCAGCACTGGTGGCCCGCCGACTCGCCGTTCGAGGTCATGGTCGGCGCGGTGCTCACGCAGTCAACGTCCTGGACCAACGTCGAGAAGGCCGTCGACAGCCTTAAGGCAGCCGACTCGCTGTCGCCCCAGGCGATCCGACGGCTGTCCCACGAGGAGCTGGCGACCATCATCTACTCCGCCGGCTTCCACAACACGAAGGCGCGCAAGCTCAAGGCGATGGCCGGGTACCTCGGCGACCGGTTCGACGACGACATCGGCGCCATGAAGCGAGTCGACCCCGCCGAGCTGCGGGCCGAGCTGCTGGGCGTCTACGGCATCGGAGACGAGACCGCGGACAGCATTCTCCTGTACGCCCTGGACATGCCATCGTTCGTGATCGACGCCTACACCCGGCGCCTGTTCTCCCGGATCGGGATCGTGCCCGAGCGCGACACCTACGGGGCCTATCAGCGGCTGTTCGAGGACAGCCTCGAACGCGACCCACGGATCTTCGACGAGTACCACGCGCTGATCGTGACCCACGGCAAGTCGGTCTGCAGGAAGCGTCCCGCGTGCCGCGGCTGCTGTCTGCTGGAGATATGCGCGACCGGGCGGGCGTCCGAATCGGCCGCCGGACGCGAGGCCGCCGCGTGAGCGCGCCGTTCCACACGAAGATCGCCTCGGTGTCGGCGGTCATCTTCGCCGCGTCCCTGCTGGTCGTTGGATCGCTGCCGGCCGTCCAGGGAAACGCCGCGCCACTCGCCTTCACGGCGCCGTTCGCCGTCGTCTCGGTCGCTCTCGCCGCACTGGCGTGGAAGCGCGGCAGGTGGGCGGCGCTGCTGCTGGCGGTCTGGGCGGCAGGCAATCTGGCGTTCCACTTTCCGATACTGGTACACGCGCTGGGATGGCTCGACAGCTTCTTCGACTTCGGCGTCGTCGTGCCCGTCTTCGCCGGACTGGCGGCCGCGTTGGTCGCCGGGACGGTCTCGTTCATCCAGCAGCGAAACTGCACGGCCAGAACGGAGTCCAACGGCCGCGAGCGATGGGCGTGGGGCGTTGCCGTGGGGCTGGCCGTCGCGCTGATGGCGGCGTCGGGCGCCGCCCATCTCGCCAGTATCGAGACGGCCAGCGCCGCGGAGCGCGCCGGGGCGGTCCGCCTGGAGATGAAGGGCGCGCGCTTCGAGCCGGTGGACCTCCGCGCCGCGGCGGGAGAGCCCGTCAGGCTGGCGATCAGGAACAGGGACTTCGTCGCGCACAGGTTCTCGGTCGAGCCGCTCGGCATCGACCTGGCATTCATTCCGGGGACCGAGAAGATCGTCGAGCTGCCGGCCATGGACACGGGGACTTACCTCTACGTCTGCACCATCGACGGCCACGAGGAGATGGCCGGGTTCATACTGGTGCGGTAGCCGCCGGACCTATCCGGAGGAGCGCTCGGGGCCGTCCAGCGCCAGGATGCTGGTGCTCTTGACGATCATGTAGACATCCTGGCCCTCGCGAACGTCGAGAGACGCCAGCGCGCCGGGCGTGATCTCGACGACGATCCTGGCGCCCACGTCGACGTACACGAGAACGCGGGAGCCGCGGACGTGAAGCTGCTCGACCCTGCCGCGGACGATGTTCTGCGCGCTGATCCGCGACGGCACCTCCAGCGCCAGTATTATGTCGCCGGCCCTGATCGACACCGTCGTCTCATCGCCTCGGCCGGCGCGGACGTCGGGCGCGGAGAGCAGCACATCTCCGACCCGCAGCGTCGCCATGCCGTCGCCGGCGGCCTCCTCCTCGACGACCGCGTCGAGCAGGTTCTCGAACGTGGCGTAGTCGGCCAGCGCGCGAACGCCCGGGTGGGCCAGCGCGATCGACGGGGCGGCCTGCACCACCTTGCGCCCGCCGTCGATCACGAGCACGTCCTCGGCGAGCGCCATCACCTCGGACATCGAATGCGACACGTAGACGATCGGCGTTCCCAGCTCCCGGGCGATGCGCTTCAGATAGCGGATGATCGTCCCGCGAAAGCCGACGTCCAGCGCCGCCAGCGGCTCGTCCAGCAGGAGCAGGTCGGGGGACGTGGCGAGCGCCCGCGCAAGGGCCACGCGCTGGCGCTCCCCTCCCGACAGGCCGGTAACAGACCGGTCCAGCAGCTCGACGAGTCCCAGCAGCTCGACGAGCTGTCCCGGCCGAAGCTTCCTACGTTCTGCCGCGGTGAGTCTGTGCCCGTACAGGATATTGTCCCGGACGCTCATGTGCGGGAAGAGGGCCGAGTCCTGGAATACGTACCCTATGCGGCGTTTCTCTGGCGGCAGGTTGCGGCGGAGCTCCGAGGAGAACACCGTCTCGCCGGCGATCCGGACCTCGCCGGCGTCGGGTTGCGTCAGGCCCGCCACGGCGTCGAGGATTGTCGTCTTGCCGCTGCCGGAGGGGCCGAAGATGGCCACCCGCCCGGAGGCAAAGTCCGCTTCGCACTCGAGCGCGAAGCCCGGATAGCGCTTGGTCAGCCTGAACGACAGCGTGGGAGTGGTCATCTTCTACGGCTGCCGTGTCTGGCGGCCGCGTTCGAGCAGCCAGTTGTGCACCAGCAGCGTCGCCGCCGCGAGCACGATGGAGACGCCGGCCAGGGCGAGCGCCGCGTCGTCGTCTCTCGTCTGAACCTTCTGATAGATGGCCAGGGGCAGCGTCTGAGTCCTGCCCGGGATGTTTCCCGCGACGGTGATCGTCGCGCCGAACTCGCCGAGGGCGCGCACGAAGCCGAGCAGCAGACCAGCGAGAATCCCCCGGTAGGCCAGAGGAACGGTTATGGTGGCGGCGACCCGCAGCGGGCCCGCCCCGAGACTTCTGGCGGACATCTCCAGGCGCGCGTCGACGTCGCCCATCGCAACCATGATCGCCCGCGCCATGAGCGGGAACGAGACGACCGCGGACGCTATGGCGGCCGCGACCCAGGTGAACACGACGTCCACGCCCAGCAAGTCGTCCAGCAGGCCCCCTATCGGCCCGTCGCGCCCCAGCAGCAGCAGCAGAAAGAGCCCGACGGCCACCGGGGGCAGCGCCAGCGGCAGCGATACGACGGCCTCGATCAGAATTCGCCCAGGGACGCGCCGCTTGACCACCAGCCAGCTCACGGCCAGCGCGAGCGGCACGTTGATCAGCGTGGCGGCCACCGCCACTTGCAGCGTCAGCAGGATCGGATGCAGGTCCACGACTTCAGTCTACTCCGAGCCGGGGCCGCCGCTCCACGGCCCGGCAGGCAATCGCCGACGGTATTCGCCTGCCGGAAACGACGTCGGACTCGACATCAGCATCAGCGCGGCCCGCCGGTCGTCCGGAAGCCATGCCGCTCGAATATGCTGCGCGCCGCGTCCGACTTCAGGAATCGCACGAACTCCAGAGCGGCGCCCCGGTTCTCCGAGTCCTCGAGTACCGCCGCGGGGTATTCGATGGGCGTGTAGCTGTCCGGCGGCACGATGTCGAGCGCCCTCACTCCGGGCGCTTCCCTGGCGTCCGTGGCGTAGACGAGAGCGGCGTCCACGTTGCCCGATTCGAGGTACGCCAGCGCGGCTCGGACGTCGGCCCCGAACACGAGAGCGGGCAGCAGCGACTCCCAGAGTCCCAGGCGCCGCAGGGCCTCGCGCCCGTAGATGCCGGCCGGCGCGAGGTCGGGATCGGCGATTGCGACCTTCCCCACCGCCGGCCCGGCGAGGTCCGACATCGACCCGGGAGCCGGGAAGCCCTCCCTGACGGCGACGACCAGCTCGTTGTACACCACCGCGTCCTCGACCACGTCGACCGCGTTCCGCGAGACCAGGAAGTCCACGGGCTGGCGGCCGGCCGCGACGAAGACATCCGCCGGGGCACCGCTGGCGATCTGCTGGGCCAACGCCTGCGACCCGCCGAAGCTGAAGACCACCTTTGTGTCTGTCTCCTCTCCGAACCGCTCTCCGATCTCCTCCATCGCGTCCGCCAGGCTGGCCGCGGCGAAGACGAGCAGCTCGTCGCCGTCCGATCGGACGCAGCCGGTCAGCAGCGTCAACACGAGCGCCAGGACCGCAGCCAGTCTGAGCTTCAATCGACGTCACTCCCCTTGCCGGCGGGCAGGTCGGCACAGCGTTAGAAGCGGTCCCAAGTCCCCCACCTCCGTCATTCCCGTTGCGGGAGACAGCGTGTAGGAGACGCCTGCCATCCGTAGCAGGGAACCCCCAACCCTGGATTCCCGCCTTCGCGGGAATGACGGTTGTTCATTCATAGGTCTCCGAACGCGGGAATCCGTCCTCGACATGGTGCACCATCACGATCCAGGAAGCAGCCCGTCACGCCGTCCTCCCAATCAAGTGGTGAATCCGGGAGGTCTGGATTCGTTGACACTCAGATTGCCTATTGCTACCATCGAACGACCACAGGCCACCCTTCCAGGCCAGTCCGAGCCGGTCTCACACCCCGTCCCCAACTCCGGAGGTCCGTCTTACTTGTCCCACGTAACCGCCCTGCGCTGTCGAGAGTGTGGAAGTGAGTACGCCATCGAGCCGACCAACGCGTGCGAACTCTGCTTCGGGCCGCTCGAGGTCAGCTACGACTACGACTCGATTGCCAAGAGTATATCGCGAGAGACGATCCAGCGCGGCCCGGCGACGATGTGGCGGTACCACGACTTCCTTCCGGTGAGCCCCGATGCCGCGGTCGACATAGGCACCGGCTTCACGCCGTTGCTCAAGGCCGAGAACCTGGGCCGACGTCTCGGCCTGAACGAGCTGTACGTCAAGAACGACGCGGTCAATCCGACAAACTCGTTCAAGGACCGCCCGGTCACCGTGACGACGTCGAAGGCGCTGGAGTTCGAGTTCGACGTACTGGCGTGTCCGTCCACCGGCAACCTGATGGGCTCGGTGGCCGCGCACGGCGCGAGGGCCGGCATGAAGACGATGGTGTTCTTCCCGGCCGACCTGGAGCGCGGCAAGATCATCCAGGCCGCCGCCTACGGCCCGACCCTGGTGGCGGTCGACGGCAACTACGACCAGGTGAACCGCCTCTGCAGCGAGCTCGCGGACAACAACCGCTGGGCATTCGTCAACATAAACATGCGGCCCTTCTACGCGGAGGGCAGCAAGACGCTGGGCCACGAGGTCGCCGAGCAGCTGGGCTGGAAGGCCCCCGACCACTGCATAGTGCCGGGCGCGTCCGGCGAGCTGCATACGAAGATATGGAAGGGGCTCGAGGAGATGGGGCAGGTCGGCCTGATCGACCCGCCGACAACGCGGATGCACCTCGCCCAGGCGAAGGGATGCTCCCCCATAGTGCAGGCCTTCGAGCAGGGTCTGGACCGGGTGGGCCCCGTCAGGCCGAACACCATCGCCAAGTCCCTTGCGATAGGCAACCCCGCGGCTGGTCACTACACACTGCAGGTGCTGGCACAGACCGGCGGCATCGCCGACGCCGTACCCGAGGAGTCGATCGCCGAGGGCGTCAAGCTGCTCGCCGAGACCGAGGGCATCTTCACGGAACCGGCGGGCGGCGTCGTGATCTCGAGCCTGAAGCGGTTGGCCGAGAGGGGCGCCATCGGCCCGCACGACGTCACCGTGGCGTTCATCACCGGAAACGGGCTCAAGACGCAGGAGCTGATGGCGGACGCCGTCGACCCGGTGCGCTCAGGCCCGGACTACGAGTCCTTCCAGGCCGCGTTCGCGGACCGCGGCTTCTGACCTGCCCGTCAAACGGGCCGCCGGCCCCATCCACAGGTGAAATGCGGGCGGGCCGCTGTTACCATGTTCGTGCTCGACACTGCTACGGAGGACGGAGCTAGATGAGCGTACTGGTGAGAATACCCACACCCCTGCGGCGGCTGACCGGCGGCGAGGACAAGGTGTCCGTCGAGGGCGAGACGTTGAACGCGGTGGTGACTTCCCTCGAGGAGCAGTTCCCGGGGATCAAGGCGCGCCTCTGCGACGAGGAAGGTAATCTCAGGAATTTCGTCAACGTCTACGTCAACGGCGAGGACGTGAGATTCCTGGACGGCTTCGACACCGCGACCAACGCGGGCGACGAGGTCAGCGTCGTTCCGGCGGTAGCCGGCGGCTAGCCCGTCGTCGACGGCGGACCGCCCGCCTCCGCCGTGAGGCGCCCCGGCGTCGACCCAATCCTCGGAGGCCAGGCATGGATCTGAAGAACACCGTATCGATCGTGACCGGCGGCAGCGGCGGGCTCGGCGGGAGGATATGCCACGCGCTGGCCGACGAGGGCTCGCATGTCGCCGTCACCTACAACAGCAGGCCCGAGAAGGCCTCCGCCGTGGCGTCCGAGC
Organism: Dehalococcoidia bacterium; assembly: GCA_965261815.1. GTDB lineage: Bacteria > Chloroflexota > Dehalococcoidia > Lucifugimonadales > CAZENU01 > CAZENU01. The sequence goes on from CBDHDR010000001.1 coordinate 45,416, forward strand.
TGCGGGCAAAGGGCGTCGAGGCGGAGGCGTACCGCTGCGACGTAGCGTCCCCCGAGCAGGTGGAGGGGGTCGTGTCGGACGTGCTGGAGCGCTTCGGCAGGGTCGACTCGCTCATCAACGACGCGGCGTACAACAAGTGGATCCCGTTCGCAGAGCTGGACAAGATGACGCTCGATGAGTGGGACAAGATGATAGCGATCAACCTCACCGGGCCGATGATGTTCATCAAGGCCGTCGCCGGCACGATGAAGGCCCAGGGCGCGGGCCGAATAGTGAACATCTCCTCCGTGGCCGGGATGTACCCCAGGGGGTCGTCGATAGGCTACGCCGTCTCGAAGGCCGGACTCAATCACCTGACGCGCTGCATGGCCGTGGCGCTGGCGCCGGAGATACAGGTGAACTGCATCGCCCCCGGTTACCTCGAGGGCACGCTGATGTCCGACAACCTGTCCCCGGAGTTCCGCGAAGAGGGGAAGCGGTCGGCACTGCTGCAGCGCGCAGCCGACAAGGACGACGTGGCCGACCAGGTGGTCGCCTTCTGCAGGACGGACAGCGTCACGGGCCAGACGCTGGTCATCGACGCCGGACGCCACTTCAACTAGCGCCCCGGACTCCGATTCGGCGTAGGCAGGCTGCACCGACCGGTACCGAAGTCGCATCTTATCCACTAAAGCGGAACCCGAGTGTGGCTGTCTCGCGGGTCCCCTCTCCCCTTCGCCGGAGAGGGCCAGGGTGAGGGGGACCGCGCGCATCGGAGGGAACTCGGCCACGAGCAGCGATTCCTGATGACGAGTGCATCACCCTCACCTCAATCCTCTCCCGTCAAGGGAGAGGAGGAAATCGTGTAGAGATTCTGAGACAGCGTCACGAACGGGGCCCCAACATCGACTCTACGCAAGGGAGACATGCGCCGTGACCACAGACCTGACCAGCTACTACGACGTGCTGATCGCCGGGCAAGGGGCCGCCGGATTCGCCGCGGCTCTATACTCCGCCCGATACCAGATGAGGACGATCGTCCTCGGCGAGACCTTCGGCGGCGAGACCGCCACGGGCGGCAACATCGAGAACTACCCCGGCTTCCCGGAGATCGACGGCTTCGAGCTGATGATGAAGTTCCGGGAGCAGGTGGAGGGGTACGATGTCCCGGTCGTCGCCGAGAACGTGGTGAGCGTCGAGTACGACGGCCACCTGTTCCGCTCCACGACGTCCGAGGGCAACGTCTTCACGTCCACCGCCGTGGTCCTGGCGGTGGGCAGGGAGCGTCGAAAGCTCGGGCTGGAGCACGAGGAGGAGTGGACCGGCCGCGGCGTCTCCTTCTGCTCTACGTGCGACGCACCCCTTCACCGCGGCAACGTCGTCGCCGCGGTGGGCGGCGGCAACGCCGCGGTCGAGGGCGCGATCCTGCTCGGCAAGTACGCGCGGCAGGTCTACATCATCTATCGCCGCGACAGCTTTGCGCGGCCCGAGCCGGTCACGCTGCGCCTGCTGGCCGAAGCGGACAACGTTCGCCCTCTGTTCAACACGAGCGTCATAGAGCTCAAGGGCACGGACGGGCTGGACGGCGTCGTGCTGGACCGTCCCGTCGACGGCGCGACGGAGCTGGCGCTGGACGGCCTGTTCATCGAGATCGGCGCCGACCCTCGAGTGGAGGTGCCGAACCAGCTAGGCCTGGAGCTGAACGAGGTCAACGAGGTGATCGTCGACAAGACGATGCGTACGAACGTCGACGGCGTCTTGGCCGCCGGAGACCTGACCGATGCGTCGGGCGACCTGAAGCAGACGATCACGGCAGCCGCGCAGGGTGCGATAGCGGCGACCTCGGCCTACGCCTACGTCAGCGAGCACGCCTCCGCCTGCAAGACCCACGCGGCGGGCTATTCGGCCGCCTGAACGCGGCCGACGCGCTCAGTTCTTTCCAGGGCGACCAACCGGATCGGGCTTGCTCGCTGCTTCTGGCGCCTATGCGGGCCTCTCTGTGGGAGACCTCCCCCGGCCAGACGCCAGGACCGGCCTTGTCTTCACGAAAGCGCGGCGGTAATAATGGAGATCGGGCTCCTCCAATGGCCGCTGGCGCCTTGCCCTTTGTGGACAAGCTGCCGTGTACGCCTCTTGCGAAAGGGATCGAGTGCATCAAATGGTCAACGCCCTTGAGGTCATCGACCGACTCAAAGAAGAGCTCGACGCTCTGCGACCGCTGTCACCCTCAGTCCTTGCTCAAGTTGAGCAGAAGCTCAGGCTCGAGTGGAACTACAACTCCAACGCCATCGAAGGCAACACACTTACCCTTCGGGAGACTCGCAGTCTCATCCTCCACGGACTCACTGCCCACGGCAAGCCTTTCCGTGACCACCTCGACATCGAAGGACACGACAGTGCTGTGCAGGCAGTTGAGGCTGCGGTACACGATGCAGAACAATTGACCCAAGTCTTCATCCGCAATCTCCACCGAGTCTTGCTGAAGGAACCCTACCCGACAACAGCAGAGACGCCAGACGGGACGCTGGTACAGCGGACGATCTCAGTTGGTGACTACAAGACGACGCCCAACAACGTCAGGACGTCGACCGGCGAAACATACTACTTCACGCCACCGGAGCAGGTGGCGCCAGCCATGAGCGACCTCATCGACTGGTACAGAACGAAAGAGTGTGAAGGCGAACATCCCATAATCATCGCCGCCACCCTCCACTACCGCTTCGTACGCATCCATCCGTTCGATGACGGCAACGGGCGCATGGCCCGCCTCCTGATGAACATGATACTGATCAAGCACGGTTACACCGTAGCCATCATTCCACAGGACGGCCGTGACGAGTACCTCGATACTCTCGAGCAGGTTGACCAGACGGAGGACCTGACTGAGTTCATCAACTATGTCGCGAGATGCTGTGAGTACTCTCTCAACCTTCACCTCAAGGCCGCCCGTGGCGAACCGGTAGACGATATCGAAGACATCGACAAGGAGATAGCGCTCTTCAAGCGATCTCTGGCGAACGCACCGGAACAAGCATTCTCTGCCAGCGAGCTGATTGATTCTGTCTTGCTTCCCTTCCACGAATACTGCGCCGACAAGGCTCATTTGTTGTCGGACACATTCGGAGAAGTGCGGACATCGCTGACCGTGTTAGTGGACACAGAAGCGGGGCGAGTAGTCCGTTTTGATCGTGACTCGAACAGCCCTCGCGACCGCGTCTCAGTCCCGCCGGATCAGTCCCGTTCCGTATCCTTCAACCAGCACACCTATTTGACATCTTTCCAGGGCACGCCACGACAATTCGTCATTTCCGTCCAAAACGAGACGAACGTCGACCGCAGCCTATGGACTTTTTCTATTGGCGCACTGGATGTTCAATGGCAGCATCACGGACGAGACTTGGAAGACCTCAAACGTCAATTCAACCGGGCGTTGCGGACGCTGATGAAAGCCCTCGGCGAGACGTAACGGTCACCTGGGGGTGGAGAGAGCCTCGCGGCGCTAAGACGTACGCGGGCCAGCCACCTCGCGTCGCTCTTCGAGGATGGCCGGCCCGAGACGATGGCGGAAACCAGGTCGAGCGCGGCCGGGGCGGTCAGCCGAGGTCGGCCAGTGGGAATCGCGCGACGGCGATGTCCTCCTTGGCTACGGAGTAGGCCACGAACGCGGTGCCGTCCATGACGTGTAGGTACGGATAGCCGTATCGGCCTCTCTTGCCACGCCCCGGCGTCCTCGGCGGACGCTCAGGCTCGTCGCCCACTGTGAAGTGCCTGTCGAATACGACGCCGTCCTCGCTCAGTGCCAGGACGGCCGGTGTGCGCGCCCACGGATTCGAGGGGTCGGGCGTGCCGAGCCCGAAGAACCGGCCGTCGTCCAGCCGGCCGAAGTGGGGCCGGCAGATGCCGTCGGTATAGCCTGTCATCACCGGCTCCGACCACGTCTCGCCGTCGTCGCGGCTCTCTGTGACCCACAGCCGGTCCGACTCGCTCCGCAGCATCATGTGGATGACGCCGTCGTCGGTCTGGAAGAACGACCCCTCGTTGAAGACACGCGGGTCGTCCCTCGCCTCGCGCCCGTAGTCCCAGCCCATCGTGTCGTCGACAAAGTCCGAGGGAAGCCCTGCCAAGCCGGCGTAGGTCCACCCGCTCAGGCCGGACGGGTCGTCGGTGTAGGGGAACGTGACGTGGCCCGGCAGGATGAGCCTGCCCGACGTCGTGGACGACGGGGGATGGTAGCTCGCGATCCGGGGCATGACGTCGACCGGCTGCGCCCATGACCTTCCGCCGTCCGCCGAGACCACGGTGCTCGTACGTGTGCCAAGGTGGTGCTCGTGGTTGCCGACCTGAAGGCGTCCGCCGGCGTCGAGCGCCGGCGCGTCGTACTCCCACTCGGCGACGTACGCTGTGAGCCGGCCGCCGTGGACCCTGATGCCCGACGAGCAGGCCACCCGGTCAGCGTAGGCGCCGGGTTGGACGCCGACGATCGGCGCCGGCTCAGACCACGTGTCGCCGCGGTCGTCCGAGGCTGAAAACACGACGATCTGTGACGGCTCCTCCTCGCGGTGGACGCCCAGCGACCACGACAGATAGAGGCGTCCGTCAAGCGAGGTGAGCTGCGCCTGGTGGCCGTACGCGCGACCCTCGTGACCACGGAAAACCGTCAGGTGCTCGGCGTCGAGTCGGACCGGCCGAACCGTGTCCCAGAGGTTGGCTATGGGGGACAGGCCGCCGGCGGAAGGCACCGGGCAGGTCTACTGCGCGCAGCCCCTGGCCGGGATGTCCCACACCTCTTCCACGACGCCGTCACGAACCGCGACGTATTGGTCCCACCGGTTGACCAGCATGTCCTGGTACCACGGGAGGAGCAGCAACTGCTGGCCGACCTCGAAGACGGTGCCGCCGTCGCTGTGGAGTACGGCGTGGTCGTCGTGCAGGGCGTCCACGGTGACGCCCGGCAGGCCCTCGACGGTGAACGCTCCGCCGGGTTGCGACAGCGCGCGCGTGCCGGCGTCGCAGACGGCGACATTAGCCTCGGGGACGCTGACGACGGTGCTGAGCACCTTGTTGGCGACCTGGAACTCCTCCATGTAGTCGTACGAAGTCCCCATCAGCGCGTACGTGCCGCCCTCGACCTCCGTGACGCCGTCCATGTCGGCCGCGGCGTCGTACGAGAACGTCTCGCCGCTGGAGACGACCTCGACGGCGATGCCCTCGGCCTCGATGGCGTTCTTGACGTCCAGGCAGCGCTCTATGTACTCCCGCGCCGTCAGTATCCGGCTCTCGGTATCTACGAAGCCGTCCAGGTGCTGGTGGCTCATCACGCCGCGGAAGTCGACGCCCGGCAGGCTCTCGGCGAGCTTGGCGAGCTCGACCCCTTCGTCGACGCTCCTGACCCCTGCCCTGCCCATCGAGGTGTCCACCTCGACCAGCACGCCTATCTTGACCCCGTGGGAATCGGCGATCTCGGACAGGTCCATGACGTTCTGGCTGCTGTCGACGCACACCTTGACGTCTCCCTGTCTCTGGAGGGCGCTCAGCCTGGCGATCTTGTCAGCGGTGACGATCTGGTTCGGGATGAGCACGTCGGTGATGCCATGCTCCACCATCACCTCCGCCTCGGACAGCTTGGCCGTGCAGACGCCGTCGTGCGCGCCGCCGGCGCGGATCTGCATCCGGGCCAGCGTCGGGCTCTTGATGTTCTTGGTGTGCTGGCGCATCTGGCAGACCTTGCCCCGATACCTGTCCGCCACCGCCTGGTAGTTGTTCTCAACGGCGTCGAGGTCGACGATCAGGCAGGGCGTGTCCAGCTCTTCGATCGGCGTGCCGGGAGCGGGTCTGTAGTTGTCCATTCGTTATCTCCGTGTGGGAATGGCGGCGGTACCGGGAAAGCCCGCGTCAGCGGTAGAGCCCTCGAGCTGGGACGTCCCAGACCGCCTCGAGACGCCCGTCTCTCACGACGTGCATGTAGTCGTGCAGGCTGACGCACTCAGCGGCGTCGTACGGCGTGAACCAGACTCGGTCTCCAATATTGGGCCGGACGGAGCCCAGGATGAGCGAGCCGTGCTCGGCGCTGAGGCCCTTGACGACCGCCCCGGCCACGTCCACGGACGGCGAGCCAGTGTCCGATCCGATGGCCTTGCGGCCGCCGTCGACGATTGCGATCCCGTCCTCGGGGCGGCTGGTGACTACGGAGTTCACCCTGGCCGCGTGGCCGAGCTGCGGCAGATAGGGCTCAAGCTCTGCGTCCATCAGCGCGTACCGCCCGGCGGGGACCTCCGTAACTCCTTCCGTAGCGGCGGCGGCCTCGTAGTTCGAGCTACCGCCGGCGATGACGGCGCCGACCTCTATCCCCGCGGCCTCCAGCCGCGCACGGGTGTCGAGCACCGGCGCGAGCCGCTCTCGCGTCGCCGCGGCCACGGCGTCGGGGTCCTTCTCCAGCACCGGGGCCTCGGAGGCCATCAGGCCGGCGAATTCCACTCCGTCGGCGTCGACGATTGCGCGCGCGACGCCCGCGGCGGCCTCGCCGGGCCGTACGCCGAACCGACCCGGCGCGGTGGAGACGGCGACCACGGCCCTGACCAAGACGTTCTTCGCCGTTGCCGCGGCGGCCAGGTCGCGGACGTTCCGCTCCGAGTCCACCGCGACCGTGACGACCGCCTCGCGGGCCAGGGACGCCAGCCGCGCGATCTTGGGCGCGGTCACGACGAGGTTGGCTACCAGGATGTCGCCGAAGCCGGCCCGGGCGAACACCTCGGCCTGCCCGAGGGTCGCAACCGCGATTCCGCCGACGGTGCCTCCGGCGGCGATCTGCTTATGGGCTATCGCGGGGGTGCAGTGCGCGTCGACCCGCGGACGAATGCGGGCCATGCCGCCGCGGACCGCGCCGTGCACCGTCCTTATGTTCGCCTCCAAGATGTCCAGGTCGACGACGAGCGACGGTGTGTCGAGGTCGTCCACGGGCGTGCCCGGCGGTTTGAATATAGGTCGTTCCAACTCTCTTGCCTCACCCTTCGATGTCGTGTAATGATCGGGACGGCTAGGAGAATAGCATAGGGCCAATGGCCCGTCCAACACGCGGACGCACAGCCATCTGAGGCCTCGGGACATCTGGGGTTCCGACGCGCCAGTCCCCTGACGTTGGATGCAACCTGCGCGGGCCGTACGCGGAGCGACTGGACTATAATGCCGGCGTGAACCGCGCCGACAAAGCAGAGACCCTGTCCGACGCCGCATGGAACTCCGTGGGCGGTCTGCCTCTGATGCCCGAGGAACGCGTCGACTCCGTCTTCGACGTGGATCGAGGCGTAGCCGACGGCGAACGCGAGCCGTCAGAGGCGCTGCTCCTGACCTCGAGACGGATCATCCACGTGAAGGGCAGAGGCGGGAGACGCCGCGTTGTCTTCCTGCCGCTGCGGAACGTCGACGCGGTCGAGATCATGCGCCAGCCGCTGGCCTACGGGACCTTCGTCTGGGCCGCCCTGGCCGTGGTCGTCGCGGTCCTCGTGTGGCAGGTCTGGGAGCACGGCCTGGCTCCGCTGGCCTCTCTGATCGTGATCGGAATGGGAGCCTATCTGGTGGTCGACCGGTTCCTGACCCTTCAGAACCTATACGTGGTCGTCAATTCGGGATCGTCCCAGGTGAGGCTGGAGATCAGATCGAAGGACGCCTCCCAGGACATCCACGACTTCACGACCCGTGTCTTCCAGCTTCAGGAGGAAGCCGCCGCCGGCGGCCCGCCGGGCGCCATCCGGTTCCCGCCCCGGTAGACGGGCGACCGTCCCAGACCCGCAGAGAGCTAGCCCAGCCTCAGATTGGGCACGACGTCGAGGTCCCACTGGCGGCGTGGGCCGTGGCGGAGGTGGAACCACCCCGCCGCTCCGATCATCGCGCCGTTGTCGGTGCACAGCGCGGGGCGCGGCACGATCACCGGCACGGGCGACTCTTCCTTCATCCTGCAGCGCAGCAGCGCGTTGGCGGCGACGCCGCCCCCCAGCAGGATGCCGTTGACGGCGTACCGGTCGGCGGCGTCGAGCGTCCTGGAGACCATGGTATCTACAAGGGCCTCCTGGTACGCGGCGGCAACATCGGCGACCTGGCCTTCGTCGAGGTCCCGTCCCGGATTCGGGTACCACCCGCGTTGCTCGACGCGGCGCAGCAGCGCGGTCTTCAGACCGCTGAAGCTGAAGTCGAGCGAGTTCGGTATTCGCGGCCGGGGAAACCGCGGCTCGCGTCCACTGCCGCCGGCGGCCACTCGCTGGATCTCCGGCCCGCCCGGGAACCCCAGGCCGAGCAGCCGGGCGCCCTTGTCGAACGCCTCGCCCGCGGCGTCGTCCCGCGTCCGCCCGACGAGCGTGTACTGGCCGTGGCCCTCCATCAGCAGCAGGTCCGTGTGACCGCCCGAGGCGATCAGGCAGACCAGGGGGAACCCGGTCCAAGCCTCGGGGTCGTCGCCGTCGAGCCACGCCGCGTAGACGTGCCCCTCCAGGTGGTTGACGCCGATCAGGGAGACATCCTTGGCCAACGCCAGCCCCTTGGCCGAGTTCACCCCGACGAGCAGAGCGCCTGCGAGACCGGGCCCGTGGGTGACCGCTATGCCGTCGAGGGCGCCGAGATCGGTATCGGCCTCCTCGAGCGCGCGGGTCACGACCGGCAGAAGCGTTACCAGGTGCTGCCGCGCGGCGACCTCCGGCACGATGCCCCCGAACTCCGCGTGCATCTCGGCCTGGGTTGCCACAACGTTGGAGACTATGGATCGCCCGTCCTCGACGACCGCCGCGGCGGTCTCGTCGCACGATGTCTCGATGCCCAGGATCTTCACGGCGTACCGTTCGCGACGTCGATTCCCATCACCCTGGCGACCGTGCCGCCCAGAATGTCCGCGCGCTCGCCGTCCGACAGGAAATCGCAGTGGACCCTGAACTGGTCCATCGACTGCCGGTAGGTGCAGAACCTGGCGACCATCGGCATGTCGGTGCCCCACATGAGGCGGTCGGCGCCGATCCGCTCCACGCACTGCTTTACGGCCGGCTCCGCTTCCTTCCACGGGTATTCCCACAGGTTGCCCATCCCGATGGGGATCAGAAGCTGCATGTGGCACTGCGGCGCCTCGAAGACGTCCCATACCGCTTCGGGCAACACGATTCTGCCGTCGTCCATGAACGCGCGCCAGGGCAGGCCGTGGGTGATCACGACGGGCACGTGGGGGTAGCGCTCCATCCAGCGGAGCAGGACTCGCTGCTCCTCCAGGTACTCGTCCTGCCACGACCTCTGAAACGTCTTGTCGCCCCTGCCGCCTATGAGCGTGAAGTAGACCGGCACGCCGAGCTCGGCGACTCCGCGCCAGAACGGGGCCAGCGGGCCGTCGTCCCAGGGTTCGTCGTAGCCCTTCAGCACCCCACCGGTCGGCTGATAGTAGAAGCCGGGAATGAACTGTATCGCCACGTGTTTGTCGTCTGCGATCTCCTGCCGCAGCCACTCGACGGTCCCTTCCGGGTCGAGCGGTATCGCCCCCTCCGTGAGCTTGACCAGCCTGATCAGCCGCTCCGGGAATTTTCCCACCGCGTCTTTCAGATACGGGTTGAGCACGACGTCGCCGCCGAGGAAGGAGTATACGTGCATGATCCCGACGTCGACGCCCGCGTAGTCCATCTCGACGATCATCAGCTCGGGCGGGCACTCCAGGTTGTGGAGCATGGGCGGGTAGTACTGCTTCGTGTACAGCTCGCCCTCGTACTCCCACGCGAGCCCGCCGTTGTGCCGCCTCCACGTTATGTCCCGGAGCTCGCCGCTGTCCGGGTCTTTCAGGACGCGGTTGTCGGCGGGGGCCCTGTCTCTGACTCTCCAGACGGGCTGATGGTGGGCGCCGAGCTCACTCTGTAGCATCCGCATCTTCTCGTCCAGGGTCGAGTACCCCTGGGGCAGGTCGACCTGCGGGAAGCAGTACATGTGGCTGTCGATGATCAACGGAGACTCCTGCGGTGGGATTAGTCGGGACAATTGTAGGCGACGGGCGCACCGGGTCAAGCGGACTGAACGCCGTTGACACTCGTTGTGGGCGTCAATACCATCGCCTCTGACCAACAACCCGAGAATGCCGGGCGCACGAGATCGCGCCGCACCCTGGTCTTCCGGCACTGACGGTCCCCGGAGGAATCGCGAAGATGGCCGACGAACACAGGTCGAGCGCAGACGCCGTAGTGGTCGGCGGCGGGGTGATGGGATGCAGCATCCTGTACAACCTCGGCGCGATGGGCATGACCGACACGGTGCTGGTGGAGCAGGCCGCGCTCGGGTCGGGGTCCACGGGCCGGTCGCAGGCCATCCTGCGGATGCACTACTCGAACGAAGTGACGACCCGGCTGGCCTGGGAGAGTCTGAGAGTCTTTCGCGACTTCGACGAGGTCGTTGGGGGCTCGTCAGGCTACGTGAAGACAGGCTACCTGCTGATCGCTTCCGCCGAGGACCGCGAGGCTTTGGAGCGCAACGTCGAGCTGCAGCGGGAGGCCGGCGTCGCGGCCGAGGTGATCGCGCCCGAAGACGCCCCGGCCGGCTTCCGCGTGGCCGATGACGAGGCGTGCGCCTACGAACCGGAGTCCGGCTACGCCGATCCGCACTCCGTCACGCAGGGGTACGCCACAGCGGCCCGCGGGCTCGGGGCCCAGGTGCGCGTCCAGGAATCGGTGCGCGGCATCACCGTGTCGGGCGGAAGGGTCACGGGCGTCACGACCTCCCGCGGCGAGATATCGACTCCAGTCGCCGTCGTCGCGGCGGGGCCGTGGTCGGCGCCGCTGCTGCGGGGAGTAGGCGTCGAGGCTCCGCTGGAAACGGTGCGCCACCAGGTGATAACGCTGCGCCGGCCGGAGGCCGAACCCGAACACGCCATCGTCGGCGACATCCCCAACTCGCTATCGGCCCGCCCCGACATCGGCCGCCTGACCCTGGTCGGCGTCGGCGAGGAAGAGCGGGTCGGTCCGGACGAGCTCAACCACGGTGTCGACCAGGCGATGGTCGAGGGGGTCGCGGCGAAGCTGACCGACCGCATGCCGGGCATGGAGCACGCGGTGTTCCGGGGAGGCTGGTCGGGGCTGTTCACGATCACGCCGGACTGGCACCCGATAATGGCGCGAGTCCCCGGCATCGATGGCCTGTACTGCGCCGTCGGCTTCAGCGGACACGGCTTCAAGCTGGCGCCGATGGTCGGGGTCGTCATGGCCGAGCTGGTGACCCAGGGCACGGCCACGAGCGTCGACATATCGATGCTCGGCCTCGACCGCTTCGCCCAGGGCAGGCTGATGACGTCCCGCTACGGAATGAGCGTGCTCGCCTAGCAGCAACCTGACCGCCGGGATGGTCGTCGCGACGCCCCCGTGGGCACAGACCGAGCCTGGGCCATCGCGGTAAGGCGCGCGCCGCCCTACCCGTCCGTTCGGCCCGTCGCGTAGCGCGCCGCGCCCCGGCCGGCGATGCGGCCGAACACCGCCCCGGCCATCAGGCCGGCGCCGCCGGGGTAGTTGTCGTAGAAGAGGCCGGCGGCGATTTCCCCGGCTGCGTAGAGCCCGGCGATGGGACACGCGCCCGCGTCCGTCACCCGAGCGGAGCCGTCGACGCTGAGGCCGCCGAAGGTGAACGTGATGCCGCACGTGACCGCGTAGCCGAGAAACGGCGGCGCCGAGATCGGCTGCGCCCAGTTCGACTTCGGCGGTTCGATGCCGACCGCGCTCTTGCCGTCGAGCACCGTGGGGTCGAAGGGGCCGCCGCGAACGGCGGCGTTGAACTCCCGCACCGTGCCGGTCAGGCACTCCCGGTCGATACCCAGGGCGTCGGCCAGATCCCCGACAGAGTCCGCTTTCGCCATCGATACCTGGGGAATCCGGTACTCGTCCCGGAGCAGGTGCTCCACCTTCGAGTCGAATATCTGGAACGCCGCGGCGTGGGGCTGGTACAGGATCTCGCGTCCGTACCTGGCGTAGGTGTAGTTGCGAAAATCGGCACCCTCGTCCACGAACCGTCGGCCGTCGACGTTGACGATGATGCCGAACTGGTAGGAGTGCTTCTGGTACAGGTCGGCGATAGTCCGGTCGCCGAACGGCGGCGCGTTGAGGTCCCAGGCCACGGCGTGGCAGCCGCCCCAGTCGCCCGCGCGCCCGGCGCCGGCCTCCAGCGCGATGCGGATTCCGTCGCCGGTGTTGTAGCGCGTGCCGCGCACCTTCACGTCGCTCCACAGCGGGCCCAGATGGCTCGCGCGCATGTCGGGGTTGGCCTCGAAGCCGCCGCACGCCAGGACGACGGCGTCCGCTCGAATCGCGCGCTCGCCCCCGGCGCATCGGACCGAGACGCCCTCGATCGCGCCGGCGGAGTCCATCAGCAGACCGTCCGCCGCCGTCTCGTATACCACGTCCACGCCGGCCTGCCCCGCCAACTCGAACAGCCGGTCGGACAGGTCCCTGCCACCGCCGACCGCCTCGACGATCAGTCCGCCCCAGAAGCGGGAGGCGCCGCCCGATCTGAAGGACTGCCGCCCCAGCGCCAGGGCCCACCTGACGCCCGCGCGACGCATCCAGACCATCGTCGGAAGGGACTCAGAGGCGAGAGTTCCCGCCAAGGCCGGGTCGGCGCGACCTCCGGTGACTCGCATCAGGTCGTCGTGGTACGACGCCACCGGGTAGCTTCCGACGTCGACCGACCGTCGCTCCTCGCCGCCCATGTCCGCGACAACCGCGCCTACGTCGTCGATGCCGTCGTAGGCGAACCGGAAGAGTCCGCCGGTGTAGTAGGTGTTGCCGCCGCGCAGGTATTCAGGCGCCTTCTCGACGACGAGGACGGACGCTCCATGCTCAGCGGCTGACAGCGCGGCCGTCAGCCCCGCGTTCCCCGCCCCGGCGACGACCACGTCGTACCGGTCTTTCAACGCCACGCCTGCTCACCTCTCATGGTCGGGCTCAGGTGGGACCGCCCCGCGGGCGTTTGGGACACCGGCGCGGCCGGACACCCTCTTCGTGGCGGTCGGCTACGCGTATCTGGCCGCGGCCATCATGACCACCGCGACGAACAGCAGTATCGCCGTCAAGCGCAGATGGCGCCTGAACCGAGACGCGAGCGCTTCCCTCCGCGCCGTCTCTTCGGGAGTCTGGGCCTGCTCCCCGGCGGAGGCGTCGAGCTGTGCCATGCGCTTCCTGTTGACCGCTGCCATGGCGCCGGTGCCCATCGCGATCACCGTCACGACGAGCGCGAGCGACATCGAGCGCCCCCAGTCGGTCTCGTGGATGAGCCCGAGACTCCCCCATCTCAGCCGAAGCATCAGGTAAACGCCGGCCGCGATCGTGATCGCGCCCGTGACGTTCATCACCTTGTCGAAAGCCGGCATCAGCGAGTCGAGCAGCACCCTTTGGGCGTCCGGGCCAAGCTGACGCAGTCGGGGTTCAAGGATGGCCGCCGCGAACACTGCCGCGCCGAACCAGACCGCCCCAAAGCCTAAGTGGATTGTCCGCACGAGGATCAGCTCTATGTCCACGATTTGCCCTCCGTGACCGCGCGTTCCAACGCGCCTCGACCACGGCCGGCATTCTATGCCACCGGGCCCGCGCGTTCAACGACGGCGCGGTCTGCGGATTCCCGATTTCGCCGCCGAGACGCGCCCGTTCGCCGTAGACGACGGTGGTTCTCTGCGAATCGGACATTCGCCTTGACGGGGTACGCGGCGGTCAATACGCTACCTTCTACCCGGACGACGGAGGAGTGAGCCATGGCAGCGGCAAAGAGCCCCGCGCTGACCCCCGAAGAGGCGAAGCAGCTTCACTACGAGGCGCTGATCATCGACTACAACCCGCCCGCGACGACCGGCCTGCTCTTCACTGACGCCATGCGCGAGGCGCTGGACGAGTGGGCGGGATACGGCATGACGCGCGGCGAGGCTACGGAGCGCCTCTCGGCCATGGCCGTTCGGGAGGTGCAGACCTCCGCCGAGGCGAGAGCCGCGTACCTCGGCATCCTCGACGAGGCGGGCGTCGACATCGCCAACGCCACGTACGGTGCGCTGCCCCCGCGGTTAGACGACATATTCGAGAAGACCGTCACGCGCGTCGCCGAGGCCCGTGCGTTCATCGACGCCTTCGACGGCGAGCTGGTCCTCGTCACGAGCGACAAGGACATTCGCCGTGTGCGGGAAGAGGGAAACCACGGCATCATCATCAACTTCCAGGACACGCTGCCCTTCGGCACCGAGCTCGACCGTATCGACATGTTCTACAACATGGGACTGCGCGTCGTGCAGCTTACGTACAACCTCAGAAACCTCGTCGGCGACGGCTGCACCGAGACGCACCGGAGCGGGCTTACCTACTTCGGCCGCGAGGTGGTAGCCAAGCTGAACGAGCTGGGTATGATGGTCGACGTCAGCCATTGCAGCCCGCAGGTCGGCTGGGACGCGCTGGAGGTGTCGAACGCGCCGATAGTGGTGACTCATTCTTGCAGCGCGACGCTCTCGTACCACGACCGGGGCAAGGACAACGATCTGGCCCGGGCGATCGCCGACCGGGGCGGCTTCTTCGGCGTCGTGGTCATACCAGGGTTTCTGCAGACCTCGCACGAGGCCACGCTCGACGACTTCGCAGACCACGTGGAGCATATGGTGAACACGGTCGGCATAGACCAAGTCGGCATCTCGACCGACAAGGCGGGGCCCGGAGGCGGGACGAGCTCACTGATCGAGTACCCGGAGACGATGCTGCCCGCCCGCCCGGGGACATTCGACTGGAGCGGCTTCAGGCCAAAGGAGCACCGCAACACCGAGCCCTACCGGATGATCGGCTACGAAGACATACGCGACTGGCCCAACCTGACCCTGAAGCTGGCCGAACGCGGCTTCAACGAGGCCGAGCTGCGGAAGCTCCTCGGGCTCAACTACCAGCGGATCTCCAAGGAGATAGTCGGCTAGACTCGGGCCGGGAGCGTCACCGCCCTAGCGTCGGGGCGGCTTTGAGACGTTTGAGACCCGCCCCTACCGGTGCAGCCTGATTTTCGTGGTTGGCGGTGTCCCGCGCCGAGTCCACCTACTAGAGTCTGAACATCTACACGGCCATCTGCCAATGTTGACACCTTGTAGCCTGTGCCCTACGCTACGAAACAGGTATTCACGGCGTTCCCCAGATACGATGACCCCGGCGCGCTACAAGACGACACCTCAGTAGGAGAGCCCCATGTCCGAACGTCTTCTAGAGGGGATAGAGTCGCCTGGCGACCTCAAAGGGCTGACCGACGAGGATCTGTACAAGGTCGCGCAGGAAGCGCGGGACACCATCATCTCCGTCATAACCGAGCGCGGCGGCCACCTCGCCTCGAACCTGGGAGTCGTCGAGTTGACGTTGGCGCTGCACCGCATGTTCGACAGCCCGACGGACAGCATAGTCTGGGACACGACCAACCAGACCTACACACACAAGTTGGTGACGGGGCGGCGCGACGAGTTCCAGAACATCCGCCTGGAGGGCGGGCTGTCCGGGTTCGGCGAGCCGCTCGAAAGCGCGCACGACACGCTATGCGCGGGCCACGCCGGCACGGGCCTTTCGATCGCCCTCGGAATCGCGCAGGGCGCGGCGAACCGACGGCTCGACTCGTGGACCATCGCGGTAGTCGGCGACGGCGCCATGACCTCCGGATCGAGCTTCGAGGCGCTCAACAACATCGTGCACCTCAACCCCAAGAAGTTCATCATCGTCCTCAACGACAACGGTATGTCCATCTCGGAGAACATCGGGTTCCTTACGAACTGGCGCAAGCGGGTGATCACGCACCCCGAGTTCACCGCGATGGTCGGCCGCATGAAGAACCTGTCTAAGAAAGTACCCACGGGCGATCTGATGTACAGCCTCGTCAAGAGGTTCAATACCGGCATCGCAGGGCTCATCGTGCCGACCATGTTCTGGACCGAGATGGGGTTTCAGTACCTGGGCCCGGTCGACGGCCACGACTTCAAGCAGCTCGAAGTGACTCTCCGGCAGGCCAGAACGCCCACCGGCTCGGTGCCGCTGATCCACGTGATCACCCATAAGGGCCACGGCTACGAGCCCGCCGAGGCCGACCCGGTCAAGTTCCATCAGCCGAGCTCGCCGCTGGGTAACGCGTCGGGAGCGCCGACCTACTCGAAAGTCTTCGCCCAGACGATCGCGCGAATCATGAGCGACGACGAGTCGGTGGTCGGGATCAGCGCGGCGATGCTCGAGGGCACGGGGC
Source organism: Dehalococcoidia bacterium (assembly GCA_965261815.1). Taxonomy (GTDB): domain Bacteria; phylum Chloroflexota; class Dehalococcoidia; order Lucifugimonadales; family CAZENU01; genus CAZENU01. The sequence continues at coordinate 61,619 of CBDHDR010000001.1, forward strand.
TCGTGGAGGTGCAACGGCAATTCCCCGACAGGGTCTTCGACGTAGGCATCGCCGAGCAGCACGCCGTGAGCATGGCGGCGGGAATGGCCTCGGCCGGGCTCAAGCCCTTCGTCTCGATCTACTCCACGTTCATGCAGCGCGCTTTCGATCAGGTCGTCCACGACGTCTGCCTGCAGAACCTGCCTGTGACACTGATAGCGGACCGGGCCGGCATCGTCGGCGAGGACGGCAAGACGCACCACGGCGCCTTCGACGTCTCGTACTTCCGGTGCCTCCCGAACGCCGTCGTAGCGGCTCCACGAGACGAGAACCAGCTGCAGCATCTCGTCTACACCGCCTATAAGCACAGGGGACCGTTCGCGATCCGCATCGCGAGAGGCGCCGCCGTCGGCGTGCCCCTGGACCCGGACCTCAGGGAGTTGCCGCTCGGCAAGGGCTCCAAGATCCGGGACGGCCGCGACGTGGTGATCTTCGCGCTGGGCAAGTCGGCCACCGCGGCCGTCGAGGCTGCGGAGGCGCTTGCCGAACACGGCATCGAGTGCGCGGTCGTGGACCCGATCTTCGTGAAGCCGCTGGACATCGACCTGCTGTTGGAAGCGGCTCGCGGCGCCGGCCGCATCGTCACGGTGGAGGAGAACGTGCTGGCCGGCGGGTTCGGCTCGGCCGTACTCGAGGCGCTGGCCGAGGCCGGGATGAGGGACGTGTCCGTACACCGCATCGGCATGCCGGACTCCTTCATCGAGCACGGCACGGCGGCCGACCAACGCCGACAGCTGCAGCTCGACGCACAGGGCATCGCCCAGCAGGTGATGACGACCTTCTTCCCGGACGCCGCTTCAGCCGAGCGGGACGAGGCTGCGCAAGGAGTGGCGGCAAGCGCCTAGGGGACGTCGGCTCGGGCCGTCCCAACGGCGTTGCCGCTGCGCCTGCCAGGCAAGACTTCGGCGCTTCACCTATTGGCCTTCCAGGACACCTCCGCCAGTCGACACGTCATCCTGGCAAACGCGGCCACGCCGCCGAACATCTGCCTTCGAAGTGAGCTTCGGTACATGCGTGTGTGATCGGCTATTCATAGCCAGATCAGCAACTCCGACGCGTGGGCTATGCGTGAGCCTCACGAAAACTGACCCGAACGGGTGTCCAGTGGTATCATCGTACGGCTTCAGGATGCTCCTTGGCGACTCTCGTCTTGGTTTGGAGGGACTGGCTCCATGACCGAACTACTGGCGCGGACCTGTGCGCGAAGGCGGTGGATAACTATAGGCGTGTGAGCGGTGCTGTTGGCGATCGCCGCCGGGCTCATATACCAATTCCTCGGCAGCGCCACCACGACCGACTTCCGGCTCGCGGGCAGGTACGAGTCCGAGCGCGCGAACGCCCTTCTGATCGACAAGCTCCGGGGACCGGAGAAGTCGGCCGAGATCGTTATCGTGCAGTCAGAGACTCTGACGGTGGACGACGAGGCCTTCCGCGCCAAGGTGGAGGCGGTCCACGGGGAAATCGTCGGGCTGGGCCCTGGGACGATATCCGGCGGCATAAGAGGCCAGCCGCTTTTCCACTACTACAACGCCATCGACGCGGGGCCTCTGGTCCCGCCGGAGCAGTTGCAGCAGCTCCTCCCGCTTCTGGTTTCCGCCGACCGCCGGACCACTCTGATCCACTACACCCTAGCCGGCACGTCCCAGGAGGCAACGGCCAACGTCGAGGACGTCCTACACAAGGTCGAGGAGGCGAACGAGGGGGACGACTTCCTGGTGCTCATCGGCGGCGACGCGAGCATAGCGTTCGAGAACAACGAGCTGAGTGCGGAAGACCTCGAGAAGGGGGAACGGATCGGCGTCCCCGTAGCGCTGATTATCCTCCTGGCGCTGTTCGGCGCCGTCGCAGCAACCCTGCTGCCATTGGGTCTTGCCATCGTTGCCATAGCCATCGCGCTAGCGGCAGTGGCGGTTATAGGTCAGGCTTTCGAGCTACTCTTCTTCGTCACGATGATGATTACAATGATCGGGCTTGCGGTGGGCATCGATTATTCGCTGCTCATCGTGTCCCGCTTCAGGGAGGAGATGGACCGGGGCTTGGACACGCGCGAGGCGGTTGAAAGGGCGGGGGGAACGGCAGGCCCGCACGGTGCTGTTCAGCGGAACGACCGTGGTGCTGGCCCTGATAGGCATGCTCATTGTCCCCGTATCATTCTTCCAGTCCCTTGGGCTGGGGGCTATCCTGGTGATTATCGCCGCTCTGGCCGCCACGTTGACACTCTTGCCCGCCGTGCTATCGCTGCACGGCCCCAGGGTGAATTTCCTGACCATCCCTTTCCTGACCAGGTTCTCGCTTAAGGGCCCCCAAGCCTCAGCGGGTGGATTCTGGGTGACCATTGCCCACGCCGTAACTCGCTTCCCCATCGTCAGCATACTCATCATCGGCGTTCCGATGATTGCCCTGTCGGTCTTCTACTTCAGCATCGAGACAGGGCTCAACGACGTCAACACCTTCCCCGACCGGTCTCAGACCAAGGAGGCGTTTACCGTATTCAGGGAAGAGTTCTCCGTAGGAGAAGTCAGCCCAGCGGGATTCCTCAGCCCGGCGGAGATAGTAGTAGATGGAGATGTCAACAGTCCCGAGGTGCAGGAGGCGATGGCGCGCCTGGCGAAGTCACTTGTGGATGACCCCACCTTCCCGGTCCCTCCCTCTCAGGAGGCCAACGCCGACGGCGACCTGGCCCTGCTGACGCTTCCGTTCCCGGGGGAGCCCAACAGCCGGGCGGCAACCGCCAAGATGTCCACTCTTCGCGAGGAGCATATTCCTGCCGCCTTTGACGGCGTTCCCGCGAAAGTCTACGTCGGAGGAGTCACCGCGGAAGCTGCCGACTTCTTCGGTATAGTCGACGTTTACACCCCGATCGTCTTTGCCTTCGTACTCGGCCTCAGCTTCATAATACTGATGCTGGTCTTCCGGTCGATAGTCATCCCCGTCAAGGCCATAATCATGAATCTGCTGTCGGTAGGCGCTACATATGGCCATTTACAATGACGAAGAGGCCGAAAGCTTCATGGCCGCCTGGCGCTATTCCGGTCATCTGATGGGCATCCCCGACACGATCCTGTTCCGTGATGAAGAGGAAGCCCTGAAACTGTACGACGTCGGCCTGATGTGCGAGCCGGATGCCCCGATCGAATCGGTGGTGATGGCCCACTCTCTCGTCAACTCGGCTCCGTTGATTGCCGGGATGACTGCTCCGGAGGAACGCCGGAAGCTGGCCCGCTACGTGTACCGCATCTCGCGCGGGCTTATCGGAAGAGAGACTGCCAAACGACTGATGTATCCTCCGCATTCGTCCTTCGGAGCTGTGGAGTGGTTTAAGTTCCAGCAGCGTTATGGCCACATCTTGGTCAGGCTGCGCCAGGGACGTGCTCAGGAGAACAACTTCACCAAATTCACCTCCTTGCTCGAGACTTCGGTATTCGACGAGGAGGGAATCCGCTACCGCTTGCCCGACCACGCGTACGCTGAAGAGTCCTCCAGGTGGTGAAGCCGGCAGGCTGCTGCGGTACTGTAGTGCGCGGGGCTTGAGGGAATCGCCCCGCCCCTGAGTCCGTCGGCGCCGGGTTGCGACCGGCGACGGTCGCCGCGTCTCCGTAGCCGAGCAGCCTAGCGGAGCTCCCTGGGCAGGACGAACTTGACGTCCTCTTCGATGGTCTGGATGTGCGTGACCTCGTCCGGCTCGAGCATCTCCATGACCTCGTGAACGAGAAGCTCGGGCGTGGACGCGCCCGACGTTATGCCCACGGACTCGACGCCCTCAAGCCAATCGAGGTCCAACTCCTCCGGGCCGCCCACCAGGTAGGTCGGCCTGCCGTGGGCCTTTGCGACCTCGCGGAGCCGCATGCAGTTCGAGCTGTTCGAGGCGCCGACCACGAGCACGACCTCGACTCGCTCGCACAACTCCTTTACGGCGGCCTGGCGGTTCGTGGTCGCGTAACAGAGGTCGTTACGCACGGCGACGTTCTGGAAGCGCTCCTGGATCGCCTCGACAGACCGGCTCGTGTCGTCAACGGAGAGGGTCGTCTGGGTGAGCACGGCGACTTCCGTCGACTCGTCCCAGTCGGGTAGATCGACGTCGCCCCGGTCGTCCACGAGAGCCATGGGCGCCTGCCCCATCGTGCCCTTGACCTCCTGGTGTCCGCTGTGGCCGACCAGAATGATCTTACGGCCCTGCCTCGTATACTTCCGGGCCTCGTTGTGCACCTTCGTGACGAGCGGGCACGTCGCGTCGATCACGTTGAGGTTTCTGTCCCGCGCGGCTTCGAAATCGTCCGGCGGCGAGCCGTGTGCGGAGAACACGACGTTGGCGCCTTCCGGTATGTCCCACACGTCTTCGATGGTTACCGCGCCCCGGTCCTCCAGAGACTTGACCACGTACGGGTTGTGCACGATCTGGTGCTTGACGTACACAGGGGGGCCGAAGCGCTTCAGGGCGACCTCGACGATCTCTATCGCTCTGTCCACGCCGGCGCAGAAGCCGCGCGGCGCCGCAAGGAAGACCTTCACGTTGTCCCCCGTCCTTGAGAGAACTTCACACGGAGTGTATCACAGCGTGCCGTTCACGACGGTACCGTTCTCGGTCACCATGGCATAGCGTCTCAGACACGGGTTGAGCCGCATACGCCGCCAGCGAGCCGGTACCCGCCCTAGCTCATGCCCAGGCTCTTGGAGCGGGCAACCAGCCCCTTGAGCCGCGGGCTTTCGTTCTCGAGGAAGTCCTTGGCGTGGCGCCAGTCCCGGTCGCTGTAGGCCAGTGCCCTCATCTCCTTGCCGCCGCCGCCGTACGAACGCTTCATAAAGGCCTCGGCAGTCTCGCCCTCGGAGACGGTGGCTCGATTGACGGCGAGCATCGGCCGGCCGGCCGAGCGGCCCAGGAACGCCTCCGTGCTCTCGCTCGCCGGGATATTCGCGTAGCACATGGTGAACATCCGCCGACCCGTCTTGCCACCGAAAGAGGCGTGGTAGAGGTTCTCGTCGAACATCACCACGTCCCCGGGCTGCGATTCGGCGGCGTATGCGGGTAACTGGTCTGGCGCGGTGTCGAAGGCCTGGGCGTCCACGTCGATCCCCTTCTCGCGGTACTTGTCCAGTGCCGCCGCGTCGTTCCGGCCCTCCTGGATCGTCTGCTTGGTCCGCTCGACTCTCAAGGCCTGCAGCTCCTCGTGCAGGGGCATCTTGTGCGAGCCCGGTATGAACCGCAGGCAGCCGGTATCCCGGCTGACCGGGTCCAGGTACAAGGCCACTTTGATTCGCCCCATGTCCATGACGGTGCCGTCGGAGTGCCAGGCGGTGTCGCCGGTGTAGTAGTTGCCGTCGGACCCTAACCAAATAAGGTCGGGGCCCAGCAGGTCCTCCATCGCCCCGTAAATGCGGTCGTCCTCGATCACGGCGCGCAGCGCCGGACGCATCTCGGCGCAGGCCGCAACGGAGTGTCGCTTGTCACCACGGTAGGTCTGGCCGGCCCGGTCCTCGGCCATGACGTCCTCGAATGCCCTGTCGATGACCTCCATCTCCTGCGCGGAGAACAGGCCGCGGAACACCAGATACCCGAAAGTGTCGAAGAAGGATATCTGCTCGCTCGAAAGCATCGCGTACCTCCCCAAGGGGGAATTCTTTCCGTCAGGCTACGGCCCTGTCCGCCTCTTGTCCAGCGCCCGTCGCGTCTGCCCGTGCATTATCGTCCAGGTTCGAACCTCTGTCGAGTGTGAGGTTGCCGCACCCAGTGCTACTCTTCGCCACGTCGGCGCCTGCCGCCGCTGCTGGTCGCGGGGCGCTGGCAATCGGGCTGTGCGGCGGTAGAATGAAACGGTACCCTTAGTCAGAGAACGACAACACAGACTCGCCGTCCGACGGGGTGTCCCATGTCGCCGATGGAACATAGGCTGCCGCTGTTTCCGCTGAACACCGTGCTGTTCCCCAGTGGGACGATGCCGCTGCACGTCTTCGAGGAGCGCTACAGGCTGATGGTCCGGGTGTGCCTGGAGGGCGACTCGACGTTCGGGATCGTGCTGATCAAGTCGGGCTCAGAGGTCGGCGAACCTGCCGAGCCCCACCCGGTAGGCACCGCGGCCCGCATCGAGGACGTCAACCGCATGGACGACGGGCGCATGCTGCTTGTGGTAAGGGGCGTGGAGCGCTTCTCCATCCGGCGGATAGTCCGACAGCAACCCTACATCGAGGCCGACGTGCGGCTTCTCGGCGCTGAGCCCGACGACGGGCCCGTCGCTCCGGACGTCTTGGACGCCGTCAGGACGGCCGTCACGAGGCACGTACGGCTGGCGATGGGGCTGCGCGGCGGCTGGGTGCGCGAGGTGAAGACGCCCGACGACGCGGAGGCTTTGTCGTACTTCGTCGGCGGCCTGCTCCAGTCCGACGCGGACGTCAAGCAGTCGCTGCTGGAGGAGCCGTCCACGGCCCAGCGCCTGCGTCGGGAGCTCGCGCTGCTGGGAGAAGAGGAAGAGAGGCTGAAGGCGCTGGTCGCCGCGCGGCTGGGCCGCGCCGGCTCAGGCGGCTGACCGGCCCGGCTCAGCCGCCCATCATGTCGAGGTCTTCGAACACCTTCGCCAGCCGGGCTATCCCCTCGTGTATCTCCTCGGGCGTGTTGTAGCCGAAGCACAGACGCGCGCAGTTCCTGCCCGACACGCCGTCCGGAGCGAAGCCGGGACCTGGCAGATAGCCGACTCCGGCCTCGTTCGCCGCCGGCAGGGCATCCACCAGATCGGCGCCCTCCGGCATCTCCAGCCAGATGAACAGCGCGCCCTCGGGCTGACTCCACCGGGCCGACGATCCGAAGTTCTCCCCCAGGGCCGCGAGCATCGCGTCCCTCTTGACCTGCAGCAGGTCGTTGGCCTCATCTATGTGCGCGTCCAGGTCGCCCATGGCGTAGCGGTGCACGGCGAGGGCGGCGAACTGGTTCACGCCGCCGCCGCTCTTGACGCTCCTGGCCTTGTCGAGAAGCTGCGCGGGCGCCGTCATGTATCCCATGCGTAAACCCGGCGCGATGATCTTGGAAAACGAAGCGACGTACATGACCATGCCCCGGTCGTCCAGCGAGTGGATGGAAGTCACGTCCTCGCCCTCGTAGCGCAGATCGACGTAGCAGTCGTCCTCGAGGATCGGCACTCCGGTCGCGTAGGCGATCTCCAGCATCTCCTTACGCCGCTCCAGCGACATCGTAAAGCCGAGCGGATTCTGGAAGGTCGGTATCGTGTAGATTATCTTGGGCGCCTTGCCGTCTGACAGAGCGCCATCGATGGCGGCCCGCAGCGCGTCGGGCAGCATCCCGCCGTCGTCGCAGGCGACGCCGCGTATGTCCGCCCCGAACCGACGAAGGGTCGCAAGCGTTCCCGAGTAGACGAAGTGCTCCGTGAGAACTACGTCGCCGGGGTTCACCAGCACCTCGGCGAGCATGTGTATCGGCTGGCTGGAGCCGTCGGCGAGCACGATGTCGTCGGCCGACACGTGTATGTCCCTGTCCCGGGCGAGCTTGCCCGCGACGTACTCCCGAAGCGGCGTATATCCCTGCGGATGTGGGTACACCGCCAGGTCGCGCCCCTCGTCCCGAAGCCCGTCTTTGAGAGCGTCGACGATGCCGTCCAGAGGCAGCGTCTCCGGAGCGGGATACGCGACGGCGAAGTCGTATTTCGCCCGGGCCGTCCCGCCGCGGGGCGGGGAATCCGGGAGATCGTCGGCAAATAGGTTTTTGTAGCTGAACGCCGTGTTGTCGGCCACTTAAGTCAACTCCTGGTGATTGTTCATGTGTCCCGAACGGGACGCTGTCTCCTCCGCTCGCGAAGACTTTCGCGTACTCCGGTTGCGGGAAACAGCCTGGCGACGATGCTTAGCATTCCTATCTGGCCCCCCTGGATTCCCGCCTTCGCGGGAATGACGGTTATGCAGAGGTCCCACGGTTATGCAGAGGTCCAATCGAGCGGGATGGCGAGCTCGCCCGCTAGTCTATCGCGATCCGGAGGCGTTTGTTGATCCGCCCCTTGCTCTCGTGCTTGACCACTCTGATGTGTCCGACCTCGCCGGTGTTAGCCACGTGGATGCCGCCGTCGGCCTGCAGATCGAGCCCCACGATGTCCACCGTCCTGACCTCCTCGATCGACCGCGGGAGAAGATTGATCTTCGTCCTGATCAGGTCCGGAATCTGGAACGCCTCTTCCCTGGGCAGCGTGCGCGTCCGAACTGGCCTCGCGGCGGCGACCTCGGCGTTTATCAACTCCTCCACGTCGTGCGCGAAGTCCGCCGTCATGTGCTCCAACTCGAAGTCCATGCGGGCCGACAGCGGCTTCATGTCCCCGCCCGTGACCTGCGCGCTGAAGTCACGCCACACCACCCCGCAAAGGATGTGAAGCGCGGTGTGCGTCCGCATCAGATCGAGCCGACGGTCCCAGTCGAGCAAGCCGTGGACGGCCGCTCCAGCAGCCGGCCCGCTCGACCCGGTCCGGTGGACCAGACTGCCGCCCGACCGCGACAGGCCCTTGACCCGGTATTCGACGCCGTCGGCCCGGAGCACGCCGGTGTCGGGAGGCTGGCCTCCGCCGCCGGGGTAGAACGCCGTCCGATCGAGAATGACACCGTCTTCGGCAACCTCGGCCACCGTCGCGTCGAACTCGCGCAGATAGGCGTCCTCGTGGCACAGCAGCTCGGACACAGCCAATCCTCCACGCGGCAGACTAACACGAACCTCCGCTTTATTGGAACGGCGGCCCGGCCTGAAGCGAGGAAGTCCGTGATAGAATTCGCGCCGAGTTCCCATAGGTGATCGATACCGATGGAGCTAGGCAGACACGACATCGCTGTGGTGGGAGGCGGGATCATCGGCTTGGCGACGGCGATGGCGCTTCGCCGCCGGCATCCCGGCCTCGGAATAGCGGTCGTCGAGAAAGAACGCCGGGTCGGGGCCCACCAGACCGGCCACAACAGCGGCGTCATCCACGCCGGGCTCTACTACACGCCCGGCTCGCACAAGGCCAGCTTCTGCGCGGCCGGCGCGCGGATGCTGCGGCGGTTCTGCGACGAACGCGGCGTCCCCTACCGTCTGTGCGGCAAGGTCGTCGTGGCGCTGGACGAGTCCCAGCTTCCCGGCCTGGAAGAGCTGTTTCGTCGGGGCACCGCGAACGGAGCGGAGGGCTTGGAGATCATCGGCTCGGAGCGGCTCCGCGAGATAGAGCCGCACGCGGCCGGGATCAGGGCCATCCACTCTCCCAACACCGGCGTCGTCGACTACAACGCGGTCGCGGAAGCCTTCGCGGACGATGTGCGGACCGATGGCGCGCTGCTCACCGGCGCCGGGCTGCGCGACGTCGTCGAGAGTGACGGACGGCTCGTGCTCGAGACCTCCCGCGGGAACCTCTCGGCCGGCGGCGTGATCAACTGCGCGGGACTCCACGCCGATTCGGTCGCGCGCAAGATGGGGATCGACGCGGGCATCCGGATCGTCCCCTTCCGCGGCGAGTATTTTTCGTTGAGGCCAGAGCGAGCTGGTCTGGTCAGCGGGCTGATCTATCCCGTGCCCGACCCGGACCTGCCGTTCCTGGGAGTCCACTTCACCCACAGAATCGACGGCACCGTCGAGGCCGGACCCAACGCCGTGCTGGCCCTGGCGCGGGAGGGCTACCGCAAGACGTCCGTCGAGCTCCGGCAGTTGATCGAGCTGGCCGGGTTCCCTGGGTTCTGGCGTATGTCCGCGGCGAACTGGCGAACCGGGCTGCGCGAGACGTACCGGTCGCTGGTCAAACGTCGGTTCGTGAAGTCGCTGCAGGCGTTGGTGCCCGAGGTGCGGGCGGAGGACCTGTGGAAGCCCGGCGCCGGCGTCCGGGCCCAGGCCGTAAGCGCCGACGGCCGGCTGGTGCAGGACTTCAGCATCGTGAGGACGCGCAGCGCGGTGCACGTCCTGAACGCGCCGTCGCCCGGCGCCACGTCGTCGTTGGCAATCGGCGAGCACATCGCGGGCGTCGCCGCCGAGTCGTTCGATCTGTCACCATCTATAGCAGTTGGAGGAGCGTCAAGATGAGAATCGCCTACGCGTATCGGCGAAGCAACCTGTACCCGTACCAGGGGGCGGCGACCTCGCTCCCCGAAGGCGAGGCCAGGACCAGATTCCTGCGCCGGGTGAACGAGATCGGCTTCGACGGCCTGGAGCTAAGCCTCGACTCGCTGGGGGGCCTCGAAGCCACCCGTGACCAGATCACGGAGCTGCGCAAGGAGCTGGAAGACCACGGCGCCCCGTGCGCGGTCGTCAAAGGCGGCGGAGGGCTCCACGACTACAGGGTGGCCCCCGAGAACCGTGCGAAGCTGGAGAAGGCCGTCGAGGTCGCCGCCTGGATCGGCGCCGAGACGGTAAACACCGGCGCCGGCGGCTACACCGACCCGCGCCTTGGCCCTGACCGCGGCGGGCCGGTCTCGCACGGCTCCAGCGCCCAGGCGACCGAGGAGGACTTCGTCAGGGCCGCCGCGGGCCTTCGGGAGGTGGGAGAGAGGGCCGGCGCCAACGGGCTCAACATCACCATCGAGGTGCACCAGCACTCGATAGCCGACAACAGCAGCTCGGCGCTGCACATCCTGGACCTGGCCGACAGCCCCTACGTACACGCCAACCCGGACCTGGGCAACATCCTGTGGACCTACGAGACGCCGGACGAGACGCCTGAGGAGGCCATCCTGGCGTTGGCGCCCCGCTCGAAGTACTGGCACTGCAAGAACCTCCGCCGCATCCACGTGCCGGAGGTGGAGCATTCGTACTTCGTCCGAGTGCCGCTGCCGGACGGCGACATCGACTACAGGTTCGCCATCTCGGCGATGGCGGACGCGGGCTTCGACGGCTACCTGGCGATCGAGGGCGCGACCGACGGCGACCAGCTCTACGCAGACCGGCGCAGCATCGCGTACGCCAGGAGCGTGCTCGCCGAGATCGGGTAGGCCCGGCGGCTCCTGCTCGGGCCGCCGGCCCTGGCGCTATACGGTCGGTTTCAGGTCAGTCAGTGTCTAGCTCGGCGCCTGCGTTTTGCCGCTCCTCATGGTCCGCCTCGTCCCAAGTAGGAGGTGGGGCCAACGCCAAGATGGCGCTGACATGCTGCTGCACCTGCAATGGGCGACTTCTGTCCCACCAAACGGCGTCCTGGACTTCCCGGCGATTCGGACGAGGCTCTCCGGAGGCTTGCGCGACGTAAATCTCGTGGGCAGCTACGGTGCCTGCGTAACGGCCACCATGGCTGATCTGTGCGATGTGCAGACCAGTTTCCTCTGCAACCTCAAGTTCGGCTCGGCGCGCTGGGTCTTCCCCAGCCACCACGCGCCCGCCGGGCAGTGACCACTCATTCTGGCCATTGTGTTTGACAAGCAACACTTCCTGGGCCTCGTTGAAGACCACGGCGGTAGATCTCATGTAAAGGGTCTTGCGCCCTTGCTTCGGCCGACCGCCCCTTCGATTCGGATTGTTTCTCCTCATTCTCGCCTCTCCCTTGTTCTTTCGTCGGTCTGAACTCCCTTGCCTCACGTCGGATGATCCGGTCGGTTAGCTTCCCAATGAATCATCCTACACTGCAATCAAACGGTCAGCTCCGTGACGGCGTACTGGGGAACCTCCCCTCCGGGGGCGCCGGTGACGCAGTCCGCTCGGGGCGCGCTGCCGGTGCGCTTGATCTTGGCCACGTACGCGCCCGTATCGCCGTTCGTACCGACTGAGAACTCCAGCCGCACGACGGCGCGCTCGCCCGCTTCGTCGAGATCGACAATCCGGGAGTCGACCCGGCGCTCCGTCCAGCCCCAGCCTTCGCGCATCAGGGCCTCGCTCTCCGCGAGCTGCTCATATGGGCTCTCCATGCCAACCCAGCCCCTGTACTGGCCGCGCAGGTCGGAGGCGGCCCCGTTGCGATGGACGAAGGCGTCGAGCTGGTCCTCGCCGATGCGCACCCAGTTGCGCCCCTCGGGCATGTCCAGGACGTTGGGCGCGAAGCGGTGGCCTCCAAGGTGGCTTACCCGCCAGACGCGGAGATTGGCGCCCGGCATGCGGGCGTAGCGGTGCCGCAGCGCGTCGTAGACGGGATAACCGATCGAGCCGCAGCACGTGTCCTGCGACCCGTGAGTGCATACGAGGATGTCGCGGAAGTGTCCGGTGTCCTGCCGGTACCCTGCAAACCGTCCGAGGTCCTCGGGTCGCGTGAGCAGCGCCGCCACGAGCGGTCCAAGCTCCGCGGTCGGCACGCGGTACTCCACCTTGGCGTACGACGAGAAGGGCCCGTCGGACCGCGAGAAGAACATGACCCCGGTCTCGCCCTCACGCGAGTATTCGGCGTCGGGAGTCACGCACTGCAGACGTACCTGGAGGCCCGCCTCGGCCGCGCGCGCCAACTCAGCGGACACCTCTGCCGGGAAGGCGCGGGACTCCACCACGTCGGACGCCCACGGCTCAGGCACCTCGACGACCAGACACCGGCGCCACCAGGTGGCCGAACCCGCCGGGTCCTCCCCGTTGCTCGTCGAAAAAACGGAGCAGAGATTGCGTCGGACTCTCTTCTTTTGCGACGTGGTCACAATCGTCCTCCTCGATTTACGCGGATTTACGCGCGGCGCGGACTCGCCCCGCGGGCTATTGCAGCAACTCGCGAACGGCTCGGACGACCTGGTCGCCCAGGACCATCGTGGCTTCCGAGGCCGAGCGCCCCTTCACCTCGACCTGCCCGCGCTTGAGGTTGCGCGGGCTGACGACGACGCGGACGGGCAGGCCCAGGAGGTCGGCGTCGTTGAGCTTGACGCCCGCCGAGTCCCCGCGGTCGTCGTAGAGCACCTCGAAGCCGGCGGCCAGCAGATCCCGGTACATCGCCTCGGCGGCCTGTGCGACCTCTTCGTTCCGCACGTTCAGCGCGACGAGCTGCACGTCGTACGGAGCGATGGCCGGGGCCAGGACCATCCCTCGCTCGTCGTGGCTGTTCTCCACCGCGGCGGCCAGCAGGCGGCCCACGCCGATCCCGTAGCACCCCATGATGATCGGCTTCTGCGCGCCGTCCTCGTCGGGGAACGAGGCCCCGAGCGCCTCGCTGTACCGGGTGCCCAGCTTGAAGATGTGCCCGACCTCGATCCCGCGTCTCGTCACAAGCGCCGTGCGGCACTTCGGACAGCCGTGTCCTTCCTCCGCCAGGGCGACGTCCGTCAGCAGGTCGACCTGGAAGTCGCGGGGGTGATTCACGTTGCGAAGGTGGTAGTCCTCCCTGTTGGCTCCGGCGACGAAGTTGGACCCCGCGTCGATCGATTCGTCGGCGACGGTGCGGACGCCCGACAGACCGACCGGCGACGCCGATCCTGCTACGAGACCGGCCTCCTCGACCTCCGCCGGAGTGGCTACGTGGAGATCGGTGGCGCCAAGGACGTTGCGCAGCTTGATCTCGTTGACATCCAGGTCGCCGCGGATCGTCACGAACACGACCTCGCCGTCGGCGACGTAGAACACCGCCTTCAACGTCGCGGCGGCGGGCACGTCGAGGAACTCCGCGAGCTCGGCTATCGTGGCGATGCCGGGGGTGTGGACCTCCTCCACCGGCCCCTCCGGCTCGCTGTCCCGCGGCGGCCTGACGAACTCGGCCTTCTCGGCGTTGGCGGCGTAGCCGCAGGACTCGCACAGGGCGATCGTATCCTCTCCGGCCTCGGCCAGGACGATAAACTCCTGGGAGTCCTTACCGCCGATGGCCCCGCTGTCGGCCTCGGCCACGATCGCCGGCAGCCCGCAGCGGCTATAGATGTTCCGGTAGGCGCGCGCCATCGCCTGGTAGCTCAGGCCCAGCCCCTCCTCGTCGATGTCGAAGCTGTACGCGTCCTTCATGTCGAACTCGCGCACGCGAATGAGACCGCCGCGGGGACGCGGCTCGTCGCGGAACTTCGTCTGGATCTGGTACAGGGTCACGGGCAGGTCGCGGTAGCTGTTGACGTTGGCCTTGACCATGGTGGTCAGCAGCTCCTCGTGCGTGGGCGCCAGCACCAGCGGACGCTCGCGGCGGTCTTCGAGCCGGAACATGTCCGGGCCGTACTCCTCGTCGCGGCCCGCCTGCTGCCACAGCTCCCGGGGCTGGAGCACCGACATGCGCAGCTCCTGCCCGCCCGCCGCGTCCATCTCGTCGCGGATGATCCCCTCGATCTTCCGCAGCGAGCGAAGCGCCAGCGGCATGTAGCTGTAGATGCCCGACGACACCTGGTGGATCAGCCCGGCCTTCAGCATCAGCCGGTGACTGGCGAGCTCGGCCTCCGCCGGGTCGTCGCGCAGCGTGGCGCCGAACATCTTTGAGTAGCGAATTGGAACAGACCTCGAAGTGGACTAGTCGGACTGAAGAGCCATCAGATTGCGGCGGGCATCTCCGCTTCGGCGCCCCGCACCTCTTCCATCAGCGCCGTCAGCATGTCGGCCTCGGCCACTACGCGGGCCTTCTTGCCCTTGCGGAATATCACGGCGCGGCCGGCGCCCGCGGCGATGCCCACGTCCGCGTCCTTCGCCTCGCCGGGGCCATTCACCTCGCATCCCATGACGGCCACCTTGATCGGCGTCTTCGTCTGCCGCAGCGCCTCCTCGACCGTGTTGGCCAGGCTGATCACGTCGACGTCGGCCCTGCCGCAGCTCGGACACGCGACCAGCACCGCGCCCTCTTTCCTCAACTCCAGCGCCTTGAGAATCTCGATGCCGGTCGCGACCTCCTCGCGGGAATCATCGCTGAGGGACACCCGTATCGTGTCCCCTATTCCTTCGTAGAGCAGCATTCCGAGGCCGATGGACGTCCTGACGCTGCCCGACTTCGCCGTCCCGGCCTCGGTTATCCCGAGGTGGAACGGGTACGGCACCACCTTCGCCATGCGCCTGTAGGCCTCGACGGCGGTCTCGATGTCGAAGGCCTTCAGGGATATCTTGATCAGGTCGAAGTCGAGGTCTTCCAGGATGCCGATCTCCCAGAGCCCCGTGGCGACCATGTGGTCGACGACCGTGTACTGGTCGGCCTCCGCTTCGCTGATTCGCGGAAGCTCGTTCACGCCGTCCGTATGACGGGAGAGCCCGCCGGTCACCCCGATCTTGCCCACGGGCGGGAGACTGCCGAAGTTCACACCGATGCGTATCGGCACGCTCCGGGCCCGCGCCTTGCGCACAACCTGCTCCACCTTGCCGCGGTTGCGGATGTTTCCGGGATTGAGCCGCAGGCAGTGCACGCCGCTGTTCAGCGCCTCCAGCGCTAGCTGGTGATGGAAGTGGATGTCGGCGACGACCGGGATATTGACCTGCGGGACTATCGACGCGAGGGCCTTGGCGGCTTCCATGTTGGGCACCGCGCACCGCACGATCTCGCACCCGGCCTCCTCGAGGCCGTGAATCTGCTTCACCGTCGCCTCGACGTCGCGGGTGTCCGTCTTGGTCATCGACTGCACGGTGATCCGCGCGTCGCCGCCCACCGGGACGCCGCCCACGTCGATCTGCTTTGTCGGCCTGCGTGCAATCATCTCGTCAGCGCCTCCAGCGCGAGCCGGCGATGGAAACGGATGTGGCAACGACCGCGACGTCGTCGGCCTTCGCGTGCTCATCATCACTCCGACGCTAATAGTAGCAGGGTTCGAGCGGGACGTGGCGGCTAGAAGAGGCCTTCGCCACTCAGGATCCTCATCACGTCCAGGTAGCTCATCGCGATGATCAGCGCGAGCACGGCGGCGAAGCCGACCAGGTGCGCCAGGCCCTCGCGCCGGGGTGAGATGCGCTTGCCCCGGCGGACCCACTCGATAAAGACGAACATGAACCGGCCACCGTCGAGGGCCGGGATCGGCAGCATGTTGACTATGGCCAGGTTGATGCTGAGGAAGGCCGTCAGCTCCAGCAAGGGCGATATACCAGCCTCGGCCACCTGTCCCGTCACCTGCGCGATGCCCACCGGACCGGTCAGCCCCGGGTCAGGGCCGCCGGCGGACCATCTGTGCAGTGCGTTCTTGACCACCCGCACCGTATCCCAGATGCGCTCTACGCCCATCGGCACGGCCTCCCAGACCGGGTACGTGGTCTCGACCGGCCGGGGGTTGGCGGTAAATATGGTGACGCCTATCGAGCCCTGGTACAGCTTGTCGCCGGGGTCGAACGACGGATCGATCCCGCGGGCCTCTTCGACCGAGACCTCCGCCTCCGGGTCCGTGACCGTTTCCACCACCGTCCGGTAGGGCGGGTTGACCCTGGGAACGACCCGCACCGTTTCGATCCTCATCGTGTCCGGCGAGAAGCCCATGTTGGCGATCAGGGGCCCGCGGCGGACGGTGAGCTCGGTCTCCTCCCCGAGGCTGGCGAGGATCGTCTGAACGAGCTCGACGTGGTTGTTCGTGCGTTCCCCGTCGACCGCGAGTATGCTGTCGCCCGGACGGAGGCCGGCCTCCTCGGCCGGCGAGCCGGGCGAGACAGAGGTGATCGTGACGGCGCCAACGAACTCGTCGTGCGGCAGCATGAACAGCACGGTGAAGATGACGACCGGCAGGGCGACGTTCATGAACGCCCCCGCGGCGAGAACCAGCATCCTCACGCCGACACTCTTGCCGGCGAAGCTGCCCGGCTCCTCAGGGTCTTCCTCGCCCACCATTCGGACGAATCCGCCCACCGGGATCCAGTTCAGGGAGTAGAGCGTCTCTCCGTACCGCACGCCGAACATGCGCGGCGGGAACCCGAAGCCGAATTCCGTCACCTTGATGCCGAACGCCCGGGCGGTCATGAAGTGTCCGAGCTCGTGCACGAACACCAGGAACCCCAGTACGGGGAAGATCAGCAGCCAGAGCGGGATGTCAGGCAACCTCTATCCTCCAACGCTGGCCAGAACGGTATGCCTGGCCCATGCGGCGGCCGACGCGATCTCGTCCACGGAGGGCTCCATCGTCGGCCGATGATTCTCGAGCGTCTCCCGGATGACAACCGGTATGTCCAGGAATCCGATGCGCCGGCCGAGGAAGAGCTCCACCGCCATGTCGTCCGCGCCGCACAGGACGGCGGGCCAGGTGCCGCCCCGCCTGCCGTACTCGAGGGCCAGCTCGAAGCAGGGGTACCGCTCCGGCGCGAGCTTCTCGAACGTGAGCGCGCCGGTCCCGACAGGGTCGAAGCGCTTCACGTCGAGGTTCTCGAGCCGCTCGGGGTACAGCAATGCGTACTGGATGGGCAGCCGCATGTCGGGAGGGCTGATTTGGGCTTTGACGGACCCGTCGACGAACTCGACCATCGAGTGGATCATGCTCTGGTGGTGTATGACGACCTCGATATTCTCCCAGGGAACGCCGAACAGCCAGTGCGCCTCGATCACCTCGAACGCCTTGTTCATGAGGGTCGCGGAGTCGACGGTGATCTTCGGGCCCATGTTCCACGTCGGATGGTCCAGTGCCTCCTCGGGAGTGACGCCCGCCAGGTCTTCCGGCGCGCGGTCGCGGAATGCGCCGCCCGAGGCGGTGATGATGAGCCGCGACACGCGCTCCTCCTCGCCCCTGAGACACTGCCAGATCGCGTTCGGCTCGCTGTCCACCGGTAACAGCTCCGCGCCGTGGACCTTCGCCGTCGACATCAACAGTCCGCCGGCCATGACGACGCCCTCCTTGTTGGCGAGCGCGACGTTCTTGCCGGCCCGCAGCGCGGCGAGAGTGGGGCCCATGCCCAGGTCGCCGACGATGGCGTTGACGACGAGATCGACGTCTTCGTCGCGGACCATGTCCTCGACTGCGCACTCGACACGGCCGTCGGACAGGAGAGCGGCCTTCTCGGTCTCGGAGCCTTCGCACGATACGAGGCGGGGGCGAAACTCCTCGACCTGCTCGGCCAGCAGGCCCAGGCTTCTACGCGCGGCCAGCGCCACGATGCGGAAGTGGTCCGGGAACGACCGTACCACGTCGAGCGTTTGGGTACCGACCGACCCGGTCGATCCGAGAACTGCCAATCCTTTCACTGAACGGCCCATATCAGAAAATAATATACCAGCATTAGATTCGGAACAATTGAGTCCACGCGGTCGATCAT
Source organism: Dehalococcoidia bacterium (assembly GCA_965261815.1). Lineage (GTDB taxonomy): Bacteria > Chloroflexota > Dehalococcoidia > Lucifugimonadales > CAZENU01 > CAZENU01. The sequence goes on from CBDHDR010000001.1 coordinate 79,662, forward strand.
CCCGCCGTGGCCCGGCAGAAGGCTTCCCGAGTCCTTAACTCCGGCGACCCGCTTCAACCGCGATCCGGCCAGGTCCCCCAGGATGGCGGCGACGCCCATGAGAGCGCCGAGCGCCGCGGTCTCCGCGGGGCCCACGGCCAGGTCGAAGGCGTACTTGAGGCCCACGCCCGCCGCGACCGCGCTGATGAAACCACCGGCCGCTCCCTCCCAGGTCTTGGACGGACTCACCGTCGGAGCAAACGGGCGCCGACCCACGGCCTTCCCGACGAACAGGGCGCCGGAGTCCGCCGCAAACGTCACGAGCAGGGCAACGAAGACCCACTCGGCGCCGTCGGCAAGCTCGCGAATGAGCGGCGCGTGCGACAGCGGCCCGCCCGTGACGACCGCGGCCGCGGCGGTCAAGGCCCAGTCCGGCATGCCGTCCTTGGAGCGCAGCCGAGCCAGCGCCCAGACGCATCCCGCGGCCGCGCAGAGCCCGCCGACGCCTGCCGCGACGAGCGCCATGCTCTCGCCGACGGCGAGAGCATGGCCCGCGCCGACGAGCGCCGCGGCCCAGGCTGCGGCGAGCGGAGCGGCCGGGCTGCGGCCGCGGTTGGCCGCCATCCGCGATATCTCAGCGGCGGCGACGGCCGCAGCCGCAGCCGCCAGAACGGAGAACCAAACGCCGCCCAGCAGCACCGCTCCCGCGAGGACGGGCAGCCCCACGGCCGCCGTGCCGAACCTCAGCGCCATCGGGCCGGGCCGCAGCCGTGTCCACGGACGGCGCGTCAAGAGGGTTCGCGGCCCGCGGATGAGATGATGGAGACGCATGTCGGCGTCCTCATGGGATGCCGGAGGTCTACGAGTATTCCGGAGGATCGATACGGCCGTAGCGGCGTTTCCGGAGCGCGTACGACTCGAGCGCTCGCTCGACCTCCTTGTCGTCGAAGTCGGGCCAGTAGGCGTCGGTCGTGTAGTACTCCGCGTAATGGGCCTGCCAGAGCAGGAAGTTGCTGAGCCGCATCTCACCCGCGGTCCTGACGACCAGGTCGACGTCGGGAAGCCCCCAGGTGTAGAGGTACCGGCCGAACGTCTCTTCGGTGATCTCCTCGGACGACCGCCGGTCCGCCAGGATGGAGCGCACGGCGTCGACGATCTCGGCACGTCCCCCATAGTCATATGCCAGGCTCAGCGTGAGCACGTCGTTGTCCTTCGTCAGCTCGACGCTCGTTTCGATCGAGTCCTGCAGGTGCCGCGGAAGGCGGTCCCGCCGGCCGATGTGGCGCAGGCGCACGCCCTGCTCGTGCAGCGGCCCTACCTCCCGCTGCAGCACCTCGGCGAGAAGACCTATCAGGGCCTCGATCTCGTCGTCGGGACGCTCCCAGTTTTCAGTCGAGAACGCGAACAGCGTCAGGTACTTGACGCCGCCGTCGACGATCCTTCGAAGCACGCGGCGGATGTTCTCGGTGCCTGCGCGGTGGCCGGCAGATCGCGTGAGGCCGCGCTCCCGTGCCCAGCGGCCATTGCCGTCCATTATGATGGCCACGTGCCGCGGGACCTGGGATTGCGCCGGTGAAGCCCCTGCTCCACTCGCCGGCGCGGGCGCCGCCGAGGCTGAGGAAGAGACCGGCTCCATCAGACCTCCATGACCTCGGCCACCTTCGCCTCGCCCACCTCGTCCATGTTGTCGATATAGGCGTCGGTGAGGTCCTGGAGCTCCGTCTGCGCTCGCCTTGCCTCGTCCTGGGACAGCTCCTTGCTCTTCTGCATGTCCCTGAGCTGCGCCAGGACGTCGCGCCGGACGTTGCGCACCGCGACGTGGGCATCCTCGATCTTGCGGCCCACCAGGCGCACCAGCTCGCGGCGGCGCTCCTCGGTCAGTGTCGGGATATTGATCCTGATCACCGCGCCGTCGTTGTTGGGGACGAGTGCCAGGTCCGACTTCAGGATAGCCCGCTCTACGCCCGCCAGGGCCTGTTTGTCCCACGGCTGGATCATGAGCACCCGGGCCTCCGGCACGGAGATCGAGGCGAGTTGGTTCAGCGGAGTGGGCGTCCCGTAGTAGTCGATCAGCAGGCCCTCCACCAACGCAGGACTGGCCCGTCCGGTCCTTATCGTATTCAGCTCTCGCGAGAGGGCCGCGACGGACTTCTGCATGCGGGTGTCGCCATCGACGAGTGGGTCTCGTTCGCTAGTCATGTCCAACACTCCCGATAGCCCTACTGCTTCATATCCACGAACGGCCTGCGACGCCCCTAGCCGGCGGGTGTCTCAGCTACCAGGGAGCCCAGCCGCTCTCCCTTCGTGATACGACGAATACTACCCGGCTCGAAGACGTTGAACACCACGATGGGCACCTGGTTTTCCATGCACAGCGACAGCGCCGTGATGTCCATAACCGCGAGACGCCGGTCCATTAAGTCCTGGTACGTGAGGAACTCCAGCTTCAACGCGTCCGGGTCGAGGTTGGGGTCGGCCGCGTAGACGCCGTCCACGTTGTGCTTCGCCATCAGCACGATCTTGGCGTCGACCTCGATCGCCCTCAGCGCGGCCGCGGTATCGGTAGTCACGTAGGGACTGCCTATGCCGGCGGCGAATATCACGATCAGTCCCTTGTTGAGGTGGTGGATGGCCCTGCGTCGGATGTACGGCTCAGCCACCGGATCGATGCGAATCGCCGTCATCGTCCGGGTGTCGACGTTGCAGACCCTCTCCAGGGCGTCCTGGAGCGAGAGGGCGTTGATGACGGTGGCCAGCATCCCAGCATAGTCGGCGGTGGCGCGATCCATGCCCTCGGACTCAGCCTCGACGCCTCTCCAGATATTGCCCCCGCCGACGACGACGCCCACCTGCACGCCGAGATCGTGGATGCTCTTGATCTCGCGGGCCATGAACTCGACGGCCGCCGGATCAATACCGTATTCCCGGTTTCCCTTGAAGGACTCTCCGCTTAGCTTCAGCAGGACGCGGCCGTACTTGGCCTCTCCAGCCGTCACTGGCCTACTCTCCGATGGAGAACCGGGTGAACCTCTTGACTCTGATGTTCTCGCCCAGCTTTCCGACAGCCTCGTTGACGATATCGACGACGGACACCGACGTGTCCTTGATGAACGGCTGCTGCAGGAGACACACCTCTTCGGGGTCGTGGTCCTCGCCGTCGGGAACGTCCGAGGCGTCCACGAATCTCGGGGACATAGCCGCAACCTGCATGGCTATGTCGTGGGCAAGGCCGCGGAAGTCGGGCGTCCTGGCGACGAAGTCGGTCTCGCACTTCAACTCTACGATGGCGCCGACCCTGCTGCCGCTGTGTATATAGGCATCGACGGTACCTTCTTCGGTGCTTCTGGACGCCTTTTTCGCCGCGGACGCGATGCCCTGCTCCCGGAGCATCTCACGAGCCTGGCCGATATCGCCGTTCGACTTCTCCAGCGCCCGCTTGCAGTCCATGATGCCGGCCCCCGTCTCTTCGCGAAGGGCCTTGATCGATTCGATGTTATTCGACAATGATTCTCCTAAGCGGTATCCCCGGCCGAAGGCTAAGCCGTGGTGGACTTGTCCGAAGCGCCATCCCTGTTTGCCCGGCGCCCGGCGTTGGCCTGCATGGCCTGCTGCAGCTCGGCGGTAATCTTGGCGGTGATCTCAGGAGGAGGCTCGGCCTCCTCCACGTCGTCGGGGCCTCCGACCTCCTCGACGTCCTCGTCCAGGTCCAGGTCTCCGGACAACAAGGACTGCCTGCGGTTCACCCCGTCCATGAAGGCGTCCGCTATGCGCGACGTGACGAGCCGTATCGCCCTGATCGCGTCGTCGTTGCCCGGAATCGGGTAGTCGATCAGCGTCGGGTCGCAGTCGGTGTCGACGAGGGCCACCACGGGCACACCGACTCGGCGAGCCTCCGCAACGGCGATGCCCTCCTTCCCGACATCGATGACGAAAAGCGCGCCGGGCATCTCGGTCATCTCTTTGATGCCGCCGAGGTATCGGTTCAGCTTGCCCAAGGCGTGGGTAAGTCTGAGGTTTTCCTTTTTCGGCAGGACATCGAGCGCACCCTTCTTCTGCCTCTCCTCGAGCTGGACGAGGTAGTCGATGCGGGTCTGGATCGTCTTGAAGTTCGTCAGCGTGCCGCCGAGCCACCTGGTGCTGACGTGAAAGGCGCCGCACCGCTCCGCCTCGGCCGAGACCGTGTCCTGCGCCTGCTTCTTCGTACCGACCATCACGACCTGTTTGCCGTCGGCAGCCAACCCCTCTACGAATTCAGCGGCTCTTTCCAGAAAGTGGAGCGTCTGCTGCAGATCGATGATGTGGATCCCATTGCGATGGGCAAAGATGTACTGCCTCATCTTCGGATTCCAGCGGCGTCTCTGGTGTCCGAAGTGTACCCCGGCCTCCAAGAGAGCCTTCATCGTTATGGCGACCCGCTCCGGCTCGACCCTTGTTTCTTCGACCTGCTGAACCATATATCTTTCCTGGGAGAGTCTGTCCGGGACCGTAGATCCCGCTGATTTCGCGTCTATACGGACGCAATCCGTACCGCCCTTTGTCGCAACCATGAGAGTATATCATAACGACTTCGCATCGGAAGAAACGGTCAGCGAAGGGCGCGGTGGCGCTTCCCGGGCGCGGTTCGGGAGCCTGCCCGCGTGATCAGGGGTTCGCTGGACGGGCAAGCCGCGGCCCATGGACAACGAAGGGGCCGGCGGGCAGCTTCGTTCGAATTGAAATTGAAGCGGTTCGCGACGTATGCTAGAATCTTCGCATATTCACAGAGCGAAGGAACCCAAGCGAGACCATTGGCCCTACAGAAAAGCGAGAAAGAGTCCGTAATCCAGGGGCATAGGACGCACGACAGCGACACTGGCTCGACCGAAGTCCAGGTCGCATTGCTGACGTCCCGCATCGAAGGATTGACCGAACATCTGAGAGTCCACAAGCACGACGAGGCGACTCGGCGCGGCCTATTGGGACTCGTAGGCAACCGTAGACGCCTTCTCCGGTACCTGAACAACCAGGATGTGGGCCGGTACCGTTCACTCATCGCCAAGCTTGGCCTCAGGAGATAGTCCCGAACTTTCGGGGCTATTTTTCTTCCACGCGGTTCCCCGCAGGAGGTAATACCGGTTAGCTATGTCTTCTTTTGAACGCCGCGTGGGCGATAACACGTTAACCATCGAGACCGGCCGGCTCGCGCAGCAGGCCAACGGCTCCGTCGTGGTCCGATACGGCGACTCCATGGTGCTGGTGACAGCGACCATGAGCACGCCGCGGCAGGGCATCGACTTCTTTCCTTTGACGATCGACTTCGAAGAGCGCCTGTACGCGCGCGGCCGCATTCCCGGGGGATTCCCGCGGCGGGAGGGCCGCCCAACGACCGACTCGGTCCTCACGATGCGGCTCACAGACCGCCCACTGAGACCGCTCTTCCCGAAGGACTTCCGCAACGAAGTACAGATAATCACCACCCCCCTGTCCGCGGACCTGGAAAACCCCCTCGACATGATCTCGATCGTCGGAGCGTCCGCGGCGCTTTCGATTTCCGACATCCCGTTCAACGGCCCCATCGGCGCGACTCGCATCGGCTACGTCGACGGCGAGTTCGTCGTCAACCCGACCTACCAGCAGTCCGAGGTAAGCGACCTCGACCTGGTCGTGGCCGGCTCGCGCGACGGCGTTCTGATGATGGAGGCCGGCGCTAACGAAGTGTCGGACGATTTGATCCTCGAGGCCATAGAGATGGCCCAACAGGTGAATCTCGAGCTCATCGCGCTCCAGGACGAGATCGTCCAAGCCGGGGCAAAGCCGAAGGCCCAGTACGTGCCGATCGGATACGCCAAAGAGCTCGATCCGTTGGTAGACAGGGCCGTCGCTGGCAAGCTCACCGATGCAATGTCCCCCGAAGGCGACAAAGCCGAACGCTCCGCCCGGATCGCCGCCCTGAAGAACGAGGTGATCGAGCAGGTCGCGGGAGAATACGACGCCAAGGACGTCACTGAGGCGTTCGACACGTTCGTAGAGAAGGAGTTCCGGCGCCGGATCATCGAGCATGGCGAGCGGCCCGACGGTCGCGGTCTCGAGGACATCCGCACGCTGACCTGCGAGACCGGAATCTCCCCCAGGGCGCACGGGACCGGGCTGTTCCAGCGTGGAGAGACCCAGGTCCTGGCCTTCACGACGCTCGGGTCGGTCGGCGACAAGCAGAAGATCGACAACATGACGCCGACAGAGTTCCGGCGATTCATGCTGCACTACAACTTCCCGCCGTTCAGCACCGGCGAGACGGGCAGAATGTTCACGGGGAGACGGGAGATAGGCCACGGCGCACTGGCAGAGCGCGCCATCACCGCGATGCTTCCCAGCGAGGAAGAGTTCCCATACACGATCCGCGTCGTCGCCGAATGCCTCAGCTCGAACGGCAGCACGTCTATGGCAAGCACGTGCGCGACCACGCTAGCCCTGATGGACGCCGGCGTGCCCCTCAAGAAGCCGGTGGCCGGAATTTCGGTCGGATTGGTCACCGACGACAGCGGCAGATTCGTAACGATGACCGACATCCAGGGCATGGAGGACCACTTCGGCGACATGGACTTCAAGGTCGCCGGCACCGCCGACGGCATCACGGCCATCCAGCTCGACATCAAGGTCCAGAGCATCGGCGACGAGGTCATCAGGCAGACGCTGGTGCAGGCGAAAGAGGCCCGGCTCGAGATCCTGGCGAAAATGGCCGATACGATCGCCGCGCCGCGCGAAGAGATGAGCCCGTACGCTCCGCGAATGACGACCATCACGATACCGGTCGACAAGATCGGCGCAGTGATCGGCCCCGGCGGCAAGACGATCCGAGGAATCGTCGAGGAGACCAAGGCGACCGTGGACGTCCAGGACGACGGAACGATCGTGATAGGCTCGACGGACGGCGAGGCGGCCGATCGCGCGATAGAGATCATCAAGAGCCTCACGAAAGAGGTGAAGATCGGCGAGATCTACACCGGCAAGGTCGTCCGGATATTGGACTTCGGCGCCTTTGTCGAGCTGATCCCCGGCAAAGACGGGATGGTCCACATCAGCGAGCTTGCGGACCACCACGTGCCCACGGTCGAAGACGTCGTGCAGCTGGGCGAAGAGATCACCGTCGTCGTGAAGAATATCGACCCGGCCGGCAAGGTGTCGCTGTCCCGGCGCATGCTGCTGGAAGGAAAAGAAGGCGAGGCCGGTGAGGGTGAGCGGCGCGAAGGCCCGCCCCAGGACAGAGGCCGCTCGGGCGGCGGCTACAGAGGCGGAAACGGCCGGGGAGGCGACCGAGACCGGCGTCCCGGCGGCGGTCAGCGCTCCGGTGGAGGATGGCGCGGGGAGCGCGGCGGCGGCGGCGGACGGCCGCCCGGCGGCCCCCGTCAGGGCCCGCCCCGGCGTTAGCCGACACGTCCGGCACAGACCGGGAGCAGGAAGATGGCCTCGATCAACGTAGTCGTGAACGGCGCCAGGGGCAGAATGGGCCAGGAGGTCCTCGGCGCCCTCTGTCGAGAGTCTGACATGAACCCGCTGGCCGGGGCCGACGTCGCCGGCGGCGACCGGTTGCCCCTGCCGGACGGCTCCGGGACGGTCCCGATGGCCGCCGACCTGAGCGACTTCCTCGATGGGGCCGACGTGGTGGTGGACTTCACCAACGCGGCAGGGGCGCTGGACGCGATACGTGCGGCCGCTCCGCGCAAGGTCAACGTCGTGGTGGGCTCCACCGGGATGGCCCCGGAGGGCTACGCCGAGGCGCGGGCACTCGCGGACGAGCACGGGGTCGGCGTGATCATCGCGCCGAACTTCGCCCTCGGCGCCGTGGTCATGACCCATCTGGCGAAGCAGGCGGCGCGCTTCTTCGACTACGCGGACCTGACCGAGACGCACCACGAGGCAAAGATCGACGCCCCGTCGGGAACGGCCGTCGCCATCGCCGAGGCCGCCGCCGACGGCAAGGGAGCCGACTTCCTGGCCCCGGCCGCCGAGAAGGAGGTCGTCGCCGGCACCCGGGGCGGGACGTTGTCAGGCGTCACCATCCACAGCGCCAGGATGCCCGGGCGCGTGGCCCACCACGAGCTCGTTTTCGGCGCCCTCGGCCAGACGCTGACGATCCGCCACGACTCCATAACCCGCGAGAGTTTCATGCCCGGCGTCATGATGGCCGTCAGAGCCGTGGGCAGCCGTCCGGGCCTGACCGTCGGCCTCGACAAGATCCTGGGCCTATAGACCCCGCAGGCGCACGGTTCAGGGGTCGTTCCAGCCGGCCCGCAACGAGCAGCGTGCGATACTTGTCCGCGCAGGTCTCAACGGAGATAATGTCAAGTATCATCTGGCCGAGCGAGACCACGGTGCCGCGCTCGGCGTGGTTGGCCAACTAGGAACGGGAGATACACATGCCGCGCAAGCGCGGGCCGGTCTGCATATCCGTCATCAATATGAAGGGCGGCGTCGGCAAGACGACCCTGGCGGTGTCACTGGCCCGCGTCGCTGCTAGGCGTTGGAGTGCCCGCCAGATGAATCGCCGGGTTCTCGCCATCGACTTGGATCCGCAGGCGAACCTGTCACAAGCGCTGTTGGGAGAAGTTAGCTATAGACGGTTCTTGGATAGCCAAGCACCTTCGATTGCGGAGGTCTTCGACGGGTATCAGCCTCCGACAACCGGTTCGACTTCGACCACCGCACTGAGGGCCTCGGCCGTAGCGCGCCAGACTGACCTCAGCAACCTGCACATCCTGCCCTCCCGGTTTGCCTTCTCCAACCACCTGACTTCAGCCATCGGGCCTGACCCACGATGTCTGGCGCGGCTAATCGCGGACCAACTCCAAGACGAAGACCTCATCATCATCGACTGCGCGCCCACGGAGTCGATACTCACTCAGACCGCCTACCACGCTTCAAGGTACATATTGGTGCCTGTCAGACCTGAGTTCTTCGCGACCATCGGCTTCCCTCTGTTGAATGATTCCCTTGGAGATTTCAGAAGAAGGAACGGAGGGCATCGGATTGACGTGATAGGCATCATCGTGATTGATGCTACCTACCGTGGCAACAACGATGGAGGCCCGGAGAGACGGAGAGCGATGGGCGAGATACGGGAACAGGCGACGCGGAACGGCTGGCGCATCTTCGATAATCAAATCACTTACTCGCGCGGGTTTCCCAAATTGATGCGGGGCGACACCAGCCATTCCGGGGATGCTGGGACTGTGATGGACAGCTTCGCGGACGAATTCTTCAGCACGAGGGGATTGAGAGGGCTTGGGCTTGGAGACGGGACGTGATGGAGGTGGCCTATGACGCAAAGTGATCTGAGAGACGCGCTGCGTTCTATGGTTCGGGAACACGGCTTCGAGCAGGTCGAACGCCATCTTGGGGAGCTTGCCCGCTCGGAACACGATACGGGCATCTCTGAGCGCAAGGCCAAGCCATCCCCTAGGATCGCCGCGAAGCAATCTCCCAAGCGAAGACCAAAGCCCACGGCGTCACACTACGTGGCGAGGATGGAAGTCTCGCCCGACAAAGGGCCGTCCGTGTCCGAGCTCGCCAAACGATTCGATGCCAAGTCGTTCCTCCCGACGTTTGGCGACGTCATCAACTTCTGTCTGAGCTATGGCGTCGATCTGCCGGCCTCGAGGTCCCGCGCAAACGCCCTACCCAGGGTCTTCAAGCTATTGGCGTCGCTGGAGGTCAACGAGATTCGAAGAATTATTGACGAGGGGCTGTTTTCCGGCCCGTCACGTCTTGGGCCGATAGCCGACGCAATCCGGCGCAACGGCAGGAGCGTAGCTGCCGCCAACGTACAAGATTCTTCGGACGGAGCGTCGTAGTCGCTCGAGTCTAGGTGAGTGCGTCCATTTTCTCGGTGCGCCACCGAACGCCGGAGTCGCTGCCTCTTGCAGCCCGTGCCGCCTGACACCGGTATGTCGTGCGTGCCCCGTCGCAGTCGACGATACGCGGTCGTTGGGCTCGGCGGGAGCGGGCCTTGGCCGAGAACGGTCTTTCTGCAACGGGTGCGAGCCGTTTCGAGGCCTCGACTTCCACCTATGCTCTGGAATCGGCCCTCCAAACCGGTTATCATCGTCCCCTAAGCTGAAGGCTCGGAAGGCGATCGTGACCTCACCCAGATTGGCCATAGTCGGGGCGACCGGCGCCGTAGGCCGTGAGCTGCTCAGCATACTGAGCCAGCGCAGCTTCGACGCAGGCGCCATCCGCGTCTGCGCCTCGGAGCGCTCCTGGGGAATGACGCTGCCATTCGACGGCCGCGTCCTGACCGTCGAAGAGGCGACGCCGGAGCTGCTGTCCGAGTCGGACATCGTGTTCATCGCCGCGGGCGGCGATACGAGCCGCGCCCTGGCGCCGATCGCGGACGACGCCGGCGCCGTCGTCGTCGACAAGAGCTCGGCGTTCCGCATGGACCCGGACGTACCGCTCGTCATCCCGGAGATCAACGGGGATGACCTTGACCGGCACCGCGGCATCGTCGCCAGCCCGAACTGCTCGACGACCCCGCTCGCGATGGTGCTGAATGCGCTCATGCCGCTCGGCGCCGTCGAGCGCGTCGTGGTGTCCACGTACCAGTCGGTCTCCGGTGCCGGCGCAGAGGCGGTGCGCGAGCTGCGGCTGCAGTCGGCCGAGATCCTGGACGGCCGGGCCGCGGAACCCCACGCGCTCCCCCATCAGATAGCCTTCAACGTCCTCCCGCACGTCGAGACCTTCCAGGAGGACGGCTACACCACGGAAGAGACGAAGATGGTCAACGAGACCAGGAAGATACTGCACGAGCCGGAGCTTCTGGTGTCGGCCACGTGCGTCAGGGTGCCCGTACCCGTCGGACACAGCGAGGCGGTCCACGTCGAGTTCGCGAACGCCGTGACGGCGGAGCAGGCGCGGCGGGCGCTGGCCGAGGCGCCGGGGATCCGGGTGCTGGACGATCCCGACGCGGGCGTGTACCCGATGCCCGTCGACGCCGAGGGCGAGGACGACGTGCTCGTCGGCCGCATCAGACAAGACATCTCCCACCCGAGAGGGCTGGCGCTTTGGCTATCGAGCGACAACCTGCGCAAAGGCGCAGCGCTGAACTCGGTCCAAATCGCCGAAGAGCTGGTCCGCAGGGACCTGCTGGCATTCGACAGGCGCCCGGAGCGGGCGGTAGCCAGCCTGTAGCGCGCATCCGAAGCACCGCAAGGAGGCAATGGCCATGGCAGAGATCGGCAGACTCCTAACGGCGATGATCACGCCCTTCGACGAAGAGGGCGAGATAGACTACGGCCAGGCGCGAAAGCTCGCACTGGGGCTCATCGACTCGGGCAGCGACGGTCTGGTGATCGGGGGCACGACCGGCGAGTCGCCGTCGATGTCCGACGAGGAGAAGATCCGACTCTTCGCCGAGGTGAAGGAGGCGGTCGGCGACCGCGCCTCCGTAATCGCCGGCACGACCGACAACAACCACCGCAAGTCTGTCAGCCTGTCCCAGGAAGCGAAGATGGTGGGAGTCGACGCGCTGCTGCTGACGGTGCCGGCCTACAACAAGCCGCAGCAGGAGGGCCTCTTCCAGCACTTCAAGGCAATCGCCGAATCGGTGGACCTGCCCGGGATACTGTACAACGTGCCCGGCAGGACCTCGCTGAACATGGAGGCCGAGACCACCCTGCGTCTCGCCGAGATAGACAACATCGTCGGCGTAAAAGAGGCTTCCAGCGACCCCGTCCAGATCACGCAGATAGTCGACGCGGCGCCGGCCGGGTTCAACGTCTGGTCGGGCAACGACGACGAGACCTTCTCGATCATGTGCGTCGGGGGCTACGGCGTGGTGAGCGTCGCCTCCAACATCATCGGCAACCAGATCAAGGCGATGATGGGCATGGTGCTGGAGGGCGACCTCGAGAGCGCGGCAAGAGAGCATCGGCGCATGCTGCCGATCTTCAAGGCACTGTTCTGGGTCACCAACCCGGTGCCGATCAAGCACGCCGTCAACAGGGCGGGCTTCGACGCGGGTAGGCCAAGGCTGCCCATGGTCGAGGCCGACGACGCGTTCAGGGCCAGATTCGACCCCATCATGGACCGCTACCCGATCGACCTGCCGGTATAGGCTTCACGGGTCACGCCCGTTGTCGGAGAACAGGGCCGCCGCGCTGCCCGGAGCTCGACCGTGGTCACGCGTACGCTCGGTATTCCAGTCGACGATGCCGCTGCCCGCGCCGTGACCTGAAAACCTGTGAAATTTTGCACAACTTGCACGAAACAAGTATGATGGAAACAACGGCGACCCGCTTTTCCGTCTTCTCTCCGTATTCCTGCTGGACTAAGAGCGACCGATGACACGAAAACTCGCACTTGCCGCTGCCGCCCTCATCGCTTCGATAGTGGCCGGCGCGGGCCAGACGCAGGCGCAGGCCCCGGACGCCGTGGGATGGGAGTCGCTGGGGCCCCGGAGCGGCTTCGTCTGGGACATGGCGGTCTCGCCCGCGTTCTCGGAGGACGACACCGTCTTCGCGGGCATCTCCGGCGGCGTACTCAAGTCGACAGACCGTGGCGGCTCGTGGGACCGGGCGAACAAGGGCCTCACCAGCCGGTTCGTCCCGGCGCTGGTGATATCGCCGGCCTTCGCCTCCGACGAAACGCTCTTCGCGGGAACGACCGGCGACGGGGTCTTCAGGTCGACAAACGGCGGTGGATCGTGGTCGCAGGCCGAGGACCTCATCCTCGAGACCTCTGCCGTGGAGGCCCTGGCGATCTCTCCCGATTTCGCGAGCAGCCGCATCGTGTACGCGGGCACCTTCGGCGAAGGCATCTTCCGCTCGGCGGACGGGGGCGAGACGTGGACGCAGGTCAACGCCGGACTTGTGGACGAGCGGATCGTAGCCCTGGGCGTATCCTCGGACTTTGCGCGGGACTCTACCTTGATGGCCGGTTCATGGGGCGGGCAGCTCTTCCGGTCCGACGACGGCGGCGACAACTGGCGCGCGATCGATCTGGGCAATCCGCTGACCAATGTACTCGAGATCGCATTCTCGCCCGCATACGCGGACGACAGGACAATCTACCTCGGCACCGTCGGCGGAGGCATCCTGAAGACGACCGACGACGGCGTCTCGTGGAGGCGCGTCGACCCTGACCCGACACGGTCGAACGCCCGGGCCCTGGCCCTGTCGACTTCTTTCGCGACCGATCAAACCCTGTTCGCCGGGATATCGGGCAGCGTCTACAGGACCGTGGACGGCGGGGACACCTGGCAGCGGGTGGACGAGGGACGAAAGTCGATCCACGATCCTGTCAGAGCGTTGGCGATCTCGCCCACGTTCGCGGACGACTCCACCATCTTCGCGGGCATCGGTGTGGGCGGTGTCTTCAGGTCCGAGGACGGCGGCTTCTCGTGGCTTCAGGCCACTCAGGGCACGAGTACCTTCGTCCGCGAGTTGGAGATCTCGCCGAACTTCGCCGAAGATCGGACCCTGTTCGCCAGCACCACCGGCGGCGGGGTCCTGCGCTCTCGGGACGGCGGCACGTCGTGGACGCAGGTCAACCGGGGTCTGCCCCACGTCACGGTGTACAGCATCGCGCTGTCGCCCGACTTCCCGGACGATCCAACCATATTCGCCGCGACGTCCGCGGGCGTCTTCCGCTCGGACGACGGAGCCGAGTCATGGCACAAGAAGTCCGTCGGCATCACCGCGGACATCATCAACGTGATAAAGCTGTCCCCGGCGTTCTCGTCCGACTCGACGGTCTTCGCGGGCACCACCGGCAGCGGGCTCTTCAAGTCCACGAACGGCGGTGAAGCGTGGGTGAAGGTCCAAGGCGGCGGACTGACCAGCCAGTTCGTCTGGTCGATCGCGATATCGCCCGGATTCGTCAACGACCGGATAATCTTCGTAGGCACGGTCTCCAACGGATCGTTCCGATCGACCGATGGCGGCGACTCGTGGGAGGCCTCCAGCGACGCCGTCAGAATCATTCCGCGCGCACTCGGCTCCGACAACCAGACCGCACTCATGAGCATGTCGCCCGACTTCGTCACGGACGGGACGATCTTCGCGGGCACGACCCAGGACGGCGTGCTCAGGTCGACGGACGGCGGAGACACCTGGGTCCAGAGAATACGGGGCCTGGGCGATCCCGTGGTCGTCGCCATTGCCGTATCGCCCGACTTCGCGCGCGACTCGATGCTGTTCGTCGGCACCGAGGGCGGCGGCATCTACCGGTCGCCCGATGCGGGCGACACGTGGGAGCAGGTCAACCTCGGGCTGACCGTCACGGAGGTGCTGGACGTTGAGTTGTCCCCCGCCTTCGAGACGGACCAGACGCTCTACGCGGGCACCTGGGGCGGAGGGGTGTTCAGGGCGCTGAACCACGAGCTCGGGACGGTGGAGAGGACGCCGACCCCCGCGCCGCTGTCGCGTACGACGCGGGCAGTCCTGGGCTGGAGCATAGTCGCCACGATGGTCGCGTTCATCACGTCGGCCGTTCTGATGCTCCGTTGGTGGAAGAACCGCCCCACCGCGCGCGGCCGCCGCCGCTTGGGCACCTGGCCCCCGCCGCCCTGGTAGGTCAGACGACGCTGAACGGCCGGACGACGGTAGTCTGATGGCGGTGCGGCCCGGTAGAGATCATGTCTATCGGGACGCCGACGAGCTCCTGTAGCCTGGTCACGTAGGCGATGGCCTCCGAAGGCAGGTCCGCCAATCTCGTGACGCCGGCCGTCGGCTTGTCCCAGCCTCGATGCTCCTCGTAGATCGGCGTGCAACGTTCGAGCGTCGCGGCGTTGCCCGGGAAGTCGTGCACTATCTCGCCGTCCAGCTCGTAGGCGGCGCCGAGCAGGATCGGATCGACGCCGTCGAGCATGTCCAGCTTGTTGAGGATCAAGGACGTATACCCGTTGATCCGCGTGCTGTATCGGGCCGCGACAGCGTCGAACCAGCCCACGCGCCGCGGTCTGCCGGTGGTCGTCCCGAACTCGTTGGCCCTCTCGCGAAACTCGTCGGCGAGCTCGCCGAGCAGCTCGGTTACGAACGGCCCGCTGCCGACCCTCGTGCTGTAGGCCTTGAAGGTACCCAGTATGTTGTCTATGTGACGGGGAAGGAGGCCGAGGCCGGTAATCGCTCCCCCAATCGTGGGATGCGACGAGGTCACGTACGGGAAGGTCCCGTGGTCCAGGTCTAGCAGCGCCCCCTGGGCGCCCTCGAGAATGACCGTCTCCCCGGCTTCGACCGCGTTGTACACGATGTGCTCTACGGGACCGATGAACGGCGCCAGATTCTCCGACCACGCCCGGCACTTTGCGAATACCTCGTCGAACTCCAACGGAGTGCCGCCGTAGACCTTCTGAATGACGGCGTTCGCATGGTCCATCACTCCCTCCAACCTGGGGAGCAGAGACTCGATGTCGAGCAGATCGGCTACGCGGATGCCGACCCTGGCCACCTTGTCGGTATAGGCGGGGCCGATCCCCCTGCCGGTGGTACCCAGCGCCTGGCTGCCGCGCGCCTGCTCCGCCAGCTCGTCGAGAATGACGTGGTATGGCATCACGAGGTGCGATCGCTCGCTGACGACCAGACGGCCGGTCAGGTCGATGCCTCGCGTCTTCAGACCGCTGATCTCGTCCAGCAGCGCGTCCGGATCGACCACCACGCCGTTGCCGATGACGCCGATGACGTCAGGCCAGAAGACTCCCGAGGGAACGAGGTGGAGCTTGAATTCGCCCAGCGGGTTGATGACCGTGTGGCCGGCGTTGTTGCCGCCCGAGAACCTCGCGACGATATTGGCGTCCGAGGACAGGTAGTCTACGACCTTGCCCTTGCCCTCGTCGCCCCACTGTCCGCCTAGAATGGCTCGGACGGTCATACTTCCCAACCTCGTGTTCTAGACCTATGCCCGCCAACCGAAACCGTCGCCGGCCAAACGCTCCCACGGATTCGAAAAAAGGGAGAGGAACGAACCGGCAGAGCCCGGACGGCCGATAGGAACCTGCGTCTGAGCGACTCTGTCAGGACGCTCAGCCACGTTCCCGACAGACCGCGGGCAGTATATCAGACCCCAAGATGGATGTAAAAACTGGGCGTGGGGCGTGGGGCAACCGCTCAGAGTTGACGGGGCGAATGCCCTTTTCAAATCCGTCATATCCCCGCTTTCGGAGACCTTTGCACAACCGTCATTCCCGCGCAGGGAGACCTCTGCACAACCGTCCTTCCCGCACAGGGAGACCTTTGCACAACCGTCCTTCCCGCGCAGGGAGACCTCTGCACAACCGTCATTCCCGCGCAGGCGGGAATCCAGGTTTGGGGGTTCCCCGCTAGGAATACTAGCCATCTCCGCCAGGCTGTCTCCCACAGGGGGGTACGCAAAGGTCTCCTTTCGGGAGGATGACGGTGCTTTCGCGAGGATGACGGTGGCTGTGTCTGCCCACCGAGTAGAGCGTAGTCGTCATTCCGGCCCCCGAGCCGGAATCCAGGGGTGGGGAGGCCAACTCCACAGCCCTCTGCCGCCGTCTTCGAACGCGCGCCGGCGCGGCGTGCTACTACAAGTATCCCGCACCCTTGCAGGCGTCTCTGGCCAGCGCGGGCACCTTGAGTATCGCGTCCGGCTCGACCTGGTCGAGCGCCTCGAATGTCTCGGCGAGCCTGGCCATCGCGTCCCTGATCGCCGGCTCGGCGTCTTCCGCCAGTGTCGCGGCGGTCGCGTAGTCGGCCGCGATCCGCCCAAGCACGCGTTCGTACTCGTCCTGCGGGAGGCCGGCGATCCGCTGACGGGCGACGCGCTCGGAGGTGATCCGCAGCTGCACGCAGGCCAGACGGCCAGGTGAGTAGTCGACCGGGGTGGGCGCCGGAGTACTCGTCGGCGCCGGGGTCTCCTCCGAACAGGCGCCCAGACCCACCATCAGGACGACTCCGAGGTACACCCCGAGCCGGAGGGTTAGAAGACCAAGACGCCGTACTGCGGCGCTATGTGAGCTGCGCAACGTCACGCGTCAACCGCCGATCGTGTAGACGTGGCCGGCACGGCCCGGACGCTCGGTCGAGCAAACCGCCCCAACGCGGCGTGTCAGGTCCGGACGCCGTGAGGCTGGAGCCAACGGTGGGAATCGAACCCACGGCCTGCTGTTTACGAAACAGCTGCTCTGCCTCTGAGCTACGTTGGCTCGTCGAGCCGGCGACTCCGATTGTAGCATGGCCGAACGACCGTCCCGCGAACGGCCAGGGCTAGCCGCGTCCGACGAATATCTGCCGCGTCGGCAGCACGGTGACGTCGAGCATGTTGACGTCCGGGGGCAGGACCGCCATCGCCACTGCCGCCTCGGCCACCTCCGCCGGGGAGATGGCTGGCTCGTCGCGATGCGGCCGGCTCTCGTTGTAGGCGCCGCCATTCGAGACGTCCACCAGTCCCGGGTTGATGCACCCGGCGGTGATACCATGGGGCCGCCCTTCGAACGCCGTCGCGCGCGTGAGCGCGATGACCGCCGCCTTCGTGGCGCCGTAGCCTCCCTGCCCTACCCTCGGCTTCTCGGCGGCGATGCTGCCGATGTTGATGATCCGCCCTGAGCCCTGCCGTTTCATGGTCCGCAGCGCCGCCCGTGTGCACAGGAAGACGCCGGTCATGTTGACGTTCAGGAGCTGCCGCCACTGATCGAGCGTCAACTCGTCCAATGGCGCGAACTCCAGGGCGCCCGCGTTGTTGACCAGCAGGTCCAGCCGGCCGAATCGTCGGCCCGTCTCGGCGAACAACGCCTCCACCTGGGCCTCGTCGGTAACGTCAGTCCCTATGGCCGCCACCGGGCCGCCTTCATCGCGAAGCTCCTCCGCGGCGGCCTCCAGGACGGCGGTGTTCCGCGACGCGATGACGACGCCGGCGCCCTCGCGGGCCAGGCGCCGCGCCACACCCTTGCCGATGCCGGTCCCGCCGCCGGTAACTATGGCTACTCTGCCTTCAAGACGTCTCATGTAGTAGACCTCGCCACGCGGCGTTCATCGAGCAGGGAGGCGCCGGCGCGATGCTAGTACTCGATGATGCCGCGTCCCAGGATGCGGCCCTGCTCCAGGTCATCGCAGGCCTCGAATATGTCGTCGAGCTTGTAGCGGCGGCTGACCAGCCGGTCGAGGGGAAACTTGCCCTCCTTGTGCCAGCGCAGGTACATCTCGAAGTCCTTGTCCGGGTAGGTCGCGCCAAGGCTGCCGCGGTAGATGCGCTGGTGGTACATGAAGAGCCCGGGATCGAGCGTCATCTCCGGCGACGGCATCCCGATCAGCACCGCCATGCCGCCGTGATTGTCGGCGCCCGGCCCGCCCCCGCGGGTGGACGGCAGTATCTGTTCGTTGGTCTGACGCACTCCGATGGCGTCGAAGGCGTAGTCAGCACCGCCGCCAGTCACGTCGACGACGTACTCCACGGGGTCTTGCTCCGTCGCGTTGACCGTGTGGGTCGCGCCGAACTCGCGGGCGAGCTCCAGCTTGTCGTCCTGCAGGTCGATGGCAACGATGGGATGGGCCTCCAGAATCGCCGCCATCCGAATGGCCGACAGCCCTACCCCTCCAACGCCGTACACCGCCACGGACTCGCCCGGCCGCACCTGGGCGGTCCTCAACACCGCGCCCGCACCCGTGAGGACGGCGCAGCCCACGATGCACGCGACGTCCATCGGGTGCTCGCTGGAGATCGGCACGACGTAATCGGCATTGGCGAGCGAGTCCTCTCCCCAGGTATAGACGAGGCCGTGAACGATCTCTTCGCGGTACGTGGCGCCGAGCGGCGGCGGCGTTGACCGGCCCTTGACCGGCTTCCTCGGGACCCACGTGACTATGGCGTGGTCCCCCTCTTTGAGATGCGTAACATCCCGGCCGACCTGGGTCACGACGCCAGCGCCCTCGTGCCCCATCACCATGGGCCTTTCGAGCTTCGGGTTGCGCAGGTTGTGGAGCTGCGAGTGGCACACGCCGGACGACGCGAGCTTGACCACAACCTGGTCGGGCTTCGGGTCCGGGACCTCCAGCTCGTCCACGATTATGGGCTCATCGGGCGCGGTCTGTATGACTGCTCTGGTCTTCAGCATATCTCCCTCGACTGCTCCGCTGGCGAACGGTCCGTCTCTCTCGCCGTCGGGACATCCGCGGCAACGCGCTGCGGGCGCGCAAATCATGTACCGGTCAGGCGCGTCAGGTCAACCCCAATCGGCGGCCGACGGGCGGCCGCCGCCGGGTCTCGCCGAACGAGTATACTTCGTTGACGGCCCAGATAGCCTCGGTTACACTTCCCGCCGCGACAGCAGCGCTGCTCCGTAGGAGTGAGGTCAGAATGCCCGAGGTCGATCTCGACTTCAAGTCGACCGTACCCGTCTTCGACGCCAACATCGCCCTCGGACGCCGCCACGACCGGCGCGTCGCCGTCGACACCGTCGAAGACACGCTGGCGGCGATGGACCGCGCCGGGGTCGACAGGGCGCTGGCGTACTCTCCCCATGCCGCCAACTACGACTCGCGGGAGGGAAACGACCTGCTCATGGAGACGATCGCCGGCGAGCCCCGGATCGTGCCCCAGATGGTCGGCAACCCGACCTGGGACGACCTGGACGAGTTCGCGGACCGCGTCGCCGAGCTGGGCGTCCGCTCCGTCAGGCTGTTCCCCAAGGCCCATAACTACCCGTTCGCGGACTGGGTCGTGGAGGACTGGATGGCGTGGCTCGCCAAAGAACGCATCCCTGTATGGCTGCCCGTATCCGCCGAAGCGCCCTGGCTGGCCGACAGCGCCATCGACCCGAAGGAGGTCCACGACACCGCCACGGCGTTCCCGGACGTCACCTTCGTGCTGAGCGAGGTCCGGTACAACGACATGCCCTGGACCATAGTCCTGCTCCGCAGGCTGTCGAACCTCCACATCGAGATATCGAGAACTGTCCAGACCGGCGGCGTCACCGAGATCATCGACACGATCGGGCCCGGCCGCGTGCTGTTCGGCTCGCGGTTCCCCGACTCCGAGATACCGCTCCAGCTATACAGCCTGCACCGCAGCGGCCTGAGCGACTCAGACCTGAGGGCAATATGCGCGGGCAACTTGGAGCGCCTGCTCGGGATGACGTGACGCCGTGGACACCCCGGTAGTAGACTTCCACGCCCACTGCGGCCGCATGGGTCGCGTACGCGTCGACGACGAGCCGGACAGGTTCATCGCGATCATGGACGCCGCCGGCATCGACGCCGCATGCATCAACATGCCGTTCATGGGCGAGGCGAGGCTGAGCAACGACAAGGCGGCCGCCTTCGCCGGGGCGCACCCCGATCGGCTCTTCTTCGCCGCGTTCGTCACGCCGCTCTACCCGGAGGAGGTCGCCTCCGAGCTCGACCGAGCGGTCGAGCTGCTCGGGGCCAAGTTCGTCAAGATATATCCCGACTTCATAGGCAGGCCCCTCGAGGACTCGATCTGGGACCCGATATTCGAATGGGTCAACGAGCGCGGGCTGCCGATCATGAGCCACGCCATCCTGTGGGACGGCTCGGACGCGGCGGTCACGATCACCGAGCGATACACTGGGCTGTGCGAACGGTTCCCCCGGATACCCTGGGTCATGGCGCACGCCGCAGGCGGAGGAGAGGAGGACGCCATCAACGCCGCGCGCACGCTGCCCAACGTCTACATGGAGACGTGCTCGTCGTCCGGAACGCACCGCGCCGTGCAGCACTCCGTCGAAGGCGCCGGCGCCGACCGGGTCCTGTTCGGGACCGACATGCCGCTGCACGACGCCCGCCGCGAGATAGCCAAGGTGCTCACCGCCGACATCTCCGACGACGCCAAGCGACGCGTCCTGGGGCTCAACGCCATCGACCTGCTCGGGCTCGAGACACCAGAACGAGACGGCCGCCCGTGAACAGCCCGGTCATCGACTTCCACGCTCACGCCGGCCGATGGGGCCGCGTCCGCATGGACGACGACGTGGACCGGCACGTCGCGCTCATGGACGCCGCGGGCATCGACAAGGCTTGCATCAACTGCGTCTTCTACGGCGACGCCCGCCGGAGCAACGACTACGCCGTCCGGTTCGCCCAGCACCGCCCCGACCGGTTCTATTTCGCGGCCTTCGCCTCGCCGCACTACCCGCAGGAGGTCGCGCCGGAGCTCGACCGGGCGGTCGATGAGCTCGGAGCCAGGTTCGTCAAGATATACCCGGACTACGTCGGCCTGCCGCTGGAGAGCCCCGTCTGGACTCCGATCTTCGATTGGGTGAACGACCGCGGGCTCGCCATCATGACGCACGCCCGGCTCGCGCACGTTGCCGATAGCGCGTTCACCATCACACAGCGGTTCACGAATCTCTCCCAGAGATACCCCGGCATCAGGTGGGTCATGGCCCACGCCGCTGGGGCGGGCAACGCCGACGCGATCAACGCGGCCGCCACGCTGCCGAACGTCTACATGGAGACGTGCGGGTCCTCCGGGACGGTCGGCTCGGTCCAGGCATCCGTCGAGGGCGCCGGAGCGGATCGCGTGCTCTTCGGCACCGACCAGCCGCTCCTGGACCCCCGCAACCAGATCGCCAAGGTGCTGAACGCCGACATCCCGGACGACGCCAAGCGCCGCGTCCTGGGCCTCAACGCCGTCGAGCTCCTGGGCCTCGACTTGTGACCGCAGGCGCGGCACGACCTGGGGCTCCCTGAACGCGCGCGGCTGACGATGGACACGCTCCCGGACGTGCAGCGCGCGGTCGTGGGCTGCACTCGCTGCCCCAGGCTGGTCGAACACCGGGAGGCGGTGGCGCGCGCCAGGCGGCGCATGTACGCGGACTGGGAGTACTGGGGCCGGCCGCTGCCCTCGTTCGGCGACCCCGGCGCGCGGCTGCTGATCGTCGGCCTGGCCCCCGCCGCGCATGGCGGCAACCGGACTGGCCGGATGTTCACCGGCGACCGCAGCGGGGACTTCCTGTTCGAGACCCTGCACGAGCTGGGGTTCGCGAGCTCCCCGATTTCCCGCAGCCGCGACGACGGCATGGCGCTCAGCGACGCGTACGTCACCGCGGTCGCGCGCTGCGCTCCGCCGGGCAACAAGCCGCTCCGCGAAGAGCTCGCCAACTGCCGCCCATACCTGATCGCCGAGCTGTCGCTGCTGCCTCGGGTGCAGGTCGTCATGGCCCTGGGCAAGATCGCCTTCGACGGGGTGCTCGCCGCGTACCGGGAGGCCGGGGCCGCCCTGCCAAAGCCGCGGCCGCAATTCGGCCACGGCGTCGCGTACGAAGTCGCGGGGGTTACCCTCATGGCCGCGTACCATCCCAGCCGCCAGAACACCCAGACCGGCCGGCTGAGCCAGGAGATGTTCACGGACGCCTTCCGCAGAGCAAAGGAAACGCTCAGCTAGACGGCGGCGGCGCTGGTGAACCGCCGTCTCGGAGTGTTAGGCTAGCAGCACCGCAAACCGACCAGAGGTCACGACAATGGCAGAACACGAAGAAGAACTCGTCGACTTCGATCCGCAGCCCGCGGCCGCGATGTGGGGCACGAACCACATCATGTTCGTCTACACGACCGGCCTCGGGATACTGGTCGTGATAGCCGCGCTGGTGCTCCTCTTCTAGCCCCGGGCCTTGACCCATCCTCCCCCGAGGAGAGAGGACACAACCGTCATTCCCGCGCAGGCGGGAATCCAGGGGTGGGAGAGGGGACGGGTTCCCGTCTCCACGGGAACGACGGGCGCGCGCCCACTCCAACCCAAGCGAGAATTACTCGAACGTCTCCGCAGGCGGAAATCCAGGAAGTGGCCCTCCTACGCCAGCACCTCCCGAAGGCGGTTCACGATGATCTCGTCCTCGCCGTCGTTCAGCGTGTACACCCATACCCACATCGTGTCGTCCGCCGGCGCGCGCATCAGGATCGACGGCTCGCCGTACAGCAGCTCGTTGGATATGTCGGCGGCGGTCTTGCCGAGCGCGTCGGTGTCCAGCTTCAGGGTGACGTAGGAGCCGTAGTAGGTGTCGCTGCGCCACGTGAGCTGCGGGTCCAGGCCGGGGATGCCCTCCAGGCCCTTCGCGATGGTGTGAGCGCGGGTGTCGTATAGCTGGATGCGCTCCTCGTGGTTCCTGTTGAACCAGGCGTCCAGCGCGACGACCGTCGCGACGATCTGCTGCCGGTCAGACTTCATCGACCGCCCCACGCCAAGCCCGCCGACGGTTGGAATGAAGCTCTGGGCCGCGACAGCCTCGACCAGGTCCTTGCGGCCAAAGACGATGCCGCTGGCGTTCGGCCCGCCGTAGTACTTGCCGCCGAACGCGGCGAGATCGGCCACGCTGGCCACCTTCCTGAACAGCTCCAGCGGGTAGATCTTGTCCGCGCCGTCGACGAACACCGGGACGCCGTGCGCCTTGCCTATGGAGGCCATGTCGTCCAGCGAGACCAGGTTCGGGTCCCCGGGAGGCGGAGCCCAGTCGGTCAGCCCGCTCTCGGCGCCGTAGGCCGGCGCCGGGTAATATATCGCTGCCGTGTTCGGGCCTATCGCGGCCTCGACCTGGGGTATCGTGCACGAGTCGTCGTCACCCACCTCGACCAGCTTCGCTCCGGCCGCCCTTATGCACCGGTCGTAGGAGCGCATGCGCTTCTTCTGCACGATCACCTCGTCCTTGATGCCGGTGGTATCCGGAAGCTGGGATATCTTCTCCGGGTCGGTGCCTGCCATGCATGCGGCGGCGCTCATCGTCAGCCCGGCGGCGCCTCCCGACGTGATGAACGCCCCCTCGACCCCGAGCAGTTGCGCCACGAACTCGCCGGACTTCTGCAGCAGCAGTCCCATGTCGACGAAGCCGCGGCTCGCCTCCTCGATCTTCTCCCGCACGAAGTCCGGGGGCCCGGAGCCCCCCACGACCGTGCCCGTGCCGACCGCGTTGATCGAGCGCGGCACACCGAGGAACTCGTACACTCCCACGTTGTCGAAGGTACCCATAGCTTATGCCTCCACTGAGGATTCGGGACCGGTTACAGCCAGGACTCTACCGGCGCTCCTCGTGCATTACGGACCAGATCAGCGCCAGGATCCAGCCGATGACCGTCCAGCCGAAGAACAGGTTCACCAGGAAGATGGCGAGCCAGTTCCGCTTGCGCTTGAGCACGGCGATGATGGTGGGTGCGAAGTAAATGACCGTCGGTATGATGGCCAGCGGCAGGAGGAGGAATTCCATCCGAGTCTCCGCTCAGTCCAGGTTGGGGCCGCATTATACTCGAATCGGCAGCCGCGGGAACCTGCGATGGGAAACCGCATGCCTGAGTCCACACGGTCGACGTTCAGGCGACGCCCAACTCACAACCATCTGCTCAGCGTTCCTTACGTGGGACCGGTCACCTGGGCAAGCCTGCAACCTCTTCCCGCAGACGCAACTTCGCCGTCGTCTGTAGCGAGGCTTCCCCTATCTGGCGACTGCCGCCGTGCCGCGCCCTATGAAAATGGCAAGCCGCGCGGCCTCCGTTGACGGCCGACCCGCGTTCCGCTCCAATCCCAAGTACGATGAGTACCAGGAATATCTACAAGGGCGAACAGGACGAGCACGAGGATCGGCACGGCGACCAGC
Source organism: Dehalococcoidia bacterium (assembly GCA_965261815.1). Taxonomy (GTDB): domain Bacteria; phylum Chloroflexota; class Dehalococcoidia; order Lucifugimonadales; family CAZENU01; genus CAZENU01. Next base: position 104,167 of record CBDHDR010000001.1, read on the forward strand.
CGGCCCAAGACGGGCGCAGTGCTGCGCCAATCGATGTTCCACCACGGACGACCGATGTCCCATGGACTACCAGGGAACCTCTGAAACGAGTCCGCTCCAACCAACCGGTTGCGATCTAGGCTAAAGTCCTCCAGATACTTGAGGTCGGCAAGCTCAGATGGGATCGGCCCGCTGAGATCATTGTCATTGAGGAACAAGCGCTCCAAAGCGGATAGTCCGCCCAGATCGGGCGGTATCCGCCCGATCAGTTCGTTCCCGTTGAGGTACAGCCGTTTCAGACTGGATAGTCCGCCCAGTTCAGGCGGTATTCGCCCGCTCAACTCGTTGTCATAGAGGAGCAACCGCTCTAGGCTGGATAGACCGCCCAGTTCAGGCGGTATCGGACCGCTCAACCTGTTGTGGTGTAGGTCCAAGTGCGTCAGATCGGATAGGCTGCCCAGTTGAGGCGGTAGCTTCCCGCTCAAGCTAACGTTGGTGTTGAGGTCCAAGTGTGTCAGATTGGATAGGTTGCCCAGTTGAAGCGGTATCTCCCCGCTCAGCCTGTTGCGGTGGAGGTCCAGTCCGGTGACCCGTCCCCTGTCGTCAGTCGTGACACCGAACCAGGCGGCTAGGGGGCCGTCGGCCAGCCAGTTAGTGTTGTCTCGCCAGTTCGGGCCGTCCGTGGCGTTGTACAGTGCGACGAGGGCGGCCCGATCCCCGGCATACGAGCAGAAGAGACCTCTCTGGTTCCTGATCCCCTTCAACCACTCGCGGAAAGCCGCGTCATCCAGTGGGCATCTGAAAGTGCGGTTCCCTTGCAAGAACAGGTCGGTGAGATCGGATAGCCCGGCCAGTTCGGGCGGTATCTGCCCGCTCAATGCGTTGTTAGTGAGGTGCAGCAGTTCCAGATAGAATAACCCGCCCAGTTCCGGCGGTATCTGGCCGCTCAAATCGTTGTCGTTGAGGAACAGTTGCCTGATGCGGGACAGGCGGCCTAGTTCAGGCGGTATCTGCCCAGTGAGGCTGTTGGCACCGAGGTGCAGGGTTACGAGATTGGATAGCTTGCTCAGTTCGGGCGGTATCTTCCCGTCCAACTCGTTACCGTCGAGGAACAAGTGTCTCAGATGGAAGAGGCTGCCAAGTTCAGACGGTATCTGCCCGCTCAGCCTGTTATCACTGAGGTGTAGGCGCATAAGACCGGATAGGCCCTTTAGCTCGGGCGGTATCTGACCGCTCAAATCGTTCCCGTGGAGGCCCAGCCCGGTAACCCGCCCGTCATCGCCAGTCGTGACGCCGTACCAGGCGTCCAAGGGTCGGTCGGTCAGCCAGTTAGTGTCGTTGCTCCAGTTCGGGCCGTCTGTGGTGTTGTACAGTGCGACGAGGGCGGCCCGATCACCGGCGTGCGGGGCCGATGGCACTGGTGCTGATGTCGCCCCAACTGCCGTGGCGGCGAGGACGAATGAGAGCAGCCCGGCGGTAATGCCGCGGGCGAGTTTCCTGCTCACATAGGGCCGCCGTCTAACCATTCCGCGCCGCTTCGCTTGTGTCCCGCTGGTCACCTAATTAGAACGGAGCGTTCATCCACGATTCTATCCCAATCCAAGGGCATAGGGGCACGATCAACTCACGCCGCCGCATTCCCGAGAAGCTCGCGCGGGCGGTTCGTGGGAATTCGGATGGGAAGCCAGGCCCGGGCCGGCGGCTTGACCGGCCATCGCACGCCGCATATCGTTGACGCCATCCCGGCCGCAGCCCCCTGATCGCGGAAGAACCATCCATGAAGGTAACGAACATCAAGAGCATGAACGTCATGGGCGAGCATGGGCGGACGATGTTCTTCGTGAAGGTCGAGACCGACGCCGGCAATCCACGGCCTCGGAAAGGTCGGCATGGTCCGTTGGGGCGCCGCCATCGAGAAAGCCGTCGAGCACCTCTCCTAGCTCGTCATAGGCGAGGGCCCGTTCTGTGACTGCAGTCACGCCGGCAGGACTGAGTGTGGTAAGGGGGCGAGGGACGGAAAGGGAACCCCGGCGCGGGTGACCCTCAGGCCTCGGCGCTCCTTTTGGATACCGAGGGGAACGTGTACCCGTGCTTGGGCACCCAGTAGTCCAGCCAGAGCTGCTCACAGTCGGGGCTGTGAAACACACGCCTTTCGCCGTTGTGCTCGGAGACCCACTGCGCGCGGGGGATCATCTGTCCGCAGAACGCGCAGTTGACGACGTTGCTCTCCCACCAGTCGAGCTCAAGCTTTTCCCACTGGCCCACCGCTGCCTCCCTACGACGCCCTGAGCCCCGCGGTCTCGGCTTCGTCGACGCTCCACCGTCCGTCATGACGCGCTACCGCGACCTTATAGACCTCGCTGGCTGCCTGCTCTGAGATGAACCCCTGCTCTACGTCCTCCAGCACGTCCTCGGCATCTCTGGCGGTGACCTCCCCATAGCCGCCGCCCGGCGACTGCAGCAGGAGCTGGTCGCCTGCCTCTACGACACAGTTGACGAACTTGCCCGGGCTCACCGTGCCATATACCTCCGAGAAGGTGCGGAACCGGTCGTCCCCCCTCTTCTTGACCAGGATAGCCGCCTTGCTTGCCTCGCCGCCGCCGAAGAGCCCCCACGGGCTGACCTTCATGCGCTCGAACACAGCGCTGACGGTGATCTCGGCCGGCTCTACCACCTCGAGAATTCGCCGTATTCCCAGGCCACCACGGTACTGACCCGGCCCAGCGGAGTCCTGGACAAGCTCATAGGACCTGACGAGCCAGGGATAGCGGGACTCGAAAACCTCGACGGGGGTGTTGCGGCAGTTGCCTTGGGGAACTACGATGGCATTGTTGCCGTCCCCATTATGGCGTGCTCCCCACCCGCCTCCCTCGAAGGTGTAGACGACGTAGTACTGTCCCGTATCGGGGTTGACCCCGCCGCAAAGCAGGTTGCACGAAGTCCCACCTTCGGCCGCCGCGACCCGCTCGGGGATCGCCTGACTCAGCGCACCCAGCACCATGTCGATAATCCTGGGCTGAGTTTCGGTGTTGCCGCCGACCGAAGGGCCGGGGTGCCGAACGTTCACAATGGTCCCCGGGGGAGCGATGATCTTGATGGGGCGGTAGGCCCCTGAGTTATGAGGGACCTCCTTGTCGGTAGCGTGGAAGACGGCGTTGTAGGTCGCCGACGCGGTGACGCCGTAGGTGCAGTTAACCATCCCTTTGGCCTGCGGGTCGGACGCGCTGTAGTCGGCGATGAGCTCGTCGTCTCTCACTGCCAGCGTAAGCCGTACCCAGGTCGGATCTGTGGTCACACCGTCGTCCTCTACACAATCCTCGAAGGAGTACTCGCCGTTGGGAATCTGACGGATCTCCTCACGCATCCAGCGTTCGGCGTGGTCCATCAGCTCGACGGTAGCCTCGTTGATGAACTCGACCCCATACTTGTCCAGTAGTGCCTTGAGGCGGCGCTCGGCGATGTGCAGCGAGCCAATCATGGCGTGAAGGTCGCCCCAGGAGTGTGTAGGCGTGCGATGGTTGTTCAGGATTATCTTCCAGACATCCTCCACGTACTCGCCTCGTTTCATGATCTTCACCAGGGGCAGCCGCAGCCCCTCCTGGTAGACCTCCGTGGCGGTTGCGGCGAAGGAGCCTGGAGCCATCCCTCCGATCTCGGCCAGGTGAGCGATGTTGGCGACGAAGCCGAAAAGCTCGCCGTCGTAGTAGACCGGTTTGATCACGGCGTGCTCGGGCATATGGCACCCGCCGCGGTAAGGGTCGTTGTGGATCACCACGTCGCCCGGCTCGAAGTTCTCCAGACCGTACTCCTCGATCGCCCACTTGATGACGTACAGAATGGCGCCAAGCTGTGCGGGACAAAACTCCGCCTGGGCGATCATGTCGCCCTTGCGGTTGAAGATGACACACGAGAAATCGAGGCCCTCGTTGAAGATCGTCGAGTACGACGTCTTCATCATCGCAATCCCCATCTCGCGGCAAATGTTGTCCAGATGGTTGTGGATGACGCTTAATGTGACCTGATCGATCTCGCCGTTAGTTGTGGTCATTGCCGTCTCGTCTCCGGTGACGCCTGGACGCCGCATTTCGCAGGTCCGGCGGAAGAGTGGTGGGCAGACTCCGTTGGATGTGTCGTTGGGCCATCTGGAGGCCCAGGTCGTTAGCCAGAATGGCGCAGTGCTAATTCATCTGCTTGCTGGCGACGAACTCACCCCTGATGACCCCACCGGACAAGATGTGGCCGTCGATGGCCTGCAAGAACTCGTCTCTGGTCGCGCCGCCCGGGAGTTCGAGTACGGTGTCCAGCGCGTAGACGTGGAACAGGTACTCGAAGACGAGCTTAAGCTTGACCTGCCTGTAGTCCAAATGCTGGCCTCCGCCGTCTGTGACGGGTAGCGGGCAGGGTCCGGAGTATCCGACTACATCATAGTCGTTGGTGCCCTGACGGGTGTCGGGACCCAAAGCAGCCAGCTCCATGGTGGTTGCAACCCGCTCGGGCAGGCCCGCGGTGTCCGACGGCAGGTTCCAGATCAACCAGTGGAGGTAACGCAGGTCCGGGGTCTCTTCATGGGCGATCTGATCGCTGTCCATGAGAAGGGCGATGCTCTGCGTTCCCTCAGGTATACCCGTCCACTCCAGGGTGGGCGATACGTTCTCGCGGCCCGCATACTTCCCGGCCCCGCTCTGCTCAAAAGACTGGCCGGCTTTTGGCCTGCTGCCCTGGCAAGCGTAGATCTTTGGAATACGCCTGATTCGATTGAAGACCGGGCTTGTAACCTCGATGCCCATGTCGAAGGTCTGCTTGATTGCGTACACCCCGCTTTCGGCGGCTGGCCCATCTCCGCCACCGGTGTTGGCCGCGGGTTGGGCGCCTTCACCACCACTGGCCGCGCCTCCCTCGTCGCTACTTGAGCAAGCGGCCGATACCAAAGCGACGAACAGCAGAACGCTGACCGTCAGCGCAAGAAACCGGGATGTTCTCATTCCACGACCTCCGCTCGGGTGTGGAATCCTTGGTGTTGACCGGAATTCCCCATCTCAAGCCGCCTGGGCCCGAGGACCTCACCATCTTCGAAGAGACCATACTAACAGTCAAGAATGCCGTCAACCATCCAATTATGCTCACAAGACCATCTCTCGGCGGCCTGAATTGGCGTCCGCCAGGCAACGGGGGCAGCACGTCGGTCGCTTCCAGCACTGCACAGGGCGAAGCCCAACGCCCCTACTCGATTATCAGCAGTCCAAGGTCGGTAATCGAAAGCCGCCTGTCAACCGGAAGGACTACCGTCGAGTCGACGTCATCGATGACGGCCGGGCCATGGACCACCGCCCCGGCACCCAGGGCCTCCCTGAGATAGACGGGACATTCTACGGACCCGGGGCCCTCGAAGTACACCTCACGGAAATCGCGTCCAGGCCCATCGGTCGACTGCGAGGCCCATGTTGGCAGCCTCATTCTGGGGACTTCGCCGATGAGGCTGACGTTGAAGTGAATCAGCTCCATGGTCTCCCGCGGTATGCTGTAGCCGTAGAACTCCGCGTGCTGTCGGTGAAAGCGCTCGAAAATGTCCTGAAGCGTCGATTCAGTGATTGGCCCGGGAGGAACGGACACCTCCTGCTCGTAGTTCTGTCCCATGTATCGCATGCTGATCGTTCGCTGGACCAACGGCCTTCCCGTGAACCCCTCCTCGCCAAGGGCTTCCGATGCGGACTCCGTAAGGAACCGAAAGCGTTCGTCGACGTGGGCTGCTTCTAGATTGTCGGAGCGGTAGGCATGGGTCCAGGACCGGTCCACCCGCAGGTCGGCCACCAGCGTCCCAAAAGCGGAGGCAAGCCCAGCATTCGGCGGCACGATGATCCGCCGGATACCGACCGATTCCGCCAGCGCCGCTCCGTGGAGCGGGCCTGCCCCACCGAACGCCACCAGGTCGAACTCCCTGGGATCGATGCCCCGCTCCACGGTTATCAGCCGTATCGCGTTGGCCATGTTCTCGTTGGCAAGCTTGACAATCGACAGGGCCGTTTCCTGGATGCCCGTCCCCACCATCTGCCCGACTCTGGCCACCGCCTCAACGGCTTTTTCCGTATGGAGCGTCATTCGGCCGCCGAGGAAGTAGTCGGGATTGAGCCGCCCGAGCACCAGGTTCGCGTCGGTCACCGTGGCATCCGTGCCCCCTGCGTCGTAGCAGGCAGGCCCCGGCTCGGCGCCCGCGCTCTGAGGTCCCACCCGCAGAAACCCGCCCTTGTCCATCCACGCGATGGAGCCACCCCCCGCGCCGATGGTCGTGATGTCGATGAACGGCGCCGCGACCGGCACACCCCATTCGACCTGGTACTCGGTTGTGTATCCGTACTCGCCGTCTATTATGATCCCGACGTCCGTGCTGGTGCCGCCCATGTCCAGGGTGACGAGCCTGTCGCTCCCGGCAAGCTCCCCGAAGTAGCGGCCGGCGATTATCCCTCCGGCGAGGCCTGAGAGCAGCAGTTGGATGGGCTGCTCGGCCGCAGCCGATGCCACCATGTGGCCCCCGTTGGATTTCATGAACTGCCAGGTCGGCTTGAGGCCGCGCTCATGAAACCCGGCGTCCAGGTTCTTGGCGAAACTGCCCACCAGCGGCTTGATGTAGGCATCAGCCAGGGTCGTGCTGCCACGCTCGTATTCCCGCCAGATCGGTGCTACCCGATGGGATAGCGACACCGGCACGTCGGGAAACTCGCGACACAGGAAATCGCCGATCTTCAGCTCGTGATCCGGGTTGGCGTAGGCGAATAGAAGCCCCACCGCGATCGCCGGGACGCCTCCGCCCTCGGCGATGCGCTCCTTGATTGCGTCCCGGATCCGTAACAGCTCTTCGTCCTCCAGTGACGCGAGGACCTTGCCACCCTTCGTAACGCGCTCGTGTACGCCCAGACAGTCACGACGCTCGACGAATGGCGCCGGCTTCACCCAGCCCAGGTCGTAGTGATGCCGGCGATTTATGCGTTGAATGAATGGCACATCCTCGAAGCCCTTCGTCGTTAGGTAGATCACCCTCGCACCGGACCTCTGGTGCAGGGTGTTGACGGCGATGGTGCTCCCCAGGATCAAGAACGTTATGTCGTCGACGTCCATGCGGGAGCCGGCCAAGGTGTCGAAGACACCCTGCTCGGGGTTTGCCGGTGTCGAGGGCCGTTTGGCGACTATTACCTCGTGAGTGTCTTCCTCCACGCCGATCAGGTCGGTGAAGGTGCCGCCGGTGTCGATCCCTACTCGTATGCCCATCTATGGCATGCCTCTTGCGGAAACGGCGGCCTTCCGGCCCCCGCCGAGTGAGCAGGCGGGTTCACCCGCAGGTAGCCAGCATACGCCGTCTGGTCCGCCCGGTCTACTTTGGGGCCGCATGATACCGGAATCCGAAGCCGCGGGAACCTCGGCCGCACCCTATCGTCTCGCGGCTGCAAGGTCCTCGAACCCACGCGGCGGACTCCCGATCGACTAAATGTGAGCTCTCACCCGTAGCCGTGACTGTTTCAGACCTCCTGAGAAACACTCGATAACCACAGCACCGTCATACCCGCGAAAGCGGGTATCCAGGGGCGGGGTGTTCCCCTCACCGAGTCTGAGCAGTTGCCCGCAGCCCAAATCCCCCAGCTGAATTGTTGAGAGCTGTTTCATGTGCTTTCAGGGGTGTCCGGGTGTCGACCAGGGGTGACGCATGACATGATCGGCATCGGAGAGGGTCTCGGGTGCCGTCTTTGAGGGTATCGGCAGCGGTTCGCTGCCAATTATGGCTGTTGTCAGGCCGAAGAAGGCATGGCCCGGCCTGGCAACTCGGCAGAGTCGCCTACAAACCGATGCTCCAGGCAGGGTCGCCTATGCTCGATACGGCTCGGCAGCCAGCGCCAATATCCTCTGCCGCGCCCTGAGCAGCAACTCGTATGAGGGATGGCCACGGGCAAGACGGATGATCAACCTCCTGGCGTGACGCACCACACGGCCCGGTAGGGCGATCAGGGCGAAGCGCACCGCCTTGAGACGCTTGCCCACCCACTGTCCGCCCAACACCAGCCGCTTCATGGCAGAGTTCAGGTTGAAGGCCAGCACCGATATAGCCCACCATGCTGCGTTGGCTCCGAACAGCCTCGACGGAAGCCTGCCCCCGGCAAGGTCACTCTTGAGGACGCCGTGGACCTCCTCGCCCTTGCCACATCTCTGCCTCGACCACCAGATCAACTCGTCCCCCGCAATGCTCCGGTTGGTCACCACTCCGAAGACCTTGTACCAGCCTCTGTTGGACAGCTCCATCGCGGGGAACGGAAGCTCCATCTGCCCCTCCATTCCCGGCAGAGGCTGTTCGATCAACCGCTCCCTGGTAGCTATGAACCGATACTCAGGGCTGTTCTTGGAGTGCCCTATCCATTTGGGTACGAAGTTCACCTCAGCCCACTGCTGACCCGTGTCCACACGATGCTCCCCAACCTTGCGGTACAGCGTCTGCCAGTCTTGCTCGGCGACCTCGGACACCGCTCGGCGGAACTCTGCCGTCACGTCAACCCCAACCGCGAACTCGATCACCCCGAACCGCTCGTCTCTGCCCTCCGCGCAGTACCGCAGCAACTCCTGCTGGTACCCCGCCGTGTCAGACCGCAGCATCACGCTCTCCACACCGGCAGGCAGATGCTCCAGTGCTTCGGTCAACACTCGTAACTGCTGATGGCCCGCAGGTACGTTGCCGTCCCGAAACTCTGAATGCACAATCTGGTCGGCCTCTGCCCAGTAGGTGGTCAGCGGCTGGTAGGCCCTGTACCCCTTGTAGCTGTGGAGCGCCTCCTGCTTGCGCGTCTCCACCAGTGTGGCATCCATGTCCAGAGTGGCCTCGGTCTGAGGCGAACGGCTCTGCACGAAGCCCACCAGGTCGGCGTTGACCTTCCCCAGACCCTGTAGCGCTTCGTTGGGAGCCGCTATGAACGCCCTGTGAGCTTCCCGCTTCGACTCCTCGTCCATGTCGTGGAACCCCTCCAGATACCGGAACGCCGCAGACTCCGACGGCACGCTCCGAAGACGCTCGACTCGCCATCTCTTCTCCAACGCCCTGCGCTCGCTGAGACGCATACCACAGGACTCGAACTCTCGAAGTATCCTGCACAACCCTCTGTCCTTCTCAAGGAGATCAAGGTCGGACACTGACTCGCCGCCTGCCAAGTTCAGCAGTATCAACGAGATGATCGTCTGGCTATCCGTCCAGCCCTGACCACACTCCCGCAGTCTCACGTGGCGCTCTACCGATGACCTCAAACCCGCTGCGTCCATCAACTCCACGTACGTCAGCAGCCCCGACAGTCCCGTCATACCTGTCGAGCCCTTCTCCTGCTCGTACTGGAATGCCAGCAAGCCTTGCTTCATAATAGCTGCACCTCGTTGGTGATCGGTTCGTTTGCTCAACAACCATCTTAGCCCGCATCGCGTCGGGCGCCAACGAGGTCCTCCTCTTATCTAGGTGGGGAATCCAGGGCAGCCCAAATCCCCCAGCTGAATTGTTGAGAGCTGTTTCATGTGCTTTCAGGGGTGTCCGGGTGTCGACCAGGGGTGACGCATGACATGATCGGCATCGGAGAGGGTCTCGGGTGCCGTCTTTGAGGGTATCGGCAGCGGTTCGCTGCCAATTATGGCTGTTGTCAGGCCGAAGAAGGCATGGCCCGGCCTGGCAACTCGGCAGAGTCGCCTACAAACCGATGCTCCAGGCAGGGTCGCCTATGCTCGATACGGCTCGGCAGCCAGCGCCAATATCCTGTGCCGGACCCTGAGCAGCAACTCGTATGAGGGATGGCCACGGGCAAGACGGATGATCAACCTCCTGGCATGACGCACCACACGGCCCGGTAGGGCGATCAGGGCGAAGCGCACCGCCTTGAGACGCTTGCCCACCCACTGTCCGCCCAACACCAGCCGCTTCATGGCAGAGTTCAAGTTGAAGGCCAACACTGCTATCGCCCACCATGCTGCGTTGGCTCCGAACAGCCCCGACGGAAGCCTGCCCCCGGCAAGGTCACTCTTGAGGACGCCGTGGACCTCCTCGCCCTTACCGCACCTCTGTCTCGACCACCAGATCAACTCATCTCCCGCAATGCTCCGGTTGGTCACCACTCCGAAGACCTTGTACCAGCCTCTGTTGGACAGCTCCATCGCGGGGAACGGAAGCTCCATCTGCCCCTCCATTCCCGGCAGAGGCGGCCTGTCCAGACGCTCCCTGGTAGCTATGAACCGATACTCAGGGCTGTTCTTGGAGTGCCCTATCCATTTGGGTACGAAGTTCACATCAGCCCACTGCTGACCCGTGTCCACACGATGCTCCCCAACCTTGCGGTACAGCGTCTGCCAGTCTTGCTCGGCGACCTCGGACACCGCTCGGCGGAACTCTGCCGTCACGTCAACCCCAACCGCGAACTCGATCACCCCGAACCGCTCGTCTCTGCCCTCCGCGCAGTACCGCAGCAACTCCTGCTGGTACCCCGCCGTGTCAGACCGCAGCATCACGCTCTCCACACCGGCAGGCAGATGCTCCAGTGCTTCGGTCAACACTCGTAACTGCTGATGGCCCGCAGGTACGTTGCCGTCCCGAAACTCTGAATGCACAATCTGGTCGGCCTCTGCCCAGTAGGTGGTCAGAGGCTGGTACGCCCTGTACCCCTTGTAGCTGTGGAGCGCCTCCTGCTTGCGCGTCTCCACCAGTGTGGCATCCATGTCCAGTGTGGCCTCGGTCTGAGGCGAACGGCTCTGCACGAAGCCCACCAGGTCGGCGTTGACCTTCCCCAGACCCTGTAGCGCTTCGTTGGGAGCCGCTATGAACGCCCTGTGAGCTTCCCGCTTCGACTCCTCGTCCATGTCGTGGAACCCCTCCAGATACCGGAACGCCGCAGACTCCGACGGCACGCTCCGAAGACGCTCGACTCGCCATCTCTTCTCCAACGCCCTGCGCTCGCTGAGACGCATACCACAGGACTCGAACTCTCGAAGTATCCTGCACAACCCTCTGTCCTTCTCAAGGAGATCAAGGTCGGACACTGACTCGCCGCCTGCCAAGTTCAGCAGTATCAACGAGATGATCGTCTGGCTATCCGTCCAGCCCTGACCACACTCCCGCAGTCTCACGTGGCGCTCTACCGATGACCTCAAACCCGCTGCGTCCATCAACTCCACGTACGTCAGCAGCCCCGACAGTCCCGTCATACCTGTCGAGCCCTTCTCCTGCTCGTACTGGAATGCCAGCAAGCCTTGCTTCATAATAGCTGCACCTCGTTGGTGATCGGTTCGTTTGCTCAACAACCATCTTAGCCCGCATCGCGTCGGGCGCCAACGAGGTCCTCCTCTTATCTAGGTGGGGAATCCAGGGCAGCCGATCAGATTGAAGTTGCCGCACATTTGTGCTATAGTAGCCCGCACCGAACGCCAGCACAGACTCGTCTCGGCCCATAACGGAGGTGTTGCTCGAATGACGCGCATAGTACATCGGTCTTCCGTTTCGTACCCCGATGTACCCGCTCAGATAGGCCGCATAGAACACCCGGCGCTACACTTTGTACCAGATGGTCCCATCGCCCAGATATAAGTGGAACAGAATGGAACAGATTTGACGGAAATCGACCGTCAGCACACCCGGCGGACCAGCGACTGTTCGCAAGACCGCAGCGTTGTGATCGAGCACTCACCGGAACACGGATCGCCCGCGAGCCACCCTGCCACGGAGGCCAACGCCGTTGAACGGCCCGAACCGGGTCGGCTCGCCGCTTGACCGGCCATCGCACTCCGCATATCGTTGACGCCGTCTCGGCCGCAGCCCCTATCGCCGGAGGAACCAGCCATGAAGGTAACGAACGTCAAAAGCATGAACGTCATGGGCGAGCACGGGCGGGCGATGTTCTTCGTGAAGGTCGAGACCGACGCAGGCATCTACGGCCTCGGCGAGGTCGGCATGATCCGCTGGGGCGCCGCCATCGAGAAGGCAGTCGAGCATCTCTCCGAGCTCGTCATAGGCGAGGACCCGTTCGCCACCGAGCGGCTGTGGCAGCACATGTTCCGCGGCTCGTTCTTTCCCGCGGAGGGCGTCTACTCCTGCGCCGTCAGCGCCATAGACATAGCGCTGTGGGACATCAAGGGCAAGGCGGTCGGCCTGCCCGTCTACAAGCTGCTCGGCGGACCCGTGCGCGACAAGGTCGTCTGCTATCCCCACGCCGGAGGCAACAGCACGGCCGAGCTCGTCGAGAGCTGCCGCGCGCTGGTCGACGAGGGCTGGAAGTTCGTCCGCTGGGGCCAGTCCGAGACCGGGATCGCCGACGACGGCGCCAGCCGCCTAGAGCCCGTCGAGTCGATGCGCATCGCAGTCGAGGAGATGGCCGCGGTACGAGAGGCCGTCGGCCCCGATATCCAGATCTGCCTCGACGTCCACACCCGGCTCGACACGGCCCACATCGTGGCGATGTGCAAGGACCTGGAGCCGTACAGGCCCTTTTTCATCGAGGACCCTCTCCGCTCCGAGAACCACGGCAGCTACCGAACGCTTGCCCGCCACGTCAGGCTGCCCATCGCCGCCGGCGAGCAGTGGACGAGCAAGTGGCACTTCCGCGAGGTGATCGAAGAGGAGTTGATCAGCTACGCTCGGATCGACGTCTGCAACGTCGGCGGCCTCACCGAGGCGCTCAAGATCACTCACTGGTGCGAGACCCACTACATCGACATCGCGCCGCACAATCCGCTGGGCCCGGTCAGCGCAGCCGCCTGCGTCGCGCTCTGCATGGCCTCGACCAACGTAGGCGTGCAGGAGATGCCCCGGCGACCGGGGAGCGAGCACCGCGACCTCTTCCCGGAGCAGATCGACTGGGCCGATGGCTACGCTTTCGCGCCGGACAGGCCCGGCCTCGGGGTGGAGATCGACGAGTCGGTTGCGGAGGATAGAGCGGCCAAGCCGGGCGGGTGGCCGCCCCTGCTCCGCAGGAACGACGGCGCCTTCACGAACTGGTAGCCCCAAAAGCGATTGTGATATATTGCACACATGGCGCTGACTGAGCAATTGGCCCCTGCGCGGCCCGCCGGGCGCAGCCTGTACATGGACGGCCTCCTCGTCCTGACCGCCGCCCTCATGGGACTCACCCTCTACTTGGTCTTCCTGTGGGTGCCCACCGAGGTCAACCTGGGCGTTTCCCAGCGGATCTTCTACTTCCACGTGCCCATCTCGATGTTGGGGCTCAGCTCCATCGTCGTCCCCGCCGCCGCCAGTATCGCCTATCTCATCGTGAAGAAGAACAGGCAGCGCTGGGACAGCCTGGCCTACGCTTCGGCGGAGGTCGGCCTGCTGTTCGCGACTCTCAGCCTCGTGACCGGCGTGCTCTGGATCAAGCCGGTGCAGGGCGTCTGGTGGACGTGGGAGTTGAAGCTGACGCTCACCCTGATCGTCTGGTTCATCTACGCTGCCTATCTGATGCTCGACAACTACGGCCCGCAGGGGTCTCAGGGAGACCGGTTCAGGGCCGTCGTCGCCGTGATAGGCGTCATGGCCGCCGGCATGAACTGGGTATCGACCAAGATCGTCGACCGCAGGGCCCACCCGGACACCATCGTGCTCAACATGGACCTCGACGGGGAGATGGCCGCCGTCGTGCTCCTGTCCCTGGTGGTCTTCACGCTGCTCTTCGCGTACCTGCTGGCCGACCGCTACCGACTCAGGAGCGCGGAGAGGGCCATAGACGGATTGTATCGGCATGTACAGTAGCGCCGCCGTGCGCCGCGTGGCCGCGGCCGCCGCCGTGTTGGGCCTGCTCTCGGCGCTCGCGCTCCACGGAAGCGCGGAAGCCATGGTCGAGGAGCCGGATACTACTGACGTCCGCCGGTGGGCCGGGCAGGCGAACGCCGCGCCGGAGATACACGTCGGCAGCACTTCGGTGCGCGAGAACGCGGGCGAGGTCAGGCTGATCGTCGCGCTCGACAGGGCCGTCGACCACGACGTCATCGTAAGATACGCCACCGAGGACGGCACGGCCAAGGCCCCCGGGGACTACACCAGCGCGAGCGGTGTCGCGACCGTGCCCGCCGGGGCTACGTCGACCGCGATCGTGCTCGCCATCGTCGACGACACCGACGAGGAGCCGACGGAGACCTTCAGCGTCAGGCTGTCGGACGCGCAGGACGGTATAATACGGGCAGGCGGCGAGAGCGGCACCGTGACCATCGTGGACGCCGACCCCGGCCCCAATCTCGGCTACCTGTTCGCCGTGTACATGGTCACCTGGGCCGCGTTCTTCATCTACGTGTTCATGATGTCGCGACGTCAAAGGGCCATGCGGGACGAAATAGAAGCCCTGCGCACAGCAATCACCGGGAACGACGAGACGGACTGACATGGCGCACGCTACGGAGACGATAGCGGTCCAGCCGGTGGGCGGCCGGGAGGGCTCGGGGATGTTCTCCGGCCCGGTCAAGCTCGCCGTCGGCGGCGCGGTGGTCGTCGCCGCCCTGGCCTACTTCGCTTTCATGGCATTCCAGAGCGCGACAGTGTACTACTACACCGTTGGCGAGCTCCAAGAGCGGGGGGCGACAGCCGCTGGCGAGACCGTCCGCGTGAGCGGCAAGCTGGTAGACGGCTCCTTCAGCCGGGACACGGACTCCACGCTGGCGCGATTCGCCCTCACCGACGGCGCAACGGACCTCCTGGCGACCCACGACGGCGTGCTGCCGGAGCTCTTCTTCAACGAGCACTCGGAGGTGATCCTCGAGGGCAATTACACCCCCGAGGGCGTCTTCCAAAGCCACAACGTGATCGTGAAGTGCCCGTCCAAGTACGCCGGCGAGGATGCCTAAGGGGCCGGATCAGTCCGAACGGGGCGTCGAGGCCCTGCCGCCGGGCGGCCGGCTAGCCTTCCTCGGCGTCGCGGAGCTTGGCGCTCACGCGGTCCGCGAATCGCGGAGGGGCCGGACTGCCGTCCATGTTGCGAAGGAGCCCTACGGTCGCTCGCAGGGTGTTGAAGAACGAGAGGCACGGGCCGCATTTCTCCAGATGGTCGCGTACACGGCGCCTGAGGTCAGGCTCGACGTCTTCGTCGAGATAGTCCGACGCCATGTTGCGGGTGTCGGCGCACCCGACGTCGGCGTTTCTCCTGAAGACGCTGAGTAACCGCGATAACATCTGGCTCCACTCCGGCCCGACGACTTCTACTTTTGGCTGCGTGCCCCTACAATAGGTGCAACATTAATATGATGCGCCATTTCCTGCAAGGGTTCTCATGAATCTCTGCGGCTGAGTCCGCGCCCTCGTCATTGTAGACGACCGGGAGACCGCGGGGGCGCCCGATTCCCCGCGCGCTAGCAATATGGCAAACGACGACACGACAGATCGTCCGGACTTCGAGTCCCTGGTCAGGGAGCACGCCGACTTCGTATACAACGTCGCGTTCCGGATGATGGGCAACCACGAGGACGCGGAGGACGTCGCCCAGGAAGCCTTCCTGTCGGCCTACCGGGCCTTCCACCGCTTCCGCGGCGACTCCAGGGTGACCACCTGGCTGTACCGGATCACAGTAAACGCCGCCCTGATGCGGCTGCGCAAGACGAAGCTCGCGCGCTCGTTGACGTACACTGCCATCGACGACCTTGAGGTCGCCGACTGGAGCCAGACGCCCGACCGCGCGGCCCAGAACTCGGAGCTGAAGGACAAGCTGAGGCAGGGGCTCGACCGTCTCGAGCCCGACCTGCGCGCCGCCGTGGTGCTACGCGACGTACAGGGGCTGTCGAACTCGGAGGCCGCCGAGGTGCTCGACCTGTCGGTCCCGGCCCTGAAGTCGCGGCTCCACCGGGCGCGGGTGCTGCTCCGGGGCTTCCTCTCCGAATACGCCGCAACGGCCGCTTAGCAGCAGCGGGCCGGCCGGCGTCGATTGGCGCAGGCCCGGAAGCGCCTCCTCTGCGTCGAGGCGCCAGACAGCCGTTCACCCCGAGTACGCCGTTGGTCATCGGCGCGTATCGAGGGGCGAGCACAGGTCTCAACGGCTCCTCCTTCCGCGGAGCTCCCGGATTCTCCACCTGATGACATACTGCTTCCGGTGTGTTTGGCGGCGCACCTTGCCGGGGGTGGATTGCCGCTTTCGCGGCAACGACGGAGGGGGACTTCGATAGCCGCGTTTCCGTTGACAGCGGGGGCGGCCTAATCTATAGTCGGCGCGTCATTCAGCGGAGGCACCCCTATCTTGACAACCGGCGGACCCGAAAGCTTCGTCAGCAGCGTCGTCAGGCCCCACGATTTCGACGCGTTCTGGGACGAGACGATTGCCGCGACCGAGTCGGTGCCGCTGGAGCCCCGACTCGAACCGGTGGAGATGCGCTCCACGGACGACATTGAGGTGTTCGAAGGGCACTACCGGAGCTACGGCGGCCTTGAGGTCGCGTGTTGGTACGCGAGGCCCCGCGGCGCGTCGGGGCCGCTTCCCGCCGTGCTCATCGTGCCCGGCTACGTCGGCGAGCCGACGATGCCGACCGACCTGGCCGCGCAGGGCTACGCTGCCATCTCGGCGGCGCCTCGGGGCAAGCTGCGCAGCAACGGCGTCTTCAACCCCGGCTACCCCGGACTGCTGCTGCACAATGCCACGGACCGCGACACGTACGGCTACCGCGGCTTCTACATGGACGCGGTGCGCGCATTCGACCTGCTGCTGAGCCTCCCCGAGGTCGACCCGGAGCGGGTCGCCGTGCGGGGCTCCAGCCAGGGCGGGGCATTGACGCTGCTCGTCGCGGCCCTTCGCGCGGGGAAAGTCGCGGCGGCGGCGGCCGGCGCGCCATACCTGTGCTCGATGATGGACGCGGCGTCGCTGACCCGCTCGTACCCGTACGAGGAGATCAACGACTATGTCCGGACGTACCCCGAGCGCCGGCAGACGATGACCGACGTTCTCAGCTACTACGACATTCACAACTTCGTCGATCGGATACGCTGCCCGATAATCGTCAACATCGGCTTGAGGGACGACGTGTGCCCCCCGGAGACCGGCTACGAGGTCTTCCGCGCCATCGGCAGCGACGACAAACGTCTCTACCCGTACGAGGACTGTGCCCACGACGCGGGCGGCGGCGCCGGACACGGCGCCATCATCGACCGGTTCCTCGCCGACCACCTCGAGGCATAGTCCCGTGAATACCAACGAACCCCAGGAGCTCCCGGCGTACTGGCAGACGGTCCTTGACGAGGTGTCGGCCCTGTCGGACGGCGCCGTCGCGATCGAGAGTCTACCGATGCGCTCGAACGAGACGTCCGTCGCGCACGGCCTCCGGTTCGAGGGTGTGGGAGGCTATCCCCTGTTCGCCTACTTCACCGTACCCAGGGGCGAGGGTCCCTTCCCGGCGCTCTTCCAGACGCCCGGCTACGGCAGCGTGGTTGGAGTGCCCGCCTACGAGCGCCGCAGCCGATACGCCGTGATGGCCCTGTGCCACCGCGGCCAGCGTCTGGCCGACTCCGGCTATTCCGCCGCGTACCCCGGCCTGCTGACGGGCGGTCTGCCGGGCGCCGACACCTACGTCTACCGCGGTGTCGTGGCCGACTGCCTGCGGGCCTTCGACATCTTCACCGCGCGGCCGGAGGTCGACTCGGCCAGGCTGGCCGTGGCCGGCATGGACCTGGCGGCGATCACAACGGCGCTGCGGCCGCAAACGCCGCTGATGCTCGTCACCGCGATGACCCTGCGCGCGGCGGCCGAACGCGCGCCGCTGACCCGGGCGTACCCGCTGCAGGAGCTCAACAACTACGCCAGGACTCACCCCGGCGACGCCGAAGAGGCTGCCGACACGCTGTCGCTGTTCGATCCGCTGGCCTTCGCGCCGCGCATCGGCGCCCGGGCGCTGTTCACCTGCGGCCGGGACGAGCTGCAGTACGTCGAGCCGGTCATCGAGGCCATGTCCGGCGAGGCGCAGACCGAGCTGCGCACGGGCCGCGGATTCATAGACCACGGGGTGGAAGAGAAGTGGCTGGAGCGGATGCTCCTGGCCTGAGCCCCCATTCGCGATTGGAGGATCGATGAGGACGAACAAGATACTGGCGAACATGAAGGCGGGCGTGGTCTCAGTGGGCTGCGCCTACACCCACACGTCGACGACGGACATGGAGCTGATCGGGATGGCGGGCTTCGACTTCGTCTATCTCGACGGCGAGCACGGGACCTTCTCGCTGGACGACCTGGACAACCTGGTGCGCGTGGCCGACCTGTACGGCGTCACGACCTGGGCGCGCGCGCCGAACATCGAGCCTTCGACCATAGGCCAATACCTCGACCGAGGCATTCAGGGGATCGAGGGTCCCCATATAAGCACGCGTGCCGACGCCGAGCGTCTGGTCGAGGCGTGCTACTACAGCCCGATCGGGAACCGCAGCCTGGGCGCGGGCCGAGGCGCCAACTATCTGACCAACGAGTCCGACACCGAGTACATGGCCGAGACCAACTCGCAGATGCTGGTCACCGTCCTGATCGAGGACGCCGAGGCGTTAGACAACTTGGAGGAGATGGTCAAGGTCGACGGCATACACACCTACCACGTCGGCCCCAAAGACATGGCGGGCTCTCTCGGCTACCCGGGCGACATCGAACACCCGAAGCTCAAGGAGGTCGAGGCGCAGGTGGCGAGGATCGTCAAAGCCGGCGGCAGTAAGCTGACCGGCGACGTTCTCGTCGCGCAGCGCTTCACCGGCCTGTTCCTCACGGCCGCCAAGGAGTACATCTCCAACAACCGGGGCCAACGGACCGGGGCGTAAGCCGCCGCCGGACGACTCCCACGGGCTGGAGCTCTCGAACATGGAGCTGGACCGAGACCGCCTGAGGGCGATCTTGGAGGCGTCCCACTCCTACTACGGCTCGCCTGCGGAACCTGATCGAGGCCATACCCGAGGCGGACTGGACGCCCATCCCATACTGGATGGACGGCGCCGCCGATGTGGCCGAGACCACCTACACCCCCTTCCAGAGTGAGCCCGACGCCGCACCGGTGCGGCTCATTGCCCGGGTGAAGCCCACTCCCAGTTCCCAACTGGCCCTCTTCGCCACCTACAGACGGCTTCATCACCGACCGGGACGGGGAAACCCAGCTGGAGGCCGACCACCGCCGCCATGCCGAGGTCGAGAACGCCATTCGAGACCTGAAGTACGGCGTGGGGCTGAACCACATGCCGTCGGGCCGTTTCGCCGCCAACGCCGCTTGCTGGCGATACAGGTGATGGCGACCTGGCCCGTTGGACAGCGCGGACCGGTCTGGGTGCAGGTGGTGACCACCAAGACCCTCCGGCGGCGGTTCTTCTCCCTCGCCGGACGAATCACCCGCTCGGCCCGCCGCCTCACTTTGCATCTGCCACAGGGCTGGCCTTGGGAGACCCAGTTCACTCGCGCCCTGGCTCGATTGCGAGCCCTGCCATTGCCTGCCTGACGGCGCCGTCGGCGACCGAGCTACCCACCGCACAACCGAAGGTCCCCGCAAACTCGCGCCACCCTGGCCCGCGAGAGTTCCCTGCTGTGTATTCTCTCACCATCCCGCGCATCGCAGTCCCCGCAGACGGCCATAGGGACCCTGTGCGGCAACTGAAGACCGTCCGCCGCCCTCCCATCTACCCCAATGGAGCCCAGGCCATCTCGCCCGCAGCTCCCTCACCCCCCTTCCGCTGTCCTCACGTCCATCGGTGGATTTGGGGTAAGCCGCCGCCGGACGACTCCCACGGGCTGGAGCTCTCGCATGGAGCTGGACCGAGACCGCCCGATCTTGGAGGCGTCCCACTCCTACTACGGCTCACACGCTCCCGAGTCCCGCATAGACGACCGCTTGGCGCCCAGTGCGTCCGATTTCATCGCGTCGCAGCTCAGCCCGGACATGCGTGTCCTCGACGTTGGCTGCGGCAGCGGCGCTACCCTCTTGGATAACGCCCATCGGTTTGCCGCGGGCCTGGGGATCGACGACGACCCGGCCCATGTCCGCCTGGCCGAGGAGGCCCTGCGACGCAGCGGCCGCGACAACGTCGAGTTCCGCCTGCTCGACTTTCCAAAGGACGGCCACGAGCTGGAAGCAGAGTCTTTCGACTTCGTGTTCTCGGAGCGCGGACCGATCGGCTACGACAGCTACGGCATCCAGGCCGCGCTGAGGGTACTAAAGGTCGACGGCCTTCTATTCTGCGAGATGATCGGCAACCTCCACCACCAGGAGGTGAACGCAGTATTTGGCCCGGGCGCGCCGCGCAACCAGATGGTACGGACTATGGACCAGGCGCGGGTTGCCATGGAGCGCAACGGGGTCAGCATACGCATTGCTTCCGAGATCGTGACAAGGCGCTACTATCCCAGCATCTACGATTGGCTGGAGTTCCAGTGCGGCATATGGGCTTGGCGCGGCGGATCGCTCCCATCGCCTGACGACCCGCGGCTCGCACTGTTCGCGAAGCGTTACACGACTCCGTCGGGCGAGATCGAGACCACGCACCACGTGGTGTGGGTGGGCGGCGTGAGGCGGACGGGAGACTCCTACTACGCGGAACGCAGCTACTTCGTGACGTCCTGAAGCAGGGCGGCGCCGGGCGTTCCGAGGACACCCTCCCGCCGATTCCGGCCCGCTGCTAGAAGAGCGACTCTCCCGGTCCCAGGTTGGCGGCGCACACCTCTTCGTCCAGCTCTACTCCGAAGCCCGGCGCGTCGGTCAGGACGACGTGGCCGTTCTCGAACAGCGGGGCGCCGTCGCGGCGGACGAAGGAGCCGATCCACGGCGTCTCGACGTGGTGGTACTCGAGCGCCAGGAAGTTTCTGGTGGCCGCGGCTACATGGGCCGCCGCGATCGTCGCGAGCGCGCCGCCGCCGCCGTGCAACGCCAGCGGGATGAAGTGCAGTTCGGCGTAGTCGGCGATCCGACGCGTCTCGAATACGCCACCGTCGTACAGGATGTCCGGGTGGATGATGTCGCAGGCCCCGGCGTCGATGAACTGCCGCAGCTCCGGAGCAATGAACTGCTCGCCGATGCAGATCGGTATCGGGCTCTTTTCGCGTATCTGGACGACGGCGCCGGGGTTGTACAGCGGCGTCGGGTCCTCCAGCCAGAACGGCTTCAGCGGCGCCAGCTCGTAGGACAGCCTGATCGCGTCGACGACGTTGTACTGCATGTGGCAGTCGACCGCGATCTGAATGTCCCAGCCCACTGTCTCGCGCACCGCGCCGATCCGCTCCACGATGCGGTTCATCTGGCCCGCCGAGATCGACCGGTTCCAGACGTCGTCGGTGTGGTCGGGCGCGGCGTAGTCGATGTCGAACTTCATGTGCGTGAAGCCGTCCTCGACGACCTGCTCGCCCATTCGCTTCCACGAGTCGAGGTTCTCGACGTCGATCGGCGAGCTTCGGTCCAGGTAGATGCGGACGGCGTCCCTGAACTTGCCGCCCAGCAGGTTGTAGGCGGGCGTGCCGAGAATCTTGCCCGCCAGGTCGCAGAGCGCCATCTCCACGCCCGACATGCCCCAGGTCACGGGGCCGGGCTGGATGACCGTTGGCGAACACGGGTACATCGGGAAGAGTCCGGGCGGCGCGTCAGGCGGAGACTCGCGGCGGGATCGAGGGTGGGGCGGCAGCGTGCCGTACATGATCTCGGAGAGCGCCGGACGGATCGCCAGCGGGTCCTTGCCGATCAGCATCATCCGGATGTACTCGACGGCGTCTCGTATGCCCATCGGCGACGCCGTGAAGTACGACGCCTCGCCCAGGCCGTAGTAGCCCGCGTCCGTTTCGACCCGGACGATTAGCTTTCTGGCGACGCCCGCGCCCCCGCCCGGCATGTGGTTGCGCGGCCCCTCCAGATACAGGCTTCTCACGTCGGTGATCTTCATGAAAACGCTCCTTGCAAGTTGCAGGCGAGTAGACTACGCTGCCGCCCGTCGCGACGCAACCGCTCGTACGTCAAGTCGACGGAATTGGGGCCTGTATGGTGTCAGGCGAAGACCTCAGAACAGCGATGCGCAAGTTCACCACCGGTGTCACCTTGCTGACCACGTTGAGGGACGACGGATCGGTGAAGGCGATGACGGCAAACTCGGTGACGTCGATATCCCTGGACCCACCCCTTGTGCTCGTGTGCGTCGGCCACGGCCGCAACACCCACCAGCACATCGAAAGCACGGGCTGCTACTGCGTCAACGTGCTTGCCGACGATCAGGCGCCCGCTGCCGAGTACTTCGCAAACGAACATATGCGGCGCGCGGGTCCGGCCCCCGTCGAGTTCACAATGACGGAGCGGGGCAGCCCCAAGGTGACTGGCTCAGTTGCCTTCCTGGACTGCGAGGTGGTCGGCTCCCACCCCTACGGCGACCACACGATCTTCGTAGGCGAGGTCATGGACGCCGTCGTCGAGGGCGGCGAGCCGCTGGTGTTCTTCGACGGCCGCTTCCAGAACCTCGAAAAGGCCTAGCAGCCCGTCCGAGGATTATCTAACGGTGCTTGCGGGTCAGCGACAATGGATGGCGACAACTAATTGTGCCGGTTGCCCCGGCCGGCCCGCAGATAGCTTTGCGAATAGCGCCGTGCTCGCTACCTCGGCAAAGCTCCTGATGCGTTGGGCTGGCCCATCGCCCCGTGCTTCCCTGTGCAGATTGACCCCAAAGCGGAACAGTTTGAGCAGGTTGTGGCCGGTGCAGATCAGCGACCATTCGCCGTTCACCTTCTCCAGTCCCCGCAGCAGGAACTGCCGGAATCCCCGGCCCTGCTTGATCTGGCCGAATACCGGCTCCACAGTTTGCATCCGCAAAGCGTAGCGCTGACGACCCCGCTTGGTCTGTAACTTCCGTCGCATCCGGTCCCTGGGAGACAAATTGCTGGGTATGCGACCTCGGGGCGCGGGTGGCACAACCCGGCGGTGGCGGGTCTGCTCAGGCGCGACGAACGGGTCCACGCCCAGAGCATAGAGCTCGTCGACTGCCTTTGCCGAGTAATAGCCAGCATCGGCGGATACTTCCCTGGGGACTGCACCGACGTTGTCGATGGTCTCCTCCATCATCGCTGCAGCCTGTTGCTTATCCGAAGTCTGGTTGGTGGCCCGCGCCGCCACGATCACCTGGTGAGCGCTGTCCACCACCGCCTGACAGTTGTACGCTTGCAGGAAGTCCTTGCCTCCAGGTGCGGGGATGATGCGCGACTCGGCATCGGTGAAGTTACGCTGGGCCTTGTCGTCGGGCACCCCCGGGTGCTTACCACCTTCGGCCTCGGCCTGTCCGGCAGCCGCCTGCGCCTCGGCTTCCAGCGCCGCCATGGCTTCCCGTATCTTCTCCAACCGACCCTCTCGAAAGGCCAACTCCTGCGGCAACTCATCTCCACGCTTGTCTTTGCCGTACCGCCGGTCTTCCTCATCATCCGATGCCTGGGCCTGTCGCAACAACTCCGCTACCTCCGCCGCCAACTGCGCTGCCTTCTCCTTCATACGTTGGTAACTCATCGCCTTATGCTTCGATGCGTTGGCCTTGACCTTCGTGCCGTCCAGCGCCACGTGCCCCAGCTTCACCAGCCCCGCCTGCTGGCACAACGCCAGTACCTGTATGAACAGGCCCGACAGCGCATCCAGATTGTCCTTGCGAAAGTCGGAGATGGTCCGGAAGTCCGGTGTGTTGTTCGCCGCCAACACCCTGAAGGCGATGTCCTCGTGGAGACGCTGGGCGATGCGGCGTGAGGACGACACCCCCACGCAGTAGCCGTAGAGCAACACCTTGACCATCATCCGTGGATGATACGGCGGCCCGCCACGCCGTTCCCGCTCGTAGCGAGCGGTGACCTCCGACATGTCCAACTGGTCCACCACGTCGGATATGAAGTAGGCCAGATGCTCGTCTGGCAGCCACTCCTGCAACGCCGCTGGCAACAGCAACTGCTGGTCGGGTTCGTAGGGAAGGTAGGTCTTGCTCATCAACGACTCCCCGCTACTGGACTGGGCCCATCATACCCCCAACCACTCACCAACCGTGTTTCTCGGACAGGCTGCTAGCTGGCGAGAGGCCTACGCCCCTCTACGAGACTTCAACCAACTCGTGCGGCCAGATGTTTTCGATCTGCTCTCCCTCGGTGCGTTGGGCATTGT
The DNA here is from genome assembly GCA_965261815.1 of Dehalococcoidia bacterium. Taxonomy (GTDB): domain Bacteria; phylum Chloroflexota; class Dehalococcoidia; order Lucifugimonadales; family CAZENU01; genus CAZENU01. The sequence continues at coordinate 128,224 of CBDHDR010000001.1, forward strand.
AGAGGTCCCAACGGAGTTTCAGATTCATCCAGAAGCTCGGAGAGGTGCCGAAGAACCTGGCAAGCCTCAGCGCCGTGCTCGGCGTTACCCCACGGCGACCGCGGACGATTTCGTTGACGCGCTGGTAGGGCACGTGGATGGCGCGGGCCAAATCGTGCTGGGTCATCCCAAGAGGGATGAGAAAATCGTTCAGCAGCACATCGCCCGGGTGCGTCGGCTCGCGGTCGCTTGGAATGCGTACCATGAGCGCTCTCCTCTTCAGTAACAGTCTGGACCGCATCCGTCATACCCGCGGACGGAGACCTTCGCGTAACTCCGCCTGTGGGAGACAGCGTGGCGGAGATGGCTAGCATCCCTGACGGGGAACCCCCGCCCCTGGATTCCCGCCTGCGCGGGAATGACGGTTGTGCAAAGGTCACCCCGCGCGGGAATGACGACCGCGCAAAGGTCTCCCTGCGCGAGAATGACGGTCGCGCAAAGGTCTCCGGATGCGGGGAGCCATCCCAAGTCACGACGCCAGGTGGGGTCGTGACGCTTTACTTGAACTGGAAGGAGTAGAGCTTGCAGTTCTTGAAGTAGAAGCGCAGCTTGACTGCCCTGCCCGCTAACGCGCCCAGGTCGGCGTTGCCGCCCCAGGAGGCCACGTTGTCGAGGCCGGACGACGTCATCGGGTCGGCGTCCTCGAACCGGTATCCCGCGATGTAGTCGTGGTTGGGCTCCAGCAGCTCCACGCGCAGCTCCGGCGGCCCCGCCCCCCACTGCTGCAGCGCGGTCTCCACGTTGAGACGCAGCCGAGAGCCGGCGAAGCTGAACGACCTCGTGACGACCTCGCTGTACTCCGGCGCGGCGCCGCGCATGGGCCGGACGTCAGTCGCCGTCCCTTTGGCGCCGTCGAGGGACACGAAGCCGTCCAGACGCACGGTCGCGAGCCCGATGGCCGCCGTGGCCCTGTCGCCGAGCGTCAGGAGCTGCTCCGGCGAGCGCCAGTTGGTGCCGCTGTAGAAGACCAGGATGCGGTCCCCGTGCACGATGGGCACCCTGGAGTAGATGGACGTGCCGTCGAAGTCGAGCGGGTGTCCGCGGTCGATGAAGGGCGCGCGGAAGTCGCGGCGGTAGTGGACGCCGTCCCGGCTGAAGGCGAGCTCGGGGTGATGCGTCGTGTTGGTCGTGCGGAATATCCACGGCATCGCGACGTAGATTCCCTCGTACGCGATGGTCGGCATCGAGTAGAACTCGGTGTCGGGCGTGTCCCGCTCGTCCGGTATGAGGATCGTCTCAGGCTCGCTCCACTGGATCATGTCCGGGCTCTCCGCCCGTCCGATGAGGCGCTTGCCGAGCGGCGCGCGCCTGTGGAGGCTGTTCTCCACGTGAATCGCGTACGTTTCCCGAATCGGGTCCCAGCCCATCAGCTCGGCAGGCCCCCAGCGGCCGATCTTGGGCGTCGCGTCGATGATCGGGTTGTCCGGATGGGGCGTCCAGTCAAAACCGTCCGGCGAGTAGTACAAGTAGGCCAGCATCGGGACGGACGTGTCCTTCATCCAGCCGAACGCCTTGAAGCGCTTCGACGGGTCTGTCTCCCGCCGGTCGAGGAACATGTTCGGCTGGATCCCCTTGTCGGGATAGAGGGCCGCCATTGGGATGATGTTGTTCCTCTTGCTGCCCCGGAACTCGATCTGGTTCAGAACCGGCCGCTCCCAGTGGACCCCGTCGTCGGAGACGGCTAGGCAGTTGACCGGCGGGTCTCTCTGTCCTACCACTACGATGGCGCCGTCGGCCCGGAGCCCGGAGTAGGACTTGCCCTGGTAGAGCATCTTGAAGATGCCCTCCCGGTCGTCGAAGAAGATGTGCCGCGGGCGGACGTCGTTGCCCTCCCACGGCATCTCGGGCCGCAGCACCGGGTTGTTGTCGACCTTCCGGGCCGGGTTCATGACCCGCATCGTGTTGCTCGTCGACTCGATCAGGTAGTCGTCGACGAAGAGCTGCTTCCGCGATCCGATGTCGATGAGGGCCATAGGTGCGCCTCCCTTTCAGGCGGGGTAGGTTATCACAGGCGGACGTGCCGAATGACTTGGGGTCGAGGCTGTGGTAGCCTCGACTGCGAGACGCGCCGGCGGAGGATGGAGGGTCAACGATGCTGACCGACGACCAGAAGCGGTTCTTCGACGCCTTCGGGTTCCTCGCGCTGCCGGGGCTGCTGACGCGCGACGAGGCCGCGACGATGGAGCGCGAGTCGGAGGAGATCATGGCGGAGGCGCGCGGCGGGGCGGCCTTCGACGGCCGGAAGTGGCAGCCCGTCCAGCCGTTCTTCGAGCGCCTTCCCTTCCTGCGCAGTCTGATCGGCGACGATCGGATACATGGAATCGCCGAAGGGCTCCTGGGCCCCGACTATTTCCTGATCGGCACCGAGGGCAACCTGCACGTCGGCGACACTCCCTGGCACGGCGGCGGGGGCTCGTCCCGCATTCTGCCCCACGTCAAGATCGCGTTCTACCTGGAGCCGTTGACGGCGGATACGGGCGCGCTGCGGCTGATTCCCGGCTCGCACCGCGGCGACTTCGCCGAAAGGCTCGCGCCGATCAGCCACCGCATCGACGACGCCGACGTGCAGGTGTTCGGGGTCTCGCAGCCCGAGGCCCCCGCGTTCGTGGTCGAGACCGAGCCGGGCGACGTTCTCGTGTTCACCGAAGACACGTACCACGGCGCCTGGGGCGGCCGCCCCGGCAGGCACCAGCACGCGATGTCGTTCCAGCAGGTGCCGCGCACCGAGGAGCAGTGGGCGCTCGTCCAGGGTCGTACGACACGATGAACTTCGGCTACCACCCGACCAGGACGAACGTCGAGAGCCCCAACCCGCGTGTCAGGAAGCTGGTCGCCCCGCTGCTGGAGCGCGGCTACGACGTGCTGGACGTCTAGCGCGCCGGCGGCGGGCCCGCCGCCGGCCCCTGAGCGGCAACTGTTCGCGTCTTGTCGAGGCCCTGCGTCGCGCCCCTCGATACGCGCCGATGAAGCATCGGTGTTACTCGGGGTGAACGGGTTGTGGGAGCCTCACACTGAACCGCTACGCTGGGCTCCGGTCCTGGTCCGGCGCCTCGATCAGGCGCGAGCCCTGGCGGTGCGACTCGAGGAAGCCGACCATGATCTGCACCGTCTTGCGCGCCTCCCTGCCCGACGACGTGCCGCCGCCGCCGTTCTCCATCAGGCCGACGAGCTCTTCGTAGGCCGCCATCAGGTTGCGCACCAGGTACTGGCCGGGCACGAGCGTCCGTCGCACCGTCTCACCCGAGGCGTCGGTGGTGAGCAGCTCGGCGGTGCGGTCCTGGTGTCCTCCCCACGGCGTCAGGACTATGCGCCCCTTCTCGCCGTACAGGACGTAGCTGCTGTCGGACACGCCGCGTTTGTCGGAGCAGTAGTGGGCGCGGACGCCGTTGGCGAACTCGACGTATCCGTTCGCGAACGGCTCGTTCTCCGGCAGATGGCCGCCGTCGCCCCGGTACCGGTCCCAGTGGTCGAATCCGTCCTCCAGCCTGCCGAAGACGCGCGTCGGCTCCGACTCGGCGAAGAAGCAGATGCCGTCTATCGTGTGCGTGCCGTTGCGGAAGAGCATGGCGCGCGGCCCGGTGAGCGTGGCGACTATCGTGCTCAGCGTGCCGATGTCGCCCGCGTGGATGGCGTCGCGGACGCGGTGGTACAGCGGGTCCCAGCGCCAGGTGTGGTCCGTCGTCAGCGCGGCGCCGTTGGCCTCGCAGGCCGCTATTATGCGGTCGGCGTCCTCGAGGCTGGTCGCCAGCGGCTTCTCGACGAAGAGCCCGCGCACGCCCGCATCGGCGCCGGCCACCGCGATGTCCGCGTGCCGGTTGTCCGAGGTCGCCACCGCCAGGATGTCGAGCCGCTCCTCGGCGAGCATCCGCCTGTAGTCGGTGTAGCCATTGGCGCCGGGCCACGCGTCCGACCAGGTGCGCCCGAAGTCCGCGAGGAGGTCGGGCACCAGGTCGCAGTAGCCGGCGACCTCCATTTGCGGCATGTACGCGAGTGCGCCCGCGTGGGACATCGACATCGTGTTGCGGAACGGCGGCGGAGCATCGGCAGGCCGCCTGGAGGTGATGCCGCTCAACCCGACAATGCCGACGCGATAAGTGGTTCCCATGCTCGGTGCTCCTCTCTGCCCCGGCGCACCGGGTTTGCGGCGTATTCTTGCACATAAACGGCGCCTGTGGGGGCGGCATTGGCGTAGCGTCCGGATTCACACATGAGCCGGCTTACTTTGCGGCCGTTACTGCTCGCGGCTCCTCGTGCATCAGAACCTTGCTCAGCCCCGCATTCTTCAGCATCGCGCGAATCTCGTCTTCGTCATAGACCCGCATCGCATCGCGTGGACCTCTTCCGAGACTCTTCCGTCCAGGTCGACTCTGTATCGCAGCAGGGTTGTCGTCGTCTTCCGACCGCCGTCGATCGTGAAGCATCCGATCGTGCACGCTCCACTTTCGCAGCGACATACAGGGAAGGCATCTTCGTCAGCGGAGGACTCGAAGACGAACAGCGCCAGGGGCAGCGTCGCGTTTTGGTCGCTGTCCGCCTCAGCCGACGACAAACGAATACAGCTTGGCCGACCGCAGGTAGAACTTCAGCCGGATGTTCGTGCCCGCCAGGGCGTCTAGCGATACGCCCGCTCGCCACGTGACGCGGTGCCGGACCGAGTCGCCGTCGAAGAGGGCACATTCGACCTTGGCGTAGCCCTCGAGGTGGGTGCCATCCTCTTCCAGCACTGCCACCGACACGGCACCGCCTCTGGCCTCCGCGTTGACCAGCAGCTCGCCGCCGTCACAGCGGAACGGTCTCGTGAGCAACGTACCCCCGCCGGCGCCGGCGTCCACCGAGATGAAGCCGTCGAGCCGCAGCTTCGCCAGAGAGATGCTTCCTGAGCGGAAGCCGTCGGAGTGATCCGCGTCCGACGAGCCGTAGTAGAACCAGAGCTCGTCGCCCACCTGCACCGGCTCCTTGGCGGGGGAGACTCTCGCGCCGTCCACGCTACCCGCCGGCCCCAGCGGGATGAACGGCTGCCTGTCGGCGGCCCTGTGCCACTCTATGCCATCCCGGCTGAAGGCGAGCTGCGCGTCTATGGTTGCCCCCTGCCTCACTCCCGCCAACGGCTCCTCCGGGTAGGCGTGGTAGGCCCATGGCAGCCCGACGTACAGGCCTCCCTGCTTGAAGACCGGCATACAGTAGAACTCCAGGCCAGGCGGGTCTCGATCGTCGGGCTCCAGCACCACCTCAGGCTCCGTCCAGGTCGTGAAGTCCTCACTGACAGACCGGCCGATCACCCGAATATGGCGGTCGCCCTCAGCGGTACTCATCCAGGGCCTGGGGTAGGCCACGTAGGCGCCGACGGACTCGTCCCAGCCCAGCAGGGTATGGGTATCGCTGGCCCTCTCGATCACCGGGTTGCCCTCGTACAGCTCCCACCGCTCGCCGTCGGGCGAGAACGCCACCGATACGTACCGGTGCGTGTTGTGGAAGAACAGCGACTTGTACAGCCGGTTGGCGTCTGTGTCCCGGTCGTCCTTGATGACGTTGAAATTCCCGGCTCCGAGCATGATCAGATTGTTGTCACGGCTAAGGCTCGGAAACTTGGGCCCTTCCGGAGTGCTGTCCTCGAGGACTACATCCTCGCTTTCGCCCCATGCCACGTGGCCGAGGCTGGGTTTGTCCCACAGAATCCCGTCCCTCGACGTGGCGTAGTTGACCGTATATCCCCGGCTCTTGCATACATACCACATCTTGAAGAGGCCTTCTGCGGCGTCGTACATGGGGCTCGCGTAGAGGTCGAGCCTCCGCCCTTCCCACGGCTTCGTCGGCCACAGCACGGGATTGCCCTGATACTTGGCCGGTTGGTTGGGCGTCCTGGCGACGCCGTTCATCTCCTCGATAATCAGGTCGTCGATGAAGAGTTGTCTAGCGCCGGCGATATCGATCAGGTTGCCCATAGTGATGTTGGAGTCGCACTCACCCGACCGGTTGGGAACTAAGCCCATAGATGGCAGGTGTCACAGACATCTACCGGAACCGGGTCACACAAAGGGTCCAGGATTTCCCATTTCGGCCGTCCTCAGGCTCCGAGGGCAGCCCGAACGGAATGGCGACATCATAAAGTGGCCTTTCGATGGCGGTCAATCCCAAGTATCTCCAACGGAAGACGCGATTCTGGCGTGAGCCGACACGTCGACGGGGGCTCATCTGGGAAATGTGGGCTAAAATGTACGCCGCTCGCGGGAGGTGCGGCTGCATTGAGAAGACTGAAGCTTTACATCGCCGCGAGCCTGGACGGCTATATCGCCGGCCCGAACGGGGAGATCGACTGGCTGGACGTTGCCGGTGACCTCGACTACGGCTACGCGGAGTTCTACGAGTCGATCGATACGACGCTGATGGGCTCCTCGACCTATCGAGTGGCTCTCAGCGTCCCGGAGTTTCCCTACCCGGACAAGACGAACTACGTCTTCACGCGCAGCGCTCCGCCGCCGGACACCGAGCACGTGCGGTTCGTATCGGGCGACATCGCCGGCTTCGTGCGCTCGCTGAAGGAGCAGACCGGCGGGGCGATCTGGCTGGTCGGCGGAGGGCAGATCAATACGATAATGCTCAACGCGGGGCTGATCGACGACCTGATCCTGACCTCGTTCCCCGTGGTGTTGGGAGACGGGATTCCGCTATTCGCGCCCGGCGCGGCGCACGCCGGATTCGAGACAACAGGGTGCGAGACCTACGAGACGGGCCTCGTGCAGTGGCGAATGGTGAGGAGGCGCTGACGCAGGGATAGCGAGACTGCGGAGGACCAATACGCTGTGCCTCAGATACAGATAGCGCCGAACTTCACGTTTAGGTTAGCTTATCAGCCAGGGGTTAGAGCGCCCTAGACGACGCCGTCTCCGCGCCAGGCGGTGATCTCGTCGTCGGTGGCCCCGGCGTAGTCCCGGAGGACCTGGTCGGTGTGCTCCCCAAGGGCCGGTCCGATGCGGCGCGGTGGGGTTACGCCGGAGACCTTGATCGGGCTTGCGAGCTGCCGCACCGCGCCGAGTTGCGGGTGTTGCGTCTCGAGGACCATTTTGCCCTCGGTCACCTGATCGTCAAGGACAGCCTGCGCGACCGTGTTGACCGGCGCGCACGGGACCTCCCCGCGCAGCGCCTCGAGCCACTCGGCGGTGGCCCGCGTGCGCGACAGTTCCTTGAGCGCCGCGCTGAGCGCCTCCCGGTTCTCCATGCGGGCCTCGAACGTGCCGAACCTGGGGTCGTCCGCAAGCTCCGGCGCGCCCATGATGCGGACCAGGCTGCGGTAGAACTTCTCCTTGGCGCACATCACCACGATCCAGCCGTCGCTTGTGGGCAGCACCTGGGATGGGACCTGCGACGGATGGGACGAGTCGGGCCATCTGCGGGGCTCGTACCCGGCGGTCAGATGCCACGTGCCCAGATAGGCGAGATGGGCGAGGGCGCTTTCGAACAGATTGACGTCGACGTCGCATCCCCTGCCCGTTTCCCTCGCGCTCAGGATGGCGCTGACCATGCCGAGGGCGGCCAGCACGCCGGCGCTGTAGTCGACCATGGACAGGCCGGCCTTCTGCGGCGGAGTGCCGGGCTCGCCGGTAAGGCTCATCCACCCTGCGTACGCCTGCATGATGTAGTCGTAGCCCGGTTCGTGCGCCCGCGATCCGCGCCGGTTGAAGGCGGACAGCGAGCAGCAGACTATGGAGGCTTTGACCGGGCCGAGCGCGTCGTAGTCGAGTCCGAGCTTGGAGGGCAGGTCTCCCCTGATATTGTTGAAGACGGCGTCGCTCGCCCTGACGAGCCGGTGCAGGACGTCCGTCGAGCCGGGACGCCTGAGGTCGAGGGTGACGCTTTTCTTGTTCCGGTTGAAGCTCTGAAAGTAGAGGCTGTCCCGGTCGGACGTGTACGGCGGAACGTAGCGGGCCACGTCCCCGCCCGACTCAGGGTCCTCGATCTTGACGATCTCGGCGCCCATGTCGGCGAGCTGCATAGTGGCCCATGGCCCGGCGCCGAACTGCTCGAAGGCGAGGATACGGACGCCCTCGAGGGGCGGCCGAACGGCGGAGGGATCGGAGATCGGGCGGCTCACGGGCTGGCCTGGAGGGGCCGCTATGCCGCGCGCTCGTAGACCTGGATGCGGTGCCTGTTGCGGTCCACGACGTACAGTCTGCCGTGGGCGTCGATCTTAACGGCGGTGGGTTGCCAGAACAGCTTCTCGATGTAGCGCGGTGCCTCGGCCGGCGTCCATCCCCTGGCCGCGGGGTCCGGCTCCAGGTCCGACCTGGCCCGGGCGCCGGCCTCGTCGGCGTTCGCATTCAGGAACTCCGCGCCCCAGGTGGATACGGTGGCCTCGCCCATGAGCTTCTGCACGAAGCCGCCGTCGGGATCGAATACCTGCACCCTGTCGTTGCCCCAGTCTGCGACGTACACGTAGCCCTCGGCGTCGACCGCCGCTGAGGCGGGACGGCGAAGCTGGCCGTCGCCGTTTCCGGACTCGCCGTAGGACGCGACGAACTCGCCGTCGGGCGAGAAGCGCTGAATCCTGTCGTTGCGCCAGTCGGCTACGTACACGTGCCCGTCGGGCGCGACCGTGATGCCCCACGGCAGATCGAGCTGTCCGTCGCCGTCGCCGTGCTCGCCGAAGCCGCCCAGATGGGCGCCGTCGCCGGTGTAGGTCTGGACCCGGTGGTTCTGGTGGTCGGTGAGGTAGAGCACGTCGTCCGGCCCGAACGCGAGCCCGCTGGGGCCGTCGATCTCGCCCGGCCCGGAGCCGACGGCGCCCCACTTGCCGAGAAAGGCGCCCGCCTCGTCGAAGACGCTGATGCGCTGGGTGTGCTCGTCGCTGACGTATACGCGGTTCAGGCTGTCGACGGCTATGGCCGTCGCGTGGATGAACTGGCCGTCCCCTTCTCCGATGGAGCCGAACACCCCGTGAAACCCGCCCTCGTAGTCGAGGACGCAGACGCGGACGCCGCGGGGGTCGCCCTCGTGGGAGCGGCTGAGCCCGTACAGGCGGCCATCGGCGCGGACGGCGAGGTCGACCGGATAGTAGAAGCCCCTGCCCTCCATCGCGGCAACGCCGAGGGTGCGGTCGTAGCGCATGAATGTCGTCTGGACGGGAGCGGTCGTGGAAGCCATCGTCGTGGTCCTTCGGCTACTCTTTCTGGAAGTCGGGAGCGGCGGCGACCAGTCGCAGCAGGTCCGCGGCCTTCCGGCGCGGCTCCGACTCTCCGTTCGTCTGTCCGGCGAACTCGACGAGCGCGGCGCGCGTGTCGGTCGAGACCTCGAACGCGCCCATCTGGTCCAGTGCTTCCTGCACCAGGTCCTCCGGGCCTGCCGGCCCGCCCCCGGAGACGACGCCGTCGATCATCTCGCTGATACCCGGCTTATCGACGTCGGCGAACTGCTCCGCGGCGTAGTTGACGCGCTCCACAAGGCTGCCCGAGTCGATCCACTCGATGCCCTCGTGCCAGCCCTCTACGCTGGGCGGGTTGTTGAGCGCCTGCCCCATGACGACGAGCTGCCCGGCGTCGGCCTGCAGCTTGGGGTTGCGCAGGAGCCTGTCGCCGGTGAGCCTTAGCACGCCGGCTACGAGCTCCGTGGGGCTCTTCACCTTCTGGTACATCGCGTCCTCGGACCTGAAGAAGTCGGACAGGAACAGGGTCCGGAGCATCGACTCGATGTTGTAGCCGCCGTCGAAGTAGGCCTGCGCCAGGGTGTCTATCGCGGCCGGGTCGCGTGGCTCCACGTAGGGCCACTGCGTCACCGGCGGCTCGTCGGCCACGAAGAAGCTGTACATGTTCCTGGATATGAAACGCGCGGTGGCCTCCTGGCGGCAGATGATCGCGACGATGTCCTCCCCACCGAATCGGCCCGTCTCCCCCAGGAAGGTCTTCTCGCCGTCGTCGTGGTCGTCGAGCCGGTACTCGAAGAAGAGGTCGAGCCTGCCGTACGGCCACAGGGAGTCGTTGCGGGCCCGCATCAGCATGTACTCGGTGTTAGCGACCGTCCAGCCCGTGAAGGCTCGGGCGCAGTCCTTGATGTCGTCCTCCGAGTAGTTGCCGACGCCCATGGAGAAGAGCTCCAGCAGCTCGCGGCCGTAGTTCTCGTTGATCGCGTCCTTGTGGTTCTCGCAGTTGTCCAGCCACAGGATCATCGCCGGGTCGCGGGACAGCTCTGTCAGCAGATCGGGAAGGTTGCCCTTGCCGAGCCGGCGGAACATCTCGATCTGGTCCATCAGCGCCCTGCCCTGCGCCAGCTTGGCGTAGCCGGTGGCGAACACGTTGTGCCAGAAGAGCGCTACCTTCTCCTCCAGCGGGTCGGTGCTGCTCACCATACGCAGCAGCCAGTTGGCCTCGAAGCCGGCCATGCCGAGACCTCCGGAGTGGTCGGGGTGGTAGCGGCTGACTACTTCGTGGTCGATGCCGCCGCCCGGGTTCCCCCGCAGCAGCGCCTCGACCGTGGCCTCGTAGCCCTGCTCCGCGTAACGCTCCAGCTCGGCGCGCGTGGCCCCGAAGCCCGCCCGGCGCATCAGGTGCGCGATCAGCGTGATGTCTTCCCGTGCCATTTCTGTCTCCTCCCGGCCGCGGAGTCTATCGAGAATGACACGATGCTACTGAAGCGCGGTAAGAGCGTCAAGGTCTTGAAGCACTCTGGTAGGTGCTGAGCCGGACGCTCCTGGGGGGCTAGGGCGAGGCGGCAGGTTCGTCGTCCATGCCGTCCGGGAAGAGCACCTTGGGGTTCGACTCGTAGACGACCTCGCCGTTCCTCCACATCGGGACGGAGCCGGTCACCTCGAGGGCTCGGCGACGGGCTTTGATGGAGGCTCGCCGCAGGGCGGCCAGCGCCCCCGCGTTGTCTATGTCCCGCGGGGCCTTAGGCCCATCTCCGTCGTTCCGATTGCGCTTAGTCATGACGGCCTCCACTTGATATGAGCCGGGGCGCCGTGCCAAGGTTGTCATACACTGCCCACTCGTCGAGCAACTCTCGGTAGACAAGATCGAAGTTACGCCGGCCCGCGTGGAACCGGCGACGAATCGTCTCATCGAGGACGTCGTGTCCGCCCTCAGATGCCCGCTGCCTGACACGGGCGACAGCCACTTCCGGCGCCGGCAGGCTCAGGAAGTACAGCTTCACCCAATACCCCTGCTCTTGCCAGACGGGGATCTTGCGGGCGTAGCCCAGTCCGCTGAGAGTGGTCTCGAATGCGAAGCTCTCGCCCCTATTCACGTATTCGTTCATCATTGTCAGCATCAGTCTTCCGGCCCGAAGCGCGGCCAATCCTGGTCGAAAGGGATTCAGTCCCGCGGCCATGAGGTCGGCGTTTACGAAGGTAGGGCAATCGGCCTCCTTCAGCAGAAACTCTGTCGCGAATGTTGTCTTACCTGCGCCGTTCGGCCCGGCAACGATCAGGATTCTCTTTTCAGCCGGCATGGTTCGAGCCCTGTATCATCGATGAGGGCCTTCATCCATCGTTCGCGCTCGGATCACGCCATCGCGCTTCGATCAGCATGGGCGCTAGCGACGACCTCCCTTGCTGCCCACCAGGCGATGCCTGGCTGTCGTTGTGGCGGCCGCGGGCGTTTGGCGACGGCGTACGGACATCGTTCCGGCCCACATTGTATCTCACCGACAACGGGGGGCGGAGGTCCAAAGGACGCGCGTGCCCGCCTAGCCCACTCCCCCGCCGTCGATGATTAGCGGCGTGCCGGTGATGAACGACGCTTCGTCGGACGCCAGGAACAATACCCCGTTGGCGATCTCCCGCGGGTGCCCTGCCCGCTTGAGGAACGAGCCCTCCGTTGCCAGCTTGTTGTACTCCTCGACGCTGGCTCCGATGAACTTGCGGTGGCGCTCCGAGGCGGCTGTCGTGATGCTGCCTGGGCAGACGCAGTTGACCCTGATATTGTGCGGCGCCAGGTCGAGGGCGAGGCACCGGGTGAGCTGCAGCAGCGCCCCCTTCGAGGCGTTGTACGGGACGAACGCCGGCTGTGCTATGAAGCTGCTGACGGACGCGACGTTGACTATCGCGCCGCCGCCCGCGGCCTTCATGTGGGGAATTGTGTGCTTGACCGTGTTCGCCGCACCGACCACGTTGACGCCCATGACACGCTGCCAGTCGTCGCCGGTGACGTCCTCGATTGCGCCGAAGACAAAGACCGCGGCGTCGTTGACCAGCACGTCGACAGTGCCGAACGCCTCCACGGCGCCTGCGACCATCTCCTCGACCTCGGACTCGACCGACACGTCGGTCTTGATGAAGGACGCCTCGCCGCCGGCCTCTTGGACCAGCCGGATGGTCTCTTCGCCTCCGTCGACGTCGACGTCGGCCACGGCGACCCTGGCCCCCTCCTCGGCGAACCGCTCGCAGATGGCCCGGCCTATGCCAGCCGAGCCTCCTGTAACGATGGCGGCCTTGTTTTCGAGCCTCATTGGCCTTGCCTCGTCTCGCGTACGGGGGACTGCTTCTGGACCGTAGGGATCGCGCTCGATCCTCATAGCCCGAGGAGGGGGGCTAAATCCTGGTACTTGATATTGATGCTCCAGTCGGTTACTTGGTTGAGCCGCCGCGCTCCCCCCGGGAGGAGTTGGCCTCCCCTGGTCAGGAAGGCGACGTTGATAACCCTCTTGCCTGAGTCCTTTACCACCTCTACGGCGGGAACGTAGTCCTGATCACCCGAAAGAATGATCGCGACATCATAGATGTCTCTCAACATGATCATGTCCGAGGCGAGCTTAACGTCAACCGCCTTCTCCTGCTTGAGTTGCTGTTCGAACAGGTTGTACGTGATTGCCCCGGCCCGTCTGAATTCGACCGCGTCGTGGCGCTGGGCGATGCCGTTTTGAATCGTGCGCCACCCGTTGGACCTGTCTAGCATCTTACTCCGACGTTCTTCTAGAACGGCGACCAGCTTCTCCATCTCAGAGCGGCGATCATCGGCTCCTACAGAGTTGAGGAGTTCGCGGAATGGAGGATGATTCGAAAGAAGGCGCAACAGACTATCCGGCTTGGTCTGGATGTGAGGGAAGCGGTAAGGGTAGAAGTCAACCGACTCTATGACGTACCAGTAGGTCCTGACCCTGACCCCACAGCCAGTCGCTTCCTTGACTATACGATCGAATAGCGATGTCCAGTCGGCCGACTTAGGAAGGTAGTCCGAGCGTTGGAAGTCAGAAAACAGGCTCCCGATAGAATGCCTAAAGTTTTCGCCATCAACGAATATGCACGCTCTGTCGGCCATAGTTCTCCGGGAGGAAAAAAAGAGGCGGCAAACACGCAGCTTGCCGCCGATCGTTCTGGTACTCAGGACGCACCTGAGCTTGACATCATCATATTGGCAACCTGACGCATTGTCAACCCGCCTATGGCGGGAAGGCTTCGCGCAATGCGGTCAGTCGCGGTAGAAGCCCAGGTTCTCACGCGTGTCCCGGCGGGCCGTGTCCTCGTTCAGTGTGACGCCCAGCCCCGGCCCTTCTGGGAGGTCGATGTAGCCGTCCTGGATCAGGGGCGGGCCGTCGACGAGCTCGTTCCAGATGGGCAGGTCGAGGTGGTGGAACTCCAGCGCCAGGAAGTTAGGCACCGCCGCCATCACGTGACACGTGGCTACTGTCTCGATGGGGCTGCCGATGTTGTGAGGGGCCACCGGGATGTAGTACATGTCCGCGAGGTCGGCTATGCGCCGGCCCTCCAGCAGCCCGCCCGCCTTTGCCAGGTCGGGCGAGATGATGTCCGCCGCCTGCTTCTCCACGAGCTCTCGGAAGCCGTAGCGCGTGTAGAAGTTCTCGCCCGTGCATATTGGGGTTGTCGTGGAATGCGTCACCCTGGCCATGGCCTCGACGTTCTCCGGCGGGATCGGGTCTTCCAGCCAGAGCAGGTCCAAGTCCTCGAAGGCGTGGGCCACCTTCAGGATGTCGACCGGCGAGTAGTACCAGTGGGCGTCGATGGCCAGGTCTGTGTTGGGGTCGAGTGCCTCGCGCACGGCCGTCACCACGTCGACGTAGTGGGCGACGTCGGCGTTGCTGATGGCCCGATTGTAGTGATCGCGGCGGGACGGGAGCGGGTCGATGTCGAACTTGATGGCCGTAAAGCCGCGCGCCTCGACCTCCCTGGCGGTCTTCGCGTACGACTCCGGGGTCTCCTCTGCGCCCGCGTGGCAGTCGTTGTAGATGCGGATAGATGCGGCGGTCGCGGAACTTCCCGCCCAGGAGCTGCCAGATCGGAACGCCAAGCGCCTGTCCTGTGATGTCCCACAGCGCCGACTCGATGCCGCTGATGGCGCTCATGACCGCGCCTTGGTAGTAGCCCGAGGCGGACATGGAGCCCATCATGTCCCGGAATAGGCGGTCGACGTTGCGCGGGTCCTTGCCGATCAGCGCGTTCGTCAGCCGGGGGTCGACGGCGATCTGGTGCACGCCCGCGCCGTGGTAGGCCTCCCCGATGCCGGTGATGCCCTCGTCCGTCTCGACCTTGACCAGCACCCAACCGACCTGGGCAAGCAGTACCGAACCGATGTGGGTAATCTTCACGTCAGACGTGCTCCGTGCGGACTGTAGAGCCCGACCCATGCACTTAAGGTCCCGATGGCCATCGGGACCAGCCGCGGCATGGTAGGCCGTCCTACGTGGCCCGTCAAACGTTGTCGTCCTGCCCGACGGCCAGCGCCTGGCCCGTATTGAAGCGCTGCGGCCACCGTGGGACAATGGCCCGCGCCTCGACTTCGTCGGGCAAGAAGCCGCGCATGCGACAGAGGGAAAGGAAGCTGGCTATGCCCATCGACACAGCGCATTTCGACGTGCTCAGGTGGCGGTGCATCGGCCCCTTCAGGGGCGGCCGGTCCGTCGCGGTTGCCGGTCATCCGACCGACCGGCAGGTGTTCTACTTCGGCGCCTGCGTCGGGGGCGTGTGGAAGACCGACGACGGCGGCACGTTCTGGCGCAACGTCTCCGACGGCTTCTTCACCTCGGCGTCGATCGGCGCCATCGGCGTCGCAGAGTCGGACCCGGACGTCGTCTACGTGGGCACGGGGGAGAGCTGCATCCGGGCCAACCTCGGCCAGGGCGACGGCGTCTACAAGACGGCCGACGGCGGCAAGACGTGGGCCAACGTCGGCCTGCGCGAGAGCTGCCAGATCGGCGCCGTGCGGGTGCACCCCAAGGACCCTGACGTCGTCTACGTCGCCGCGCTCGGAAACGCCTTTGGGCCGAACGACCAGCGCGGCGTCTTTCGGTCGACGGACGGCGGCGACACGTGGGAGCGTGTACTCTTCGTCAGCGAGGACGCGGGCGCCGTCGACATCAGCATGGACCCGGGCAACCCCCGCGTGCTCTACGCCTCCGTATGGCAGGTGCGCCGGGTGCCGTGGATGCTGTCCAGCGGCGGCTCGGACAGCGGGCTGTTCAAGTCGACGGACGGCGGCGACACCTGGGAGGAGCTGAGCGGCAACGAGGGCCTGCCGGAAGGGCCGGTGGGCAAGATCGGGGTTGCCGTGTCCCCTGCCCGCCCGGACCGCGTCTGGGCGATCGTGGAAAGCCGGGAGGGCGGCCTGTTTCGCAGCGACGACGCCGGCGCGACCTGGCGGCGGATCAGCGACAGTCACGATCTCGGCATGCGACCGTGGTACTACAGCCACGTCTTCGCCGACCCGCGGGACGCCGACACCGTGTACGTCTTCAACGTCAAGGCGTGGAAGTCGACGGACGGCGGCCAGACCTTCTCCCACGTAACGATGCCGCACACCGACACTCACGATCTGTGGATCGACCCACGCGACACGTCCCGCATGGTCGCCGGCAACGACGGCGGCGGCTGCGTGACCTTCAACGGCGGCGAGACCTGGTCCACGGTCTTCAACCAGCCAACCGGCCAGTACTACTACATGACCGCCGACGACCAGTTCCCATACCGGGTCTACGGCACGCAGCAGGACGGCACGGCGGTCAGCGTCGCCAGCCGGTCGTACATGGGCGCGATCACCCAGGTCGACTGGTACGACGTCGGGATCTCCGAGAGCGGACACGTCGCCGTGAAGCCGGACGACCCGAACATCGTCTACTCGGGCGCGATAGGCAGCTCCTGGGGCCGGGGCGACTCGCTGCTTCGCTACGACCACCGCACGGGACAGGTGCGCATCGTCTCGGTATGGCCGGAGTTGATGGCCGGCTGGGGGCTCAAGGACCACAAGTACAGGTTCCAGTGGAGCTACCCGATCGTCTTCTCGCCCCACGATCCGAACGTGCTCTACGTGGCCGCCAACGTCGTCTTCCGGAGCGACGACGAGGGGCAGACGTGGCGGACGATCAGTCCCGACCTGACCCGGGCGGACGTGTCGAAGATGGATCTGTCGGGCGGCCCGATATCCAACGAGACGACCTACAACGAGCACTACGGGACGATCTTCTCGTTTGCCGAGTCGCCGCACGAGCCCGGAGTGCTCTGGGCCGGTTCCGACGACGGCCTGCTCCACCGCTCGCCCGACGGCGGCGCCACGTGGGAGAACGTCACGCCCGACGTGCTCCCCGACCCCATTCGCATCGACACGATCGAGCTGTCGCGCCACGACCCTGAGACGGTCTACCTGTCCGGCACGCGGTTCAAGCTGAACGACAGACGGCCCTACCTGTTCCGGACCACCGACGGCGGCCGCACGTGGACGAAGATCACCGACGGCATCCCCGACGGCGACTTCACGCGGGTGATACGCGAGGACAGGGTGCGGCCGGGAATGCTGTACGCGGGCACGGAGTCGACGGTCTACGTGTCGTTCGACGATGGCGACTCCTGGCACCGGCTGCAGAGCAACCTGCCGGTCGTGCCGATAACGGACATGAGCGTCAAGGACGACGAGATCGCGGTGTCGACGAACGGTCGGTCGTTCTGGGTGCTCGATAACCTGGAACTGCTGCGGCAGATGGACGGCGCGGCAGACGGCCCGGCACGGCTGCTCGGACCGGGCAAGGCGCACCGCGTGTCGCCCCCGATGGGGCTGATCCTGCCGCCGTTCGAGGGCAAGAACTACGAGACCGGCTCGCTGAAGCTGGCGGCGTTCGAAGACGGCGCCGACGACAGGGGCGAGCCGGCCAGGACCTTCCTGGACGCGGGGTCCAATCCGCCCGACGGCGTCGTCGTCGCCTACTACCTGGCAGAGCGCCCGGAGGACGAGGTCACGCTCACCTTCCTCGACGAGAACGGCGGCGAGGTCAACTCCTTCTCCAGCCGGCGCGACGAGTCTGAGAAGCTGCCGCCGATGCTCGAATGGATACAGCAGCAGACCGTTCCGGCCGAGGCGGGAATGAACCGTTTCGTCTGGAACATGCACTATTCCAACGCGCGTCTGCTGAAGGGCGCCGGCGCGATCGACTTCGGAATGATCGGGCCGCTGGCCGCGCCCGGGACCTACCAGGTCAGGTTGACGGTGGGCGACTATTCCGAGACTCGCGGCTTCGAGCTCGTGCCGGACCCGCGCGTGACCGCCGGCCCCGAAGACTACAGGGCGCAGCTCGACCTGCTGTTCGCGATCCGGGACCGTATCTCGGCCGGCCACGAGGCCGTCGAACGCATCAGGGGCCTGCGCGCGCAGGTCGAGGCGAGCCGAAATGGCGGCAGCGCCGCCGAAGCCGTCGGGCCTATCCTGGACGAGCTGTTCGATATCGAGGACGAGCTGGTCGACACCGACCTCGGCGCCGGCGGCGACGCCCGCGGCCGCCGGTCCCGCATCGTCACGAAGTTCGCCGAGCTGCAGCGAGTGCCGTCGAACGCCGACTACGCCCCGACACAGGCGTCCTACGACGTGTTCGACAGTCTCTCGGCGAGGCTCGACGAGCAGCTACGGCGGCTGGATCGGCTGGTCGACGGCGCCCTTTCGCAGATCGTGGGGAGAGAGACCGATGAGACTAAAGTACGCCGTGGTCTATGAGCGGACTCCCAACAACTTCAGCGCCTATGTCCCGGAATTGCCCGGTTGCATCAGCACGGGCAAGACCTGGGACGAAATCTGAGGAATGATCCGGGAGGCGATAGCCTTCCACATCGAAGATCTGATGGAACAGCGCGAGCCGGCTCCCGAACCGCGCATGTCAATTGGTGATGCGATGGCCCACCATATCTCGAGCCTCTCCGAAGTCGGCGAACCCGTTCCCGAGTTGGAGACGACGTTCGGCATGGTCGAGGTGGAAGCGGCAGACAGGGTGGCGTAGCCCGATCGGATAGCGAGGTAAGCATGGGTCCGAACATCCCGGACGAGCACGATCCCAAGGCGCTGCGGGCGGCGGCGAACGAGCACCTGTTCATCGGCATGAACAGCCGCTCTCGCATAGAAGAAGAGGGCGGCCCGCTGGTGCCCACGGCGAGCCGCGGCATTTACGTCTCCGACATAGACGGCCGCGAGTATATCGACGGCGTCTCCGGCATGTACTTCCGCAGCATCGGCCACGGCCGCGAGGAGGTGGCTAAGGCGGTCTACGACCAGCTCACGACGGTGAGCATGAACGTCTACGCCTCCGCCACGCCGTCAACCATCCGGCTGGCCGCCAAGCTGGCGCAGATGACTCCCGGGGACCTGAGCCGCACCTTCTTCTGCCAGGGCGGCTCAGAGGCCAACGAGACCTCGCTGAAGATGGCGCAGGCGTACCACGTGCGGCGAGGCGAGCCGGGACGACACAAGGTCATCAGCCGACGCGGCTCCTACCATGGCACGACCTACGGCACGCTGTGGCTCGGCGGCCACCCCGGATTCCCCAGGACCGACTACCAGCCCGTACCGCCGCACGTGGTCCACGTGCCGCAGCCGCACTTCTACCGATGCGAGTTCGAAAGCAAGTCTCCCGCCGAGTGCGCCGAGAAGTCGGCCGACGCCATCGAGCAGGCCATCCTGTTCCACGGCCCGGAATCGGTATCGGCGTTCATCGGCGAGCCCGTGTCGCAGCCGCTCGGCGGGGTCGTGCCTCCCGACGGCTACTGGCAGCGCGTGCGCGAGATATGCGACAGATACGGCGTGCTGCTCGTGTTCGACGAGATCATCACCGGCTTCGGCCGGCTCGGCACCTGGTTCGGCGCCGACTATGTCGGCGTGACGCCGGACATCATGAGCATCGCCAAGGGGATCACCAGCGGCTACTTCCCGGTCGGCGGCTCGATCGCATCGGCGAGGGTCGCGAAGGTGTTCGACGACGAGCCGTTCAGCAACATGTTCACCTATGCGGCGCACCCCGCCGGGTCCGCCGCCGCGCTGGCCAACATCGAGATCCTCGAGCGTGAGCACCTGGTCGAGAACGCCCGCGTGCGCGGCGAGCAGCTCGAGGGCCGTCTGCTCGACATGATGGAGATGCATCCCATCGTCGGCGACGTCCGCGGCGCCGGGCTGCTGAGGGGCATCGAGATAGTCAAAGACAGGGAGACGAAGGAGCACTTCCCTGCTTCCATGATGGTGAACTCGCTGCTGACGAGGGGTTTCAATGAGCGCGGGCTGTGGCTCAGAGCCCAGCCCTTCATAGTGCCCATCGCCCCGCCGCTCATCGTCACGGCCGACGAGATCGACATGATCGCCGACGCCATCGACGGCGCCCTCACCGACGCCGAGAGCGAGCTTGGCCTCGTCTAGCGTCCCGTGTCGGAGATTCGGCGAACGGTCCGCCGAGCGAATAACCCCCTCGACGGAAAAGGGCTGGGGCGGCTGAAAACCCCCTCTCCCTCGACGGGAGAGGGCTGGGGTGAGGGTGACAGGACCCTGGCATGCGACTGGTAGTGATCGGCTGCGAGTACGCGGGAAAGACGACCCTCGCCCGCGGTATCGCCGAGCGGGTCGCCGCCGACTCCGGGTCGGCAGTCCGCGTGCACGACCACTGGGTCAACCCGGGCATCTGGGACCAGGACCCGGCCACCTGCTACGTTGTCGGCCCCCCGGACGGCGTCCTCCCCGAGCGGTCGCGCTACGGCGGTCTCGGCGGCGCCGAACGGGACCGGCTGGCCAGCCTTCGCGCCACCGACGTACGTGCGCTGAGCCCGTGGCTGCTGGAGCAACACCAGCGCGCGATGGTGTGGCGGCACCTTCACCCCAACATCCACGAGGAGGTCGGTGAGCTCGGCCCCGTCGCTCACAGCATTCAGGTAGACTTCTACTATGCGGAGGCCGTCTACGCGCCGCTGTACTACGGTTACGGCGGCCCCGGCGCCTTCGACGATCGCGACCGCAGGGCCCGGGAGTGGGACGAGAGGCTGATGGCGATAGCCCCGGAGACCGTTCTGGTCCACGTCGCGGCAACCGCCGAGGAGATCGAACGGCGGATGGCCGCGACCCCTCGCGCCGACTCGGTTCTCGAGACCGGCGACGCGGAGCGCGTGCTACGGCGCTACGCCGAGCAGCTCGACGCATCCCTGATCCGACGAAAGATCGAGATAGACACGACCGGCTCGACACCCGATCAGGCGTTGGACGAGCTGTTGCGGCGCATGGCGGCCTACTCGTAGCCGAGTCACCCAACCGGTCGGTCCGACCAGGGCCTCGGCACCGGCCACGACGCAGGAGGAGCAAATGCTGGACCCGGTGACCCTCAAAGGCCAATGCGTCCTGCTGGAGCCCTTGTCGTCGGACCACGTCACGGGTCTGGTCCAGGCGGCTACCGGGTCGAGGGAAACGTACGACCTGACGGATGTTTCGCCTGACGAGCCCGGAATGCGGCGATACGTGGAGACCGCGTTGTCTGGCTGGGACTCGGGGAACATGTTCCCTTTCGCGGTCATCGACCGTCTGAGCGGTCGGGTCGTCGGTTCGACTCGGTTTGGTAACATCGAGTTCTGGAGCTGGCCTGCCGGGAATCCCCACCAACGCGGCGAGCACCTGCCGTACGCGGTCGAAATCGGTTGGACGTGGCTGGCGTCCAGCGCTCAGCGGACCGGTGTGAACACCGAGGCGAAGCTACTGATGTTGACGCATGCCTTCGAGTGCTGGATGGCCCACCGTACTGTCACAATAATCTGCGACACTATGCAGGGTAACCCCCCATCCAAAGCAAGGAGATACTCGCTTGGCGCTCGACAAGCCCCTACGTTCAATAGGAGATAGCGGGCGGAGCTCGGCGCTGATCGGCTCGGCTTGGCGTGCTGGGGTTCTCGCCATTGACGCCGTTCCAGCAGTTCGGCGTGGTGACAGCGATCACCATCGTGTACGCGCTGACGGCTGCCGTGCTGGTAGTGCTGCGGCGATGATCGTGTGTGGGGTCGTACCAGAACCTGCGACTGCGCCGCGCCGTGGAGCGAGCGGGAACCGAGCTCGGGGAGCAGCCATAGCCAGTCTCTCTCCGGCATCGCTTGCCACCCACCATGGGCGTAGTGAGGGTGGTGCGCTATGAGCAGGGCGCTCAACTGGCTGAGCTGGCTGGTTACGGTGCGCCCGTGGGTCACGCTTGTCGTCATCGCGATCGTGACACTGGTGTTGGCCGCCGGGCTTGCGCAGCGCGCACCGGTAGCAGAGAACGAAGCCTTCCTCCCCCGGGATAGCGGCGTCGCCAAGGCGTTGGAGGAGATCGAGACCCTCTTCGGGGACTCCGATGTCGTCGTGGTGACGCTTGTCTTCCGTGGTGAAGTGCTCACGCCCGATGGACTCGCCCAGATGGACGGCTTGCTCGGCCGCATCGTTAGCGACCCGAGCGTAGGGGAACTCCTGCCGCCTGTCGACGCAATCACCGCCCCTACGTTGATGATGAAACCCCTGCTCCAGGTGACCGACTTCGACTCGGTTACGCAGGCGCAGATCGATGCGGCGCTTGACCATGTCCGGGCCACCCCGGAGCTCCACCCGTCGCGAACGGCGCTCGACATGATGACCGGAACGGACACGGATGGCACGCCGATCGCGGTCGCCACCATCCGGCTACGCGATACCAGCGACGAGGCCGTTGACGACGCGCAGCTGGCGATCAACGACCTGGCGGAGGCGGACGAGGGCCCGCTGAGCGTGGGCAGCGTGTCGCCCGCGGTGATTGAGGAGGAATATCAGGAGGCCACGAGCCGCGGGGTGCTGCCGCTGCTGGGGCTGGCGCTGCTCGTGATCGCGTTGCTGACGCTGCTCTTCATGCGCACGCTCTCCGACCTGCTGCTCACGCTGACGGGGCTTGTACTCGCGCTGATCTGGACCGTCGGGGCGGAGAGCTGGCTCGGTCCAGGCGCCTTAGATCTGATCGGCCCACCGAACGCGCTCACGGCAACGGTGCCGCTCATCCTGATAAGCCTCGCGGTGGACTATTCGATCCAGACGGTGTCGCACTACCGGGAGCAACGGATAGCCGGCGAGCCGGTGGCGGTAGCGGTGCTCGCGGGGCTCCGGAACGTCATCATCCCGCTGGCGCTGGCCGCCATCACCACCAGCGTAAGCTTCCTGGCGAACCTGCTCTCGCCGATCTCGGGGATCGGGGACTTCGGCGTCGTGGCGGGGCTGGGCGTCGGGTTGAGCCTGATCGTGATGCTGACGCTGGTCCCAGCCGTGCGAATGATCATCGACCGGCGTCGCGAAGCCCGCGGACCGCTTCCTCCGCCCCGTCCGATCGCGAATGCAATCCCCGGCATCGACCGGCTAGCGGAAAGGCTGGGGACATCCACCACGCGGCGGCCAGCGCCCTACCTCGTTCTCGTGGTTGCGGTGACGGTTGGGCTCGGGTACGCGGCCTCGGGGATCACCACGGACTTCACTATCCGCGACGTCCTACCCAGGGACGGGAACTTGATCGAGGACCTGAATTCGCTCGATGCGGCCGTCGGAGGCTCAACGGAGGTTGTCAGCGTCCTGGTCAGAGCAGAGGTAACGGAGACGCGCACGCTCCACAACCTGTTCTACATGACGGAGGCGTTTGAGGACGACCTAAGCCGGCCACGGGCCGCGGATGGCGCGATGGAGGCTTCGCTCCCTCTGCTCGTGCTCGACTGGACCACGGACGACGGCACGCCAGGTGACAGGTACGACCCCGAGCTCGATCGGCTGTTCGCGGAGGCGACAACGGGGCTGCATGTCGATTCTGCGCTGATTCAGAAGTTCCTTGATGCGCTCGCCGCCACCGATCCCAAAGCCGTGGCGCGGGTTCTGGTCGAGGACCCGGAGGGCATTGACACCACGCTGCTCCAGTTCCGGGCCTTCTCGGGCAATCCTGAGCGAACCGAGGGGATGGTAGAGGACATTGACGGGCTGTGGATCGGTGACGACGACGCTATCGCGATGACATCGCAGGACATCATCGTGCTCACCTCCTCGGACGAGATAAGGGATCGCCAGACAGAGGCGATCATCACGACGATCGCGGTAGCTCTCGGCATCCTCACGATCTTCTTCTGGATAACGCTGCGCCAGCCCGCGCTGGGCTTCATCGCGGTAGCACCGATAGTGCTCGTCCTCATCTGGGTGCTGGGCACCATGGCGCTGCTGGGCATTCCATACACGATCATCACCTCGATCACCACGGCGCTCTCGATCGGGATCGGCGTGGACTACACGATCCACGTGATCTATCGCTACCGGGAAGAGTTCGCCAACCGGCGCAACCCGGAGACGGCAGCGATCCGGACGCTCGCCACCACCGGCTCGGCTCTGCTGGGCTCAGCGCTGACGACAGCGCTCGGGTTCGCGGTGCTGACGCTGTCGCCGCTGCAGTCATTCGAGCACTTCGGCATCACGGCGGCGATCACGATCACGTACGCGCTGATCGTCTCCATCCTGGTGGTGCCGCCCGCCATGACGGTCTGGGGCGCCTACCAGAACATGCGGATGCGCTCGATGATAGAGCGCCTGTGGGACGAGCTTGACGTCGCCATCGAGGCCACGCACCGGCGCCACGAGAAGGACCAGGGTACGTCGTAGGACGGTATCCGAGGGCGGGTCGCCAGAGGGTCCGCGACCCCGATGGTGTGGCCTGCGGCGGCGGCGCAGATACGCGAATAACCGATATGGGACGTAGTGTCTCACGAAACTCGCCGCGTCCTCGCAACACTACGGCTAAGAGGCCTCTTCAGAAGGGAGTAGAGCTTAGGAGTCAACCTCCGGCGGGGGGTCTCTGCTGGCGCCTGCTCAGCGTGTTGCCTAGTCAACTCGCGCCTCCTATATAGATACCTCCCACCGTGGCCATCGACTTGGAGTTTGCTGAGAATCATAGTCGTCTCTCGGTAGCAGACGACGGGGTCGGGCTTCCCGATGATTACGCGAATCGCGGTAACGGCTTCGCGAACATGAGCAGCGCCGCCGAACGGCTGGGCGGGCGTCTCGTGGTGGAACAGAGAGGCGCCATGGGCGGCGCGACCGTGACTTGCGTTGTACCGCGGGAACAATAGAGAAAGGAGGTCCGGGATGTCGGCGGACGAGCGCATAAGGGTGATGATCGTTGACGACCATTCAATCGTGAGGGTCGGCCTGAAGCAGGTCCTGGAACAGTCCGGCGAATTCGAGGTGGTGGGACAGGCGGCGGATGGCGAGGAGGCGGTCAGGGTGGCCGCCGACGTGTCGCCGGACGTGGTGGTGATGGACGTGATTATGCCGAAGAAGGATGGCGTGGAGGCGTGCAGGGAGATCATGGAGTCCGCGCCCGAGACCCGCGTGGTCATGTTGACGGCCTCGACGGAGGTGGACGCCATTGTGGAGGCCGTGGCGGCCGGCGCCACCGGATACCTCCAGAAGGAGACGGACAGGGAGCGACTGCTGTCAACCGTGCGGGACGCGGTCTTGGGCGAGCTTAGGGTGCCCGTTGAAGTTGTTAGACGGGCGTTCGAGGAGATACGCGGCGGCGGAAGGGCGGGAGATGCCACTGCCGCCGCCGGGCTGACTCCGAGGGAGCGGGAGATTCTCGTCTCGGTCTCCCAGGGTATGTCCTACGCTCGGATAGCGGAGGCGAGGGGGATCAAGCCGGTGACCGCTCGGAACGCCATCTATGGCATCCAGCAGAAGTTGGGTGTCGGGTCAATGCAGGAGTTGGTGCTCTGGTCCGTGCGGAACGGACTGCTGGGTGACTAGCGGCACGGCCCCCGCTTTCGAGGTCATGCTCCTCCAGACGGCCTCTGAACTGACATTCCGTCAGCTCGCGTATACGGGTTAGTGCGAATCACCCCTAGTGCGATTGAGCTACGTCTTGATGCGCATCGCAGCCCACCACCTCATCCACGCTGGCGAGATAGTCACGGTCAGGTCGTGCTTGGGACACGACACGGACAAGCTTGGCCGCCCCGACTGGGGCCGCCCCCTGGCCATGACGTACAGCCTCTAGACACGGACAAGCTTGGCCGCCCCGACTGGGGCCGCCCCCTGGCCTGACGTACAGCCTCTAGCGGTAGCTACCCGCGGTTACTACGCCTCTACTCGTCAACTTCAAGAGACTGCATCCATTCTCCGTCGGCTGAGTCGTCGACTGTTGACCATTAGGCCCACGCCTCCAGCCGCCAGGGCTGCGCTGATTCCCACGACCAGGGCTGTTGCCCAGACCGGTGGGCTGTAACCGCCGGTACTTGGAAGTGGCGTGTCTTGTGGTTCTTCGGGCGCTGGTCCGCCGGTCCCGGCTTGAGGAGCATTCCCCTCCCCGAGAGCGTCGATGTCGGCTTGCGCCTGCCCAAGGAGGGCGGTCCGACTGCATATGCCAACAGTGTATCCGCCGTCAGCATAATTACTGTCGTGACCGTAGACGATGTACTCTTCCCCTTCGACAAAGGTGAACCCGCAGCTGCCGCCGGTTGGTGGTGTGGTGATGTACATGTCCTCGTGGACAGTGCCCTTCCACACAGCGCTGACCTCGAAGCCAACCGTGGTGCGGTCCTCAGGGGAGACAGACGCTGCCTTGGGATCATAGGAGTGTTGGATCGAGACTGCTCTCCCCGCGAAAACTGCAGAAAACTTCTCCAGCTCTTCGGAAGGAGTCCCAGGTTGCGCACACTTACACGCGTGGACCTGCCCGGGGTCCCCAAGGAACCAGAGGACACCCACCATGAGCGCGAGGCTCAATACGGCTGCTCGTACGGCCGTGGACCCAGTCCCCTGCCGCTTTGCAATCACTGGTCGCATGACCTATTTCCTTTCTCCTGGTTGACTCTGCTCTACGCCTCTATTGAGTAAGACGCTGCGAGAACCTGGATGGTTCCAATGAGTCTGCGTCCGCCGCGGAATCAGGAGTTAGTCCTCGCTGCGCATTCACAGCTGAAGAGAAGGTCAACCCCTAACTCAGGCTGGTTGCAACGGCATAGGCACGGGCGGCATTGGCCGCCGGCGCTGCCATCCTGTCATAATCATGCGGCAGCAGCCCTTGGTGAGTCTCACAGTGCCAGCCGCATCTCGAAGATAGTTCTGTCTATCGTCAAAAATGGCCCACCGCGTCAGCCTGCGGACGGACCGGCGGAATGAGCGCTCGCGCGCGGCGATCGAGCGGCTCGGGGCGCGACTCGACGGAGTGGTCAGGGCTGCCCAGGTGGCATACGATGGCGCCATCAGGGACTCGGCGGTGTATTCGATCCTGGACTCAGAGTGGCCGGACGTCAAGGTTCGGCTTGCGGCGCGTCTCCGTTCGTAGTGGCGTCGCGTATACTGGGGCGGCCTGACCATTCCCGGAGCGCCGCTTCGGGCCGGAGAGAGGTCCAATGAAATTCGGCGTTTTCTTTACGGTGCGGTGGCATGAAGAATGGACTCAGGAGAGGTCGCTCTTGGAGGTGCTGGAGCGGGCCGAGCTCGCGGACCAGGCCGGGTTCGACGAGATCTGGCTCGGGGAGCACCACTTCTCGCGCCACGGCATCCTGTCCGGCCTCTTCTCGTTCACGGGGCACGTCGCTGCTCGGACGAAGAACGCGCGAATCGGCCTCGCCGTCGTGGTGCTGCCCTTCCGCAACCCGATACAGGTGGCCGAGGAGTTGGCCACGATAGACATCCTGAGCGGAGGCCGCCTCGACGCGGGCGTGGGCAGCGGCTACCAGCGCCAGGAGTTCGAGGGTCTCGGCGTCGACGTGGAGGAGAGCCGGGACAGGTCCCGGGAGGCGTTGGACGTCATCGTCAGGGCGTGGACGGAGGAGAAGCTGACCTATCACGGCAGGTTCACCAACGTCGAGGACGTGGCCGTGCTGCCCAAGCCGAAGCAGAAGCCGCACCCGCCCCTCTACGTCGCGGTCAGCACCAGCCCCGCCACCATCGACTATGCGGCCAGCCTCGCCATCCCGGTCATCGTCGGCGGGCCGACCGCCGCGCTGGGCATCGCGCCGGAGGTCATCGCCCTCTGGCGGGAGAAGATGGATGAGTACGGCCACGCCCACGCGCACGTCGACCCTCCCGTGAACATGAACATCCACGTCGCGCCCACGGTCGAAGAGGCCGAGCGCGACGCGGTCGGCCGCGAGGACTTCTCAACCAAGATTCTCGCCACGATCGGCTCGCCCGCTGGAAAGGACGGCCGGTACCCGAAGGGCTACGAGGAGTGGATAAACCGGCAGCGCGACCGTGAGGCGGCTGGCGAACCGCGCAAGGGCGGCTCGATCAACCTGCGCGGCAGCCCCGAGGTCGTCGTGGAGCGGCTGTTCCAGCTGCGCGAGTCGGGTATCGGCAACGTGTTCGGCTACTTCGGCTTTCCGGGACTGCCGCACGCCAAGCGCATGCGCTCGATAGAGCTGTTCGCCACGGAGGTGGCGCCGCATCTCCGAGAGCCGGCGCCGGTCGCGACGTAGTGTCCAGGTAGTGAGCGCGCGATGATGGCTCGCGTCGACAGAAGAGCCGCAGCCCTTGCAGTCGTGGCGCTGATGCTGCTCATGGCGGCCTGCGGCGAGTCTGCGGAACCCCCGCCCGAGCCGACCTACGCGCCCGCCCCGACCGCGACGTCGGCCCCGACGCCGACGGCCACCCCTACCCCACTGTCGCGGTCCGGGACGAGTGTGTTCCGTTGGAAGGGCGTGCCGGCCGGCACCGACGCGGCGCCCCCGGCGCAGGCGCCGGCGCTGCCGGGCGGCGCGATCGGCTTCTCGCACTACGTCTTCGAGCAGGTCGGCGGCAAGGTCGTGACGACCTTGGTCGAGGGCCCGCGCCATCTGCAGGTACGCGTGCCCGCGTCGTACCAGCAGCTTAAGGAGTGGGCCGACGCCGGGTCCGCCCCCGCCGACCTGAGCATGTCGCAGGACGAGCTGTCGAAACTGGTCGAGCAGCTCGACACCATCCGGGCGGCCACTGAAAAATTCCGGGACGTCGACGTTGCCGTCAGAGCGGGGTACAGGCAGGCGACCGAAGAGGTGCCGAACATGGGCGCACACTTCGTCCATCCGCTGTGGAGCCTCGACGGCAAGTTCGATCCCACCCGGCCGGAGATACTGCTCTACGTGCGGGGCGACGACGGAGAGTGGGAGCTGGTCGGCACGTCCTTCGTCCAGTCGCTGCTCCTGGCCGGATTCGACCACCCGGAGGCGTTCGTCGGCCCGCTGGACAACTGGCACGTCCACTACGAGCTGTGCACGGGCCCCACCTTCACGTCCAGGTCGGCGACGCAGGCCGAGTGCAGGAAGGACGGCGGTGTCTGGGTTCCGGCCTACGGCTGGATGATCCACGCCTGGGTCTGGGTGGACAATCCCCTGGGCGTGTTCACGATGTGGAACCCGAGCATCCCGCCTGTCGCCGAGCCGGACCGCATTCGCGACGCCGTCAGCGTCGCCGGCGATACGACCGTCAACATCGAGAACTTCGGGTTCGGGAACGCCACGATCAGCGCGGGCGAGACCCTGGCGTGGTCGAACGCCGACGGCGTAGCCCACACCGTGACCGCCGGCTCGGGCGGCCGCTCCGACGGCGGCTTCGACTCCGGGCTCGTGGGCCCAGGCGCCTCGTTCCAGGTCACCTTCGACGAGCCCGGCCGGTTCTCCTACACCTGCACCCTGCACGCCTTCATGTCCGGCGTAGTAGTGGTGACA
Organism: Dehalococcoidia bacterium; assembly: GCA_965261815.1. Taxonomy (GTDB): domain Bacteria; phylum Chloroflexota; class Dehalococcoidia; order Lucifugimonadales; family CAZENU01; genus CAZENU01. The sequence continues at coordinate 157,148 of CBDHDR010000001.1, forward strand.
CCGTAGGCGACAGCGATGACGTCCCGTCGACGGCGCGAGCCCGATGAATGCTCAGTCTCATTCGATCAAGCCGGTGGGGAACACACACAGCCGGAAGCCTTCGGTCCACATCGACAAACAGACCGGAAGGATTGCCCTCGCGTCGCACGCAACGTAGAATTGAGCCTAAGCTGGACGGCCCTAGACGACCCCCGGCATAAGCATTAAGCGTGGCTTTAGCAAGATGATCGAGCAATTCGAGGCAGTTAACTATAGGGGACTTCGGAAGTTCTCACTCAACCAGATGCGCAGGGTGAACCTCGTGACTGGTCCCAACGGCGTGGGCAAGAGCAGCCTGACGGAAGCGCTTTGGCTGTTCCACGGACGCTACAACCCCGTCATTCTCCTAAACCTGCATGTTCAAAGACGCGAGGCCATACAAGGCCTTAGCCCCCTGGCTGCACTGGGCGGTGGAAATCCTATCGAATTGCGAGGATATGAGGATGGCTTGAGCTATCGCGTGAGATTCGAAGTCGACGAAATCGTACAACCCGTACAGCGTCGCCCCAACGGCTCACCGCGACAGGGAGCAGCGGATTCCGGAGAAGAACTCGGAACCGGCTCCGGCAACATCGCTGCAGATGGCGTCGAAGGGCTCAATCTGTTTCCGATCCTGGGTACTCTTAGGGCCGAGTATGGTCAGAACGACCCACATATGGACAGGTACCAGTCTGAAGTCGTGGTTGGGCCAACTGGCCTAGGACTGGCAAGACCCGTATCACGGGTCGCGCGTCCAACGGGCGTAATAGTGAATCGCGACTCTCCGTTTCCAGTAGACTCGGCTAGAGTGGAGCATTTCTCAAGCGTAGTTGCGCGGGGCGAAAAACGGCAATTGCTTGACATCTTGCGTCTGATACGACCCCCCATAAGGGACATTGAGATATTGACCCATCAGGGACCACCGAGTCTATGGGCTGACGTTGGAGATCCGGACTTGCTTCCCGTAGAGGCTGTGGGTGGCGGTGTCGTGCGGCTTCTTGGCCTCTTCGTGAATTTCTTCAACGCACGGGGCGGTTTGATCGTAGTCGACGAGATCGAGAATGGGATACATCATTCGGCACTTCAGGAGCTCTGGCAGCAGGTCAGAAGGCTCAGCGAGCTACTTGATGTCCAGGTAGTCACTACGACCCACAGCCTTGAATGTGTAAAGGCGGCCGTCGCTGTTGCGGATGAGGAACAAGCGTCCTCCGACTTCGTCGTTCACCAGATGTACCAGACGAAAGACGGGGAGCGGCGAAGTGAGGCCTACACCGACGACAAGTTGATGGCGGCCCTCGATCTCGGCTTTGATATCCGGTGACAGTAGCGACCGGAGGCAACACGCCCACATCCGACCGTCTCTTGCTGGTCGAAGGTCAGGATGAGGTCAATTTGACCACAGCGATGCTGGCCCGATGGAACATCGGCGGTGTGCAACCAGTCAGCGTAGGAGGGAGGTACCAGATAAGGTCAGGTCTCGACGCGACGTTGTCACAGGTAAGGTCTAGAGGGCTCCAATTGTCCGCGATTGGCGTATTGCGGGACGCCGACGACTCCGCCAAGAGCGCTTTGGAGTCCGTTTCGGGTGCGCTGCGCTCCCTCGGTTTGCCTGCGCCCAATTCTCAGGGGTCCTTTGTACAGGGACTCCCTTCTGTGGGCATCTTCATTCTGCCAGACGGAGAAAATCAGGGCGCAATCGAAGATCTTTGCTGGGCCTCGGTCGAAGACACCCCCGCAGCTCAGTGCTCGACCTTCTATCTGGAATGCCTCCGCGATTCAACGGCACTGGAATCAAGAAACTCCGCCAAGACTTTGGTTCACGCCTACCTGGCAGCACAGCGGGAGCCCTATGCCCGAGTTGGGGAAGGGGCGCTCAAAGGCTACTGGCCATTCGAACATCCAGCGTTCGCAGCTCTGAAGGAATTCGTAGGCCGATTGGCCGTCATTTGACCCACACGACACCGTACCCGCTCGACGCCGCAACACGCCGGGTCTAACTACCTGAGTCCACCCACCCCGCCGGATGGCTGGCTTTACCCTGATGTCGACTTGAGCTAGCGGCCACCGACGTGAGGCCGTTGCCGGTATTCGGACAGCCGCGTCCTGACAGGGCTGCTTCGTTGAAGGTACCATTGCGGTGGCAACTGAAGGTGAAGGAATCGACTCCACCCTACCGCGTGCGCTCCGTCGGAAGCTCCCGGGAGAAGAGATGCCGAATAGACTGATCGACGAGACGAGCCCGTACCTGCTGCAGCACGCCCATAACCCGGTGGACTGGTACCCGTGGGGCGAGGAGGCGCTGCAGCGGGCGAAGGCCGAGGACCGGCCGATCCTGCTGAGCGTCGGCTACTCCGCGTGTCACTGGTGCCACGTCATGGAGCGCGAGTCGTTCGAAGACCCGCGTATAGCAGAGATGATGAACGCCGAGTTCGTCTGCATCAAGGTCGACCGGGAGGAGCGGCCCGACGTCGACTCGATATACATGGGCGCCGTCCAGCCGATGTCCGGCGTAGACGTATCCGGCATGACGGCGAAAGGAGTTCGCACATGAGTCCACAGACATACGCGGGCAAGGTAAACGCGCCCGATTTCCCCGAGGGCATGGAGTGGCTGAACACGGAGCGTCCGGTCAGCCTCGCCGACCTCCGGGGCAAGGTCGTCGTGCTCGACTTCTGGACCTACTGCTGAATTAACTGCCTGCACATATTCCCGCAGTTGCGGAAACTGGAAGAGAAGTACCGCGCTGAGCTCGTCGTCATCGGCGTGCACTCGGCGAAGTTCGATGCGGAGCGGTCGACGGCCAACGTCCGGCAGGCCGTACTCCGCTACGGCCTCGAGCATCCGGTGGTCAACGACTCCGCCTTCGAGGTCTGGCGCCGGTATGCGGTGCGTGCCTGGCCGACGCTCATGTTCATCGACCCCGAGGGCAAGGTGATCGGCAAGCACGAGGGGGAGATCGGCTTCGAATCGTTCGACGGCGTGTTGCGGGAGATGGTCAGGCAGTTCGACGAACGGCAGCTCATCGACAGGCGGCCCGTCGAATTCGTCACCGAACGCGAAAGGCAGAGCGGAGGGCCGCTCGCGTTTCCAGGGAAGGTGCTGGCCGACCGGCGGAGCGACAGGCTGTTCATCGCCGACACCAACCACAACCGGGTAGTGGTCGCGTCCACGGACGGTCTGGTCCGCAGCATCATCGGCTCCGGCGAGCCGGGACTGGCCGACGGCGCCTTCGAAGAGTCCCGCTTCGACGGCCCCCAGGGCCTCGAGCTGGTCGGCGACGACACGCTGTACGTGGCCGATGCCGGAAACCACGCCATACGAAGGGTGGATTTAGCTAACCGACACGTGAAGACGATAGCAGGCACCGGCCAGCAGGCGATGGCCTACCATGGAGGAGGCATCGGCGCGGAGGTGTCGCTCAACTCGCCCTGGGACCTGGCCGCCGGCGGCGGATCGCTGTACATAGCGATGGCCGGCTTTCATCAGCTATGGCGACTCGATCTGGCGACTGGCGAAATGAGCCCGTTTGCGGGCAACGGCCGCGAGGGCATCGTGGACGGGCCTCTCGCCTCGGCGGAGCTGGCGCAGCCGAACGGCGTGGCCGCCGACGGCGACCGGCTCTACTTCGCAGACAGCGAAACGAGCTCGATCAGGTACGTAGACCTGCGCTCCGGCACCGTGAATACGATCGTGGGAGAGGGCCTGTTCACGTTTGGAGACGTGGACGGCGTCGGCGACCGCGTGCGCCTCCAGCACGTCCAGGGCGTCGACGTGTGTGACGGCCTGGTCTACGTGACCGATACCTACAACAACAAGATCAAGTGCGTGGCTACCATTAGGCCCTGAACGGAACATGAGGGAGTCCGACCGACTCTGCCCCGACGCGCGGTCGATAGTTACCGGGAGAATATATGCCGAATAGACTGATCGACGAGACGAGCCCGTACCTGCTGCAACATGCCCATAACCCGGTGGACTGGTACCCGTGGGGCGAGGAGGCGCTGGAGAGGGCTAAGGCCGAGGACCGGCCGATCCTGCTGAGTGTCGGCTACTCCGCGTGTCACTGGTGCCACGTCATGGAGCGCGAGTCGTTCGAAGACCCGCGAATAGCCGATCTGATGAACGCCGAGTTCGTCTGCATCAAGGTCGACCGCGAGGAGCGGCCCGACGTCGACTCGATATACATGGGCGCCGTCCAGGCGATGACCGGCCGCGGCGGTTGGCCGATGACGGTGTTCCTGACGCCGGAAGGCAAGCCCTTCTACGGCGGTACCTACTTTCCCCCGGAGGACCGCCACGGCATTCCGGGCTTCCCGCGGGTGCTGGCGTCGATCGCGAACGCCTACAGGCAGGAGCGCGGCGAGGTCATATTGGCCACGGAGCGGCTGCTACAGCAGATGCGCGCGATGGCGACCGCGGGCCGCGGCGTCGAGCCGCTCACGGCCGACGTCCTGTCCGAGGCGTTCGCCGGAATCTCCAAGGACTTCGACCCCACGTACGGCGGCATAGGCCTCCAGCCCAAATTCCCGCAGCCTATGACGTACGAGTTCCTGCTGCGCTACCACCTGCGCACAGGCGACGTTCGCGCGCTGGAGATGGTCGGCACGACGCTGGACCGGATGGCGATGGGCGGCATCTACGACCAGATCGGCGGCGGCTTCCACCGCTACTCCACGGACACGTACTGGCTGGTCCCGCACTTCGAAAAGATGCTCTACGACAACGCCCTGCTCGTGCGGCTCTACCTCCACGCGTACCAGATCACCCGAAAGCCCCTGTACCGCCGCGTCGTCGAGGAGACCCTGGACTACGTGCTGCGCGAGATGACCGACCCGGCCGGCGGCTTCTACGCGGCGCAGGACGCCGACAGCGAAGGCGAGGAAGGGAAATTCTTCGTCTGGCGCCCCGAGGAGATCGCCGACGTGCTCGGCGAGGACGATGGCGCCCTGGTCAACAAATACTACGGCGTCACGACGGTCGGCAACTTCGAGGGCCGCAGCATCCTCAACGTCGCCCCTGAGGCCGCGGAGGAGATGGAGCGCGCGGGGGTCTCGGCCGAGCGGCTCGAATCTGTGCTAAGCCGCGCCAGGGCCGGGCTGATGGAGGCTCGGAGCCGCCGCGTGCCGCCGGAGCGGGACGACAAGGTGCTCACGTCGTGGAACGGCCTGATGCTCGCCGCGTTCGCGGAAGCAGGCGCTGTGCTGGACCGGGACGACTACACCCGCGTCGCCGAGAGGGCGGCGTCGTTCCTGTCCGAGAGCCTGCGTTCCGATGGCAGGCTGCTTCGCACCCACAAGGACGGCGCGTCCAGGCTGCTCGGCTACCTGGAGGACTACGCGTTCCTGATCGACGGCCTCCTCGTCCTGCACGAGGCGACCTTCCAGGCGCGCTGGCTCCAGGACGCCGTCGAGCTCGGGTACTCGATGGTCGACCTGTTCTGGGACGACGCGGCGGGCCAGTTCTACGACACGGGCACGGACCACGAGGAGCTGGTGGTGCGGCCGCGGGACATGACCGACAACGCGATTCCCTCCGGCAGCTCGATGGCGGCCGGCGTACTGCTTAAGCTGGCCGTGGTCTCGGGCGATGGCGACCTCGAGCGTAGGGCCATCGTGGCGCTCCGGTCGACGAAGAGCCTGATGGAGCGGTTCCCCACCGGAGCCGGACACTGGCTCTGCGCGCTCGACTTCTACCTGTCGACACCCAAGGAGATCGCCCTGGTCGGCGACAGGACGGCCACGGATACGAAGACCCTGTTGGCCGAGATATACCGGTCGTTCCTGCCGAACCGGGTCTTGGTCGGCCTGAGCGGCCCGGAAGGCGACCCGGTGCGGTCCCCGCTCACGGAGGGACGGCTGAGATTGAACGACCGGGCAACAGCGTACGTATGCCGCCAGTACGTCTGCGGGTTGCCCGTCAACGACCCCGAGGCGCTCGCGGGCCAGCTCGCGTCGGAGTAGCGCGGCGTTGAGGAGCGTAGTCACAGGCGGCTGCGGGTTCATCGGCTCGCACGTCGTCGACCGGCTCGTCGAGCGCGGCGACGAAGTCGTCGTGGTAGACGACCTCGCGACCGGCGACGCGGCCAATCTCAACGCCGCCGCCTGCCTGGTGCGCGGCTCGGTGCTGGACGCGGAGCTTCTCCGGGACGCCGTGTATGGAGCGGACCGGATATTCCACGTTGCCGCTCTGCCCCGCGTGCCAAGGTCGATCGAGGACCCCGTCGGGACGCACCGGGTGAACGTCGACGGCACCCTGAACGTCCTCGAGGCGGCGCGGCGCGCGGGCGTCGACAGGGTCGTATACTCGTCGTCCTCAAGCGTCTACGGCGAGCAGGAGACGTACCTGATGCGCGAAGACATGACGCCAAACCCGCTGTCCCCGTACGCGCTGCAAAAGCTGGTCGGCGAGCAGTACGCGTCGATGTTCGCACGTCTCTATGGCATGACGGCCGTGTCGCTGCGCTACTTCAACGTCTACGGCCCGAGGCAGCCTCTGGAGGGCGAGTACGCCCTTGTGATCGGCAAGTTCCTCAGCGCAGACCGCTCCGGAACGCCGATGACCGTCTACGGCGACGGAGAGCAGACGCGGGCGTACTCGCATGTCTACGATGTCGTCGCCGCGAATCTTCTCGCCGCCGAGGCGGACGTTCCGGCGGGCCGGAACACGGTGCTCAACATCGGCTCCGGCGTGGAGACGTCGGTCAACCGGATAGCAGGCATGATCGGCGGCAACGTGGTCCACGTCATCCCCAACCCCAGGGGCGACATGGAGGAGCGGCGCAAGGCGGCCGACTACTCACGGGCCGCCGCCGTGCTCGGCTGGGAGCCAACGATCAGCCTCGGGGAGGGTCTCGAATCTCTGATGGTAGGAACCCCCAACACTGGATTCCCGTCTCCACGGGAATGACGGTGTGGGTGCGGCGCCTCCGCCCGTCGTTCCCGTGGAGACGGAAACCCATCCCCGCCCCTGGCCGTGGATACCCGCCGCTTCGACACGGACGACGGCAAGCGGGTCGTCGGCGTGACCTTCCTCTGCCGCTACAGGTCGGGCGCCCCGTCAGCCGACCCGGCTGAGGTCCAGGTCATCCGCGACGCCCCGCCGTGGTTCAGGCCCGAGAAGATGCGCGGTATCGAGGACGCGCGGCGCCGCTTGTGAGGCGCCCTCTAGCGGAGCGCGGCCGAGATGTTGCCGCCGTCGACGGTCGTCACGCCCGCCGTACTCTTGACGGCCAGCGCCTGGTGTAGGAACGCCTGCGCCACGTCCTCCGCGGTCACCTCGACTCCGAGCAGATTGCCGGACATGTAGTCGGCTTCGCTGACGCCCCGCGCTCGCGCCCTCGACGCGATCATGCCGTCGGTGAGCAGGCCGCTCCTGATGCGGTCGGCGTTCACCGCGTTCGCCCTGATTCCCTCCGAGCCGTGGTCGAGGGCGTACTGGCGCGCCAGGGCAAACGTCGCGGCCTTGGGCAGGCCGTAGGGCCCGAAGTCGGGGCCGGGGTTCACCGCCTGCTTGGAGGCGTTGAAGAGCAGCGCGCCGCCCGTACCCTGGGCCCTCATGATCCGCACCGCGTTCTGGGCGACGGTCTGGTGGGCGAAGAAGTTGAGCTCGAAGCTCTCGCGCAGCACGCCGTCATCCACGTCCCCTATCCTCCCCTGCCACGCCGCGCCGGCGTTCGAGACGACGATGTCTACGCCGCCGAACCCCAGGCAGATGCGGTCGAATGCGGCGCGCACCGAGTCCGGGTCGGTCACGTCGCAGCGTATGCCCACGGCACCCGCGCCGATGGCCTCGGCCAGTGCATTGGCCGCCGCCTCGTTCGTGTCGAGCGCCGCGACGGAGGCGCCTTCGCGCGCGAACGCCCGGCACGTCGCCGCCCCTATCGCGCCTGCGCCTCCCGTGACCAACGCGACACATCCGGCCAGCGTCTTCTCCGCCCTGCCCAGCTTGGCCTGCTCCAGCGACCAGTACTCGACGTCGAACAGGTCGGCCTCGTCGGCCGACTCGAAGCGCCCAATCGCCTCCGCGTCCGTGACCGTCTCGACGGTGCTCTCGGCGATGTCGGCGGCGATGCGCGCCTCGCCGGCCGTCCGGCCCAGGCCGAACAGCCCCACGCCGGGTACGAGGACTACCCTCGGCATCGGGTCGAGCTCGGTCTTGGCGGCCGAGTGGCGCTTCGCGTTCCGCCTGAAGTAGTCGCGGTACCGGTCGACGAACGCCGCCACCGCGTCCGCCACCGCGGCGCTGAAGCCCTCGGCCTCGCCCGCCACGGGAGCCGGCAGCAGCATCGGCCAGCTCTTCGTCCTGATCGTGTGATCGGGCGTCGCCACCCCGGACTGGCTGTAGCGTTCCAGCTCCCGCCCGTTCACGTAAGCCAGGATGTCAGGGCTCGATCGGTAGTCGAGAACGAACCGCCGGCGGCCGTCGTAGGCCGAGTCGTCCGCGATGGCGCAGGCGCCTCGAAGGATCGGCGCGACCTCCGCGGCCGGCATCGTCTTCGACGGCATCGGCGCCGTCGCGAAGACGCGCTCGCGGCCCCGCGCCAGTCGGCGCTCCACGCACGACACGATGCCGATCATCTCCTCGTACGCCTCTCTGGCGGTCTCCCCGAACGTGAACAGCCCGTGCTTCAGCAGCACCAGCCCTCGGGCTTCCGTGTTGGACTCGTATACGTGGGCGGCCGCCTTGGCCAGGTGGAACCCGGGCATGATGTAGGGCACGACCCCGACCCGGTCGCCGAGGAGGTCGCGGCACAGCGCCTCGCCATCCGGCTGATTGGTGAGGCTCAGCACCGCGGTCGAGTGGGTGTGGTCGACGAACTTGTGCGGCAGGAACGCGTGCAGCAACGCTTCCACCGAGGGCGTCGGGGCGCGGCTGTCGAGCAGGCTCTGCCGCTCGAAGTCGACCATGTCCTCGTCAGACAGCGCGTCGAGTCGGCGCAGGCGCCTCAGCGGGTCGAGCCGGACCGCCGGCAGGCCGGGCGGCTCGATCTCCGCCATGTCCCACCCGCTGCCCTTGACGCAGAGCACCTCGACTTCGTCGCCGAGCAGGTCGGCCGCGACGGTCTTGACCGAGGTGTTGCCGCCTCCGTGCAGCACCAGCTTGGGGTCGGCGCCGAGCAGCCGCGTCGTGTAGACCCTGAGCGCCACGTCCGGCCCGTAACCCTGTCCGGCGTAGTGGTCCACCGTCCGCCGAGCGTCAATATCCGACCACCGGCTGTCCATTCGCCCTCCCGACGGCAATCGTTTGCCTTGGTGAGAACCCACGTGCGCCCCTCGATACGCGCCAACGAAGCGTCGGCGCTACTCGGGGTGAACGGGCGTGGGTGAGCCTCGGTTGTGAGTACTTGCCTCGATGCGCTAATTGTGCACCGTAGGCGCGACCGCTGTCGAGAAGCACTACGGCATCTATCTGGACGAGACCAGACAGCCAGGTCGCCAGCGAGTTTCGGCCGCTTATCCCTGAGGAACGGGGAACGGTCACTTCGTGATCCGCGGGAGCCGAACGACGCCCATCGCGCCGGGAGCGTGCCCATAGCCGAGTCCCGGAGGCCGCCGATAGTGGCTATGTTATCCTCCCGACGGTTTATTGGATGTCGATTCGGACGGCACAGGGCAGGAGCCGTCCGAATCAGGTCGTCTCCGAACTCCGGAGCGCCAGTGCCGGCCCGGTGGCCGATGAATACAGGAGCTGATCGCTGATGCTCAGGGCTACGGTTTCTGCGCTGCTTCGGATTAGAGAGCCCTACGAGGCCTTTCAGAGCTGGCGCCATGGGCTGACGCACAACTCGGAGGCCGGGGAGCTCCTCGAGCTCTTCCTCGTAGCCGCCATCTGCTCGGTGCTGGGTATTCGCGCGTTCCTCGCCGCCGCCGGATACCCGCAACTTGGCGGAGACGGCCTGCACATAGCTCACATGCTGTGGGGCGGGGCCTTCATGGTGATGGCCTTCATTCTGTTGTTCACGTTCCTGGGTGGGGCGCTGGACCGCTTGGCGGCGATTCTGGCCGGCGTCGGATTCGGCACCTTCATCGACGAATTGGGAAAGTTCGTTACGTCGGACAACTACTACTTCTACGAACCCACCATTGGACTGATCTACGTGATCTTCGTCGTCATTTTCCTGATTCTTCGAACGGCGCGCCGCACCCGGGCCGTCGAACCCGGCGATGCTTTGGCGAACGCCCTCAAGCAGATTCAGGGGTCTATCGCCGAGCCGCTCGATTCCAGGAAGAAGGAGCAGATCCTGGCGCTGCTCGATCAGGCCGACCCCCTGCATCCGTTGTCGGCCCATCTGCGCGCCTACGTCGATTCAGCGGAACCGAGTCCGGATGCTCAGTCCCACTTCTACTTTCGCTTCAAAGAGTGGACGGTAGAGGTCTGCCGGCGGGTGGCGCGACACCGCAGGTTCGCCGCTCTGTTCCCACTGCTGTTCTTGCTGTGGGCCATCGCTCAAGCTGTGGGATTGGCGGTTTTGGTCTACGGAATATCAGGCGCGACGATCGAGAGCCTGAGCTGGACCCACTACGCCCAGGCAACATCGTTGTCGATCACGATCGTATGTGTCGCGATCGGCATTTGGGCCTGGCCCTCCGCCCGCGCCAGGTCCTACCGGTGGTACATACGCGCCGCGTTGGTCTCGATTTTCATCACTCAGGTCTTCGTCTTCTTCCACTCTCAGCTCGCCGCCGTTATCGGGCTGACGGTCAATGTGCTGATCTATGCCTCGTTGACCTTCGTGGCCAACCTGGAGACCGGCGCGCAGACGTCCACTGAGGCGCGCGGACAACAGCAGGGGGTGTAAGGCGCCAACAGGGCCTGGTCGCCTTGGCTCGGGGCGCCGACCGACGGTCCCGCGCCTTCGCGTGACACACGACATCCGGGCCCCAATTGGGCGCGTGTTAGAATCCGGCCACGACGGCATCCCACGCGTTTGGAAGGGCGACCGATCGAGACCTCGAAGCAGACCATACTGCCGGTCGTGCTGGCCGGGGGCGCGGGCACCCGTCTGTGGCCCCTGTCGCGTCGCACGTACCCCAAGCAGTTCATGCCGCTGATCGGCGAGCGAAGCCTGTTCCAGGAGTCGCTGCTGCGTGTCCACGGCATGGAGGGCGCCACGGCCCCGACGGTCGTGTGCAACGAGGACCATCGGTTTCTGGTGGTCAGCCAGGCGCGTGAGCTCGGGATCGAGCTCGGCGACATTGTCGTGGAACCCGCCGTGCGCAGCACCGCCCCCGCGCTGACGCTGGCGGCGCTGCGGCTGACCGAATTGGGGCCGAAAAGTGCGGATCGGGCGGCCATGCTCGTGATGCCGGCCGACCACGTCGTATCCGACGTAGACGCCTTCAGGGGGGCTGTATCGGCGGCGTATGGGCAGGCGGCCGAACGGCGGATCGTCGCGTTCGGAGTCGTGCCCACGAGCCCCGAGACCGGCTACGGCTACATTCGCGCCGGCACCCGGACAGAGTCCCCCGAAGGTGCCCAGAGTCAGGGCGGCCGGCGCATAGTCGAGTTCGTGGAAAAGCCCGACGCGGAGACGGCGCTGCGCTATCTGCGGAGCGGGGACTATCTCTGGAACAGCGGGATATTCATGATGCGCCCCGACGTCTGGATGTCGGAGCTGCGCCGCTTTCGCCCGGACATCCTCGAGTCCTGCCGCGCGGCGGCGGAGAACGGCACGGTCGACGGCGCCTTCTTCCGTCCCGGGGCCGAGTTCGATGAGTGCGCCTCAGAGTCGATCGACTACGCCGTGATGGAGAAGGGCCCGTGCGCCGAGCCGCCGGCATCCGAATCGGCTGCCGCGGCCTGCCACGGCTACTCGGTCGTGTCCCTGGAGGGCGGCTGGTCCGACGTCGGGGCGTGGTCCGCGGTATGGGACGAGGGGGAGCGCGACGCCGATGGCAACGTCGTCCACGGGGACGTGTACGCGGAGTCGACGCGGGGCTCGCTGCTGCTGGGGCGACACAGGCTGTTGGCCGCCGTGGGCCTCGAGGACGTCGTTGTCGTGGAGATGGCCGACGCGGTTCTCGTCGCGCGCAAAGACCGCGTACAGGACGTCAAGGCCGTGGTGGACAGGCTGAGGGCCGACGGCCGCCCCGAGCACGATAGCCACCGCAAGGTGCACAGGCCCTGGGGCAGCTACGAGGTACTGGACGAGGGGCCCGGCTTCCAGGTCAAGCGTCTGATAGTCGATCCGGGCGCGGCGTCGTCACTGCAGACGCACCGGCGCCGGGCGGAGCACTGGGTGGTCGTCAGGGGTACCGCGCGCGTCACCGTCGGCGAGGAGCGTTACGAGCTGCGCGAAAACGAGTCCACCTACGTTCCGCGCGGGTCGGTCCACAGGCTGGAGAACGCGGGCGACTCGCCGCTGGAGGTCGTCGAGGTCCAGACAGGCGACTACCTGGGCGAAGACGACATAGTCCGCGTCCGCGACGACTACGGGCGCGAGGAGCTCGGCTAATCGCGCGCCCGCCCGTTACCGAAGGCGTGTAGCCCGTTCGAGGGCAGCCCAAATTCCCCACCTCCGTCATTCCCGCGAACGCGGGAATCCATCCCCGACAAGGTGCGCCACCTATGACACCGGAAGCAGTCCGTCACGCCCCCCGGCCCACCCCCACCTCCGTCATTCCCGCGAACGCGGGAATCCATCCCCGACAACGTGCGCCACCTATGACACCGGAAGCAGCCCGTCACGCCCCCCGGCCCACCCCCACCTCCGTCATTCCCGCGAACGCGGGAATCCATCCCCGACAGCGTGCGCCATCTATGACACCGGAAGCAGCCCGTCACGCCCCCCGGCCCACCCCCACCTCCGTCATTCCCGCGAACGCGGGAATCCATCCCCGACAAGGTGCGCCACCTATGACACCGGAAGCAGCCCGCCACGCCCCCCGGCCCACCCCCACCTCCGTCATTCCCGCTGAACAAGCCGTCATTCCCGCGAAGAGCCTGCCCTCGCGTAGGCGGGGGCGGGAATCCATCCCCGACAAGGTGCGCCACCTATGACACCGGAAGCAGCCCGCCACGCCCCCCGGCCCAATCAGGTGGGAAATCTACGGCAGCTCGCGATATTGACATTGCGTCGAAGCCACGTATATTCTTGCGCATGCGTTCATGAAACGAACGGCTACGGTCTGTGGCGCCAGGGTGGGTAGCTTCGCCGCAGGGGCAGCTCAGGATACGCTGTCGCGGCATAGGTACGGCGGCTTCCGGCGTTCCCAACGTCTGCGCCCGACCCTGATCAGCGCTCACCTGTACGGGTGCCTTGGGCGCACGTACGCTCCCGGAGGAGGACGACGCACATGCGAGGACTGGCTACATATGGCGGCTAGCGGCCGCGCGTCGGCGTCGAAGCCGTTCAGGGTCATCGAGCCAGCCTCGGGTTGGCGCTCGATCGACTACCGGGAGCTGTGGGAGTACCGCGACGTGCTCTACTTCCTGGTGCGGCGCGACATCAGGGTCCGCTACACGCAGTCGGTGTTCGGCATCGGCTGGGCGGTCATCCAGCCGGTATTCTTCATGATCGTCTTCTCGATCGTGTTCGGCAGGTTGGCCGGGGTCAGATCCGACGGCGTCCCCTACCCGATCTTCAGCTTCGCGGCGCTCGTCCCCTGGACGTACTTCTCCACCGCGTTTACGGAGTCCACCAACAGCCTGGTGCTGAACCAGGGCATGATCAAGAAGGTCTACTTCCCCCGATTGACCCTGCCGCTGGCGCCGGTCATATCGAAGCTGGTCGACTTCGGAGTGGCGTTCGTAGTGCTCCTGCTCATGATGGCGTGGTACCGGAGCACGCCCACGGTCTGGGTGCTCACACTGCCATTCCTTCTGCTGCTCACGGCGATGCTCGCCTGGGGCATAGGCACCTGGCTGACCAGCATGGCCGTCCAGTACCGGGACGTGAAGTACGGCATCACCTTCGCGGCCCAGCTCCTCATGTACTGCTCGCCGGTCGTGTATCCGGCGACGTTGATCCCGGACAGGTATCGGCTGATCTACGGCCTGAACCCGATGGCCGGGGTCGTAGAGGGCTTCCGGTCCGCCCTGCTGGGCACGACTCCAATGCCCTGGGACTTGCTGGCGGTGGGCACCGTCGTCACCGTGCTGGTCACACTGACTGGCACCCTTTACTTCCGACGGACGGAACACATCTTCGACGATGTCGCGTAAAAGCAGATGAGTGACATAGCGATCCGCGTCGAGGGACTTTCGAAGCGGTACCGGATCGGCGTCAGGGAGCAGGCCCACGACACGCTGGGCGGTGCCATCACCGACCTCGTGAGACGGCCCGCGCTGAACCTCCGACGCCTGCGCGAGCTGTCGACGTTCGACGACAGCGAAGACCGCGACGACGTCCTCTGGGCTCTCAGGGACGTGTCGTTCGAGGTCGCGCGGGGCGAGATCGTCGGCGTCATAGGCCGCAACGGCTCCGGCAAGAGCACGCTCATCAAGATACTGTCCCGGATCACCAGCCCGACGCGCGGGCGGGTCGAGTTGTCCGGGCGCGTCGGCGCGCTGCTCGAGGTCGGCACAGCGTTCCACCCCGACCTGACCGGCCGCGAGAACGTCTTCCTCAACGGTTCGGTGCTGGGCATGAGGAAGAGGGAGATAGAAGCCAGGTTCGACGAGATAGTCGCCTTCTCCGAGGTCGAGAAGTTCATCGACATGCCGGTGAAGCGCTACTCGACCGGGATGGCGCTGCGGTTGGCCTTCTCGGTCGCGGCCCATCTGGAGGCGGAGATACTGCTCGTTGACGAGGTGCTGGCCGTGGGCGACGTGAAGTTCCAGGAGAAGTGCGTCGGCAAGATGCAGGACGTGACGACGCTCGGGCGGACCGTCCTGTTCGTCAGCCACAACATGGGCTCGGTGCAGAGGCTGTGCGACCGCGGCATACTGCTGCACGACGGCGAGCTGCTGATGAACGGCCCGACGCGAGAGGTCGTCTCCGGCTACCTGGGCCTCGGAGCCGAGCGCCTCGGGGAGCGCGTGTGGAAGGAGGCGTCCTCAGCCCCCGGCGACGACACGGCGCGTGTCCACGCTGTCCGCGTGGTCGACGACCGCGGCGCCCTTTCGACCGCGTTCGACGTGCGCGACCCAGTCTACGTGCAGATGGAGTACTGGGTGCTCCGGGAAGTCGAGCGGCTGAACGTCACCCTGGAGTTCCGCAACGACCGCGGCGAGCTCCTCTTCATGTCGACCGACGACTCCGAGGACGCGGCGTCGTCTGGGCCGGGGCGCGAGGCGGGCCTGTACCTCTCCACCTGCCGGATCCCGCCGGACCTGCTGAACAACGGGCAGGTGTTCGTGTTGGCGAAGCTGACCGACGGCGTCCGGGTCCACGCCGTGCGGCCGGATGTCGTCACGTTCAACGTGCTCGACTCCATGGACCCGGCGGGCGCCCGCGGCAGCTTCCCCGCCGACTGGCCCGCAACCGCCGTGCGGCCGCGCCTGCAATGGGAATCGGAGCGCCGCGCCGAGACCCATTCGAAGGTTTGAGGCCCCGACTCGCGATCAGGCCACGCATCCTCCAACACAGGCCGGGCATTGAGGAGGCGACTGCCACGTAACCGGTCTGCGCTTCCCGGATGGCTCCGTCCTTGGGGAATGGCGGTCGTGGAAGGGCTTTGCGACACACCGGGCGCGGGCATTCAAGACGTGCCTGGTGGTCTGTCGGAGCACCTGCCGCATGGCGGCGAGAGAAGAGGGCGCGTGGTAGAATGGCGCCGACGCCGAAGGGAGAGTTGTCCTGAACGCCGACTACTCGAAAATCATCTCAGTCGACCCTGGTAAGCGGGGCGGGAAGCCCTGCATCCGCGGCCTGCGCATCACTGTCTATGACGTGCTGGAGTATCTGGCGTCGGGGATGTCCGAGGACGAGATACTGGCCGATTTCCCCGACTTGGAGCGGCAGGACATCCGGGCTTCCCTCACCTTCGCGGCTGACCGTGAAAGGCGATTGGTGTCACTGCCTCCTGAATGAGGCTGCTGTTCGACCAGAACCTATCACCCCGTCTCAAGAATACGCTGCGGCGCGTCTATCCGAACTCCCTGCACGTCAGGGACGTAGGACTCAAGGCTGCCGACGACATGACGATCTGGCAGTATGCGGGCGACCACGGGCTCACAATCGTGTCTAAGGACTCGGATTTCAGGCAGTTGAGCTTCACTCTCGGCCTCCCGCCGCGCGTTGTGTGGATCAGGCGCGGCAACTGCTCGACTTCGGAGATCGAGGCTATCCTCAGCGCCAGGTGTGACAACGTTCTAGCGCTATGCAAGGACGAAGAGACTGCATTTCTCGCTTTGAGTTGAAACGCGGCGACCCCTTGCTCCGGTTCCTTCCTATCCGTGTGGGGGCTCCGCTGAGGAAGGCAGACAGCTGTCCGGAGCGGATGCGCGCATAGTGTGAGCGTACCGGCCCCTTCTCTTGGTCTGGATTACAGGGTAATGTCCACACCGAAGCTGCTCGTCGTCAACCAGTTCTACGCTCCCGACTACGCCGCGACCGGCCAGGTCGCGGCCGAGCTATGCGCCGGCCTCGCGTCGAAGGGTCTGCGGATCAGGGTCGTGGCAGGCGAGCCCAGCTACACCGAGGCCGCACCGGCCGCGCCGGCCCGCGAGGAGCGCGACGGCGTGGAGGTGCACCGGGTGGGCATGGGCGGAGCGAGGGGCCGGGAGCGGCTCAGCGTGCGCCTGCGGGGATTCTTCCTGTTCTTCTTCAGGGGCTGGAGGCTGGCGCGGTCGCTGTCGAAGGCCGAGCGCCCCGATACGGTCGTCACCTTCGGCAACCCGCCCATCATCGGTATCGCCGCCGCGCTCGTCGCCCGCCGAAGCCGCGCCCGCTTCGTCTACGTGCTGTACGACATCCACCCCGACATCCTGAGAGCGTCGGGGTTCGAGATGCTGCCGAGGCCGGCGCTGTGGGCGTTCGATCTCGTGCATCGGTGGGTGCTGAGGCGGGCCGACGCCATCGTGGTCCCCGCACACGGGATGAAACGCACCCTCGTGGAGGGTAAGGGAGTCGACGCGGACCGCGTCCACGTCATCCCGCTGTGGGCGCGTCCCGAGCTTGGCGCGGGACCGGGCGGAGCCGACGTGCGCCGGGAGCTGAACGTCGACAACGACGCGCTGCTCGTGTCGTACGCGGGCAACATGGGCGTGATACACCCGCTCGACGGCGTCCTCGACGCGGCGAAGCGGTGCCGCGGGCTGCCGGTCCACTTCCTTCTCGTCGGCGACGGCGCGCGGCGGGCCGGGCTGGCGGCGAGAATCAGGGACGAGGGCATCGCCCAGGTATCGTTCATGCCATTCCAGTCCGAGGCGCGTTTCGCCGAGATCATGGCCGCGACCAACGTGTCGCTCGTCGTGCTCAAGCCCGGCCTCGAGGGGCTTGCGGTGCCATCGAAGGCGTACACCGCCATGGGCGCCGGCAAGCCCTTCGTCGCCATAATGCGCCCGGAGGCCGACGTCGCGAAGCTGGCCGTCGAGCACGACTGTGGCTGGAACGTAGAGTCGGCCGACGACCTGGCGGACCTGCTCTCCGGCCTGCTCGACGCGCGCGACGAGCTAGCCCGCAGGGGCGCGAACGGCCGCAGCGCCTACGAGCAGCACTACACGCGGACGCGCGCCGTCGAGGAGTACCTGGACGTCCTCGTCTAGGCCGTGGGGCATCGTGGCTAGCGCAGGGCGGCCGGCGGCGCTGCGACAACGCGCCGTACCCGAGTGCGGCCCCGGCCTGTGATAGAATTTTCGACAGGAGCGAGCGCCATGACCACGAGACCGACAACCTTGACACCGGGTAGGCCCGCCAAGGCCGATGAGGTCGTCTACCCTGATTCGGACGGTATGCCATTGCCAGACGGATACCTTCAGGAGCCGCACTACTTGGAGATCCGTGCGACGCTGGGGCTGCACCTCGACGGTCCTACGACGGCGGTCAGCGGCAACACCTTCATCTACTACGCCGAGGGCGAGCCGCGCAAGTCGCTCTCCCCTGACTGCTACGTAGCCAAGGGCATCAGCAAGGAGTCGATTGACCTGTACAGCACCTACCGCGTGTGGGAAGTCGGCAAGATGCCCGACTTCGTCCTGGAGATAGGTTCTGCATCGACGGCATCCAACGACGGCGGGCCCAAGCGCGACCTGTACGCGAGCCTGGGGGTCAGCGAATACTGGCGATTCGATCCCACGGGGGGCGACCACTACGGCGAGCCACTGGTCGGCGAGTACCTCGAGGACGGAGAGTACCGGCGTTTCGAGTTGCGAACCGAGCCGGGCGGCGTCGTGCGCGGCCACAGCCCCGCGCTGGGCTTAGACCTGTGCTGGCAGGAAGGCCGCCTGCGCTTCTACGATCCCGCGGCGGGCCGCTGGCTGGAAAGCCACGCCGAGGCCGTCACCCGCGCCGAGACTGCCGAGACGGAGTTGAGTTCGGAGAGAGCCGCCCGCCTGGCCGCGGAGGCGGAGTTGGAGAGACTGCGACAACAGTTGAATCGGTAGTGCCCCTCAGGGTCCTGGCTGAGACCTCCTGAGCTCAAGCCTCATCCCGGTCGTCCCGGAGCGCTTCCAGAACGCTCTCGCTACTGACAGACTCGGTTTCGAGACCCTCAGCGATGGCACGGGCCAGGGCATCGTCCTCCGCCTCTGTGCTGTCATGGATCTGATCTTCCAGGGTCACGAGTATCTCCTCAACGTCGACGGGTCCCGCCGGTAAGCTCCTGTGGTGGCCTAAGTCGACCCCCGCAGCCAGGAGTCGAGATACCGGCCGAGGCCGTCCCAGAACTTGACCCGCGGCGCGAACCCGAGGCTGCCGACCAGGGTGCTGTCGAGTGAGAACTGCGGCACCTCGCCTGGGCGGGCCGGCTCCTCGGATATGTCGACGCCCGCCCGCTCCGCGATGAACTCGGCGATGCTGCGGACCGACACGATGTCCCCGGTGCCGACGTTCACCGTCGCGCCCGCGAGGTCGCCCCGGCCCACGATCATGTCGTACGCGGCCACGAGGTCGCTGACGTGGATGTACTCGCGCGTCTGGGCGCCCGTGCCGAACACCGTCAGCGGCTTGCCCGCCGCGGCCAGGCTGGAGAAGATGGGGATCACGGCCCCGCCCCTGCCCGACTTCTGGCGCTCCCCGTAGACGTTGGACGGCCGTAAGATCGTCACGTCGAGGCCGTAGCTCATGTGGTACGCGTAGCACATCCGGTCCGCCGCCGCCTTGGACGCCGAGTAGGGGCTGTACGGACGCAGCGGCGCCGTCTCCGGCACCGGCAGGCCGTCCGAGGCGCCGTACACCTCGCAGCTGCTGCCGAACACGACCCTGCTCCCCCACCGCCGCGCCGCCTCCAGCACGTTGATCGTCCCGTCGAGGTTGACGTCGGCGAACGCCCGCGGCTCTGCCAGCGACTCGTCCACGTTCACGCGCGCCGCCAGATGCACCACGACGTCATGGCCGCGCACCGTCTTCTCCACGATCTCGTTGTCGGTGACGCTTCCCCACACCACCTCGGAGTCCGCCGAGACGGCCCGGATGTTGCGGGCGGCCTCTTCGGAGTAGGTGTTCAGGATGGTGACGCCGTGGCCCGAGCCGCTCCACCGCTCGGCCAGGTGGCTGCCCTGGAAGCCTGCGCCCCCCGTTATCAGTATCCGCAAACTGTCATACCTCCGCGTCTCGGCCCGCCGGGGCCTCCGGCCTGCGGTGGCCGGTGCCCCAGCTTCCTGTCAGCGTGTTCCAGGCCGCCCGTAGCATCAGCGCCACGTCGAGCCACAGGCTTGCCCGCTTCACGTATAGCATATCGTAGGCGAGCCGCCTGCGCGGCGAGCAGTGCCTGGGCAGATAGAGCTGCGCCGTGCCCGTCATGCCAGGCATGACCGCGGTCCGCCGGTCGAATCTGGGCTCCTCCGCGACCGCGTCCAGGTGCATCTGAACGGGCAGCGCCCTCGGCCCGACGAAGCTCATGTCGCCGCGCAGTACGTTGATCACCTGCGGCAGCTCGTCCAGCGCGGTCCGGCGCAGCACCCGGCCGACCCTGGTCACGCGGGGGTCGGCGTCGGCTGTGACGAGCCCGGAGCTTTCCGCGTCCTGGACCATCGTCCTGAACTTGAGGAACACGAACTCCTCGCCGTCCGTGCCCACCCGACGCTGCCGGAAGAAGACGGGTCCCCTGTCTTCGAGCCACACGGCGAGCGGGATGCCGAGCCACAGCACGAGCCACAGCGGAGCCAGCGCGAGGTGGGTGACGACAATGACGGCGAGGTCGTAGGGCCGCTTGTACCGCTGCTTCGGGGCCGTCATCGGTCCAGCATGCCGCGGTTCGCCTCGAACCAGTCGATCGTCCCGCGCAGCCCGACGTCGAACGGCGTCGACGCGACGAAGCCGAACTCCTCGCGTGCGCGGGACGTGTCGAGCTTCCGCCGAGGCTGGCCGTCGGGCTTGCTCTCGTCCCACTCGACGCGGCCCTCGAACCCGACCATCTCCCGTATCTTCGAGGTCAGATCGCGGATGCTGGTCTCGTCTCCTGAGCCGAGGTTGACCGGGTCCGGCTTGTCGTACCGCTCCATCGCCAGCGCTATGCCCTCGGCCGCGTCGGCGACGTAGAGGAACTCCCGCGTCGGCGAGCCGGTGCCCCACGCCGTGATAGACGCGTCGCCCCGCTCCCTGGCCTCCACGAATTTCCGAATCAGCGCCGGGATGACGTGGCTCGACTCGGGGTCGAAGTTGTCCGCCGGGCCGTACAGGTTGACCGGCAGCAGGTAGACGATGTTCGTCCCGTACTGCTCGCGGTACGCCTGCGCCTGCACCAGCAGCATCTTCTTGGCGAGCCCGTACGGCGCGTTCGTCGTCTCGGGATAGCCGTCCCAGAGATCGTCCTCCCTGAACGGCACCGGCGTGTCGTTCGGGTACGCGCAGATCGTCCCGACGACCAATATCTTCTCGACGCCGGCCTTGCGGGCCTCCTCCAGGAGATGGATGCCCATGATCGCGTTGTCGTAGAAGAACGTCCCCGGGTTGGCGCGGTTGGCGCCGATGCCGCCCACCACGGCCGCGAGGTGGACCAGGTAGTCCGGCGCAGCGTCCTCGAGCAGCCGCAGGACGTTTTCCCGGAGACGCAGATCGTACTCGGCGCTCCTCGGAACGAACACCCTCTCCGCGCCGCGCTCCCGTATTCGGCGTACGACCGCCCTGCCCAGGAATCCCGCGCCCCCCGTCACGACGACAGATTTCCCTGCCCAGAAGCCTCCCCCCTCCTCTCCCTCGACGGGAGAGGACTGAGGTGAGGGTGATTGCTCTCTACGATCCCCCAACGTGTTACCCGCGCCCTTCGCCGATCGCCGGCAGCCCGATGGCCTCCATGTCGGCGTCGACCATTATCCTGACGAGCTGGTGGAAGCCCACCCGGGGCGCCCACTCCAGCACTCGCCTCGCCTTGCGCGCGTCGGCCCGCAGGTCGCTCACGTCCGTGGGCCGGAAGTACCGGGAGTCGATCTCGACGTGCTCCCGCCAGTCGAGCCCCGCGTAGGCGAACGCCTCCTCCACGAACTCCCGCACCGAGTGCGACTCGCCCGTGCCGATCGCGTAGTCGTCCGGCTCGTCCTGCTGCAGGATGCGCCACATCGCCTCGACGTACTCCGGCGCGTACCCCCAGTCGCGGCGCGCGTCCAGGTTGCCGAGATACACCTTCCGCTGCTGCTCGGCCCAAATCCTCGCCACGGCGCGGGTGACCTTGCGGGTCACGAAGGTCTCGCCGCGCCTCGGGCTCTCGTGGTTGAACAGGATGCCGTTGGCGGCGAACATGCCGGCCCCCTCGCGGTAGTTGACCGCCATCCAGTAGGCGTAGACCTTCGCGGCGGCGTACGGGCTCCTCGGCGCGAACGGCGTCCCCTCGTTCTGCGGCGGCGGGCTCGCCCCGAACATCTCGCTCGACGACGCCTGGTAGACGCGCGCCCCTATGCCGCTCCGGCGCACCGCCTCCAGCAGCCGCGTGCTGCCGAGCCCGGTCACCTCGCCCGTGTACTCCGGAGATTCGAAGCTGACCTGCACGTGCGACTGCGCCCCGAGATGGTATATCTCCTCAGGCCGCACGTTGTAGACCAGGTTGGAGACCTGCTCCAGGTTGACGAGGTCTCCGTAGTGCAGGAACAGCTTGACCCCGCTCTCGTGCGGGTCCTGGTACAGGTGGTCGATCCGGCCCGTGTTGAAGGTGCTCGACTTGCGGATCAGGCCGTGCACCTCGTAGCCCTTATCGAGCAGCAGCTCGGCCAGGTACGATCCGTCCTGCCCGGTGATCCCGGTGATCAGCGCCTTCTTTGCCATGTCACACTCCGATGCCCTCCGTTCACTTCCGGGTCCGGCCCTTGGACCTCGACTCGTACAGCAGGGCGTCCACCTGGAACCTGTACCAGCACCCCTGCAGGAAGTGGAAGACGAGGCCCGCCCGTCCGTCGAGGAAGCCCAGCCTGAGGAAGTACCGGTACCCGAAGTATAGAAAAGCCCGCAAAAACAGCGGCGTTCGCCCGTAGACGCGGTCGCGCAGCCACCGCCGCCTCGACTCGGGCGCCCCGAACGGCGACGGGCGGACTCCCCCTTCGCTCGCGCCGGCCAGGACGGCCTGCGCCTCTCTGACCGCGTACCGGTTGTGTTTCTCCGTCCATCTGAACAACCCCTTACCGCTTTCCTCAACGATATCATGGTCGAGGAACGCCGCCTCGCCCTCGGACAGCACCATGTGCTCGTCCATCGACCTGTCTTCGCACCGGGCCGCGCCCCGCTTCCATACGCGCAGGAGCCACGTCGGGTAGTAGCCGCCGTGGCGTATCCAGCGGCCCATGAAGTACTCTCGCCGCTTGAAGTAGAGCCCGGTGACGCCGTCCGCCGGCCGGGCCAGCCTGTCCGTGAGCTCCTCGGCGAGCTCCGGAGTGATCCGCTCGTCCGCGTCGAGCCTCAACAGCCACTCCGCGTCCATCGGCACGTTGTCGAGCGCCCAGTTTAGCTGCTGCGCCTGGCTCTCGAACTCGTGGTGGAACACCTCGGCGCCGGCCTGCTCGGCGATGTCGACCGTGCGGTCGTCGCTGCCTGAGTCGACCACGACGATGCGGCATTCGAGGCGGCCGAGGCTGTCGAGGCAGGCGGGCAGGTCGATCTCCTCGTTATAGGTGAGCACGATAGCAGTCAGGTCGAGCGCCATCACGGCCTACTCCGACGCGGTGCGGGCCGTGGACGTTTCGCGTCTCGCCTGCCCGACGACCTCTTCGTACAGCGCCTCCACGTCCGACGCCACCCGTTCCCAGGAGTACCTCCGGGCCGCGAGGGCCTCCCCCGCCCTGCCCATGCGCTCCGCGGCGTCCGGGTCGTCCAGCAGCCGGCCGATCGCGCCAGCCACGTCGGCCGGCTCGAGCGTCGTGACCAGCCCGGCCCCGGCCTCGGCGACCTCCCGGTCGATGCCCACCTGGTCGGATACGACGACAGGCGTCCCGGACGCCATCGCTTCCATGACCGCGACCGGGCATGCCTCGTTGCGGGACGATAGTACGAACACGTCCGCCGCCCTCAACAGACGCCACTTGTCATCTCCCACCACCATGCCCGTGAATACCGTCCTCTCGGAGATGCCGCGCCGGTCAAACAAAGCCCTGATCTCCGCTTCATATTCGGGCGCGCCGCTGCCCGCGACCACCAGTGAGAAGTCGTCCCTGCTCTCGGCCAACGATCCGGCGGCATCCGCAAGCACGTCGAGGCCCTTTATGCGGTGGAGCCTCGAAAGGAAGAGGACGATCTTCCGACCCTTGAGGCTCGGGTGCTGCCGCTGCACCGAGGCGCGGTCGCCGGCCCCGGCAAGCGGCGGGGTGTCGGCGCCCAGGAGTATAACGTGGGCCTTCGGGGACAGGCGCAGCCGGGACGTTGCCTCCCGCTCAGGGTGGGAGACGAAGTGTAGACCCGCTGCTCCGCCTATGTCCGGAATCCCGAGAGTCCGTAGATAGATCCGCTTCTTGACCGTACTTGCGAACGATATGCGGGCGCGCTCGTACGACTTGGACACTCTGGCGGCCTCCAATAGTCCGTGAGGTGTGATCACGTACGGGACGCCATATCTTCGGCACCAGAACGCCGCGACGGTGGTCGGCCAGAGGAACACGGAGTGTATGTGTACCACGTCCGACCGGCGCACCAGGTCGCGCAGGGCCCGTCCCATGGGGGCCGAGAAGTGGTACCAGCGCGGCCGCTGTATGGGGAAGTACCAGACGTTGACACCGTCCATGGATACGGGCCGGTTCAAAGGGACGTCGAGCTCGCCGGGCCCATCGACGTTGGTCGTGGCGACGGTGACGTGGTGGCCGCGCTTAGCCAGCTCGCGCGTCAGCCCCACCGCAGCGACGATCGGCCCCCCGTAGCGCGGCGCGAAGCTGGGTATCACGTGGAGTACGTTCATTTCGCCGGTCGCGGCCCCGCCTACGGCGCTGCCGCGTGTCGTGCACGACTGAGACAACGCTGGCTGGGCACGGTTCGTCGTCCGCGTCAGGAGTCGTGCAGCCTGTTCCTGAGCCGCGCCAACTCGGCCTCGGCTTCGGCCGCGCGGCGCTCAGCCTCGATGCGGGCAGACCTCTCCCTGTCGCGTTCCGCTACGGCTTCGGTCTGGCCTTCGATCGCTTCGACATGGGTAGGCAAGTACTCTCGGTTAGTGGGGTCCCATAAGCGGAGACGGCGCCCGTCGCTGCACAGGTACAGGGACAGAGCGCGGCTGTATCCGCGTACCTCGCCGTCGCGCTCTTTAGTCAGTTCAATTGGCTGATAGGAGTTTCCCGCAACACGGTCTCCGGCCAGAGGCTGAGCGTAGCGGCCCTCCCCCGAACCGTCGAACCGCCAGTACTCGGACACCCCCATCTCGGCGTAGCCCTTCCGCTTGACCGTCTCGTCGCGCTGCGCGGTCGTCTCGGAGGCTATCTCCAAAACGAAGTCCGGGGGCTTGCCCACCTCTGAGATCACGTAGCCGTTCGTGTCGATGATGGTTTCAGGATCGACTCCGAACGCCACTACGCAGTCCGGGTAGAAATGGTCCTTCCAGTCCCGAACGCTGCCCCTGCTCACAATCAAGTAACCGTTGCCCGCCACGAGAACGTCGCCGCGCTTTCCGAAGTGAGCCTCCAGGGTGGAGCGCACTGGTACGTAGTGCCTGTCTTGCTGCATGTCGGTCTTCTCCGGCGGGTCAGGCAACTCCTCGATTACCGCCGTGGACCTTTCGAGCTTCGTAGTCATCGGTGGTCTCCGTGGGGATGAAGCTGTCTATCGGCTTGGATCGCCGCGCGGCTGCCGCCTGGGTCTTCCATTGGGACGGCGACAGCTATTATAGCATCGCTGCCTGCGCGGACCCCGGCTGTGACGGCGGTCCGCTATTGAGGCGAATCGACTCCCGGCCTGCATGCGAGTGGGAGTTGCGGTTCATTCGACCAGGAACGGCCCGAGCGCCAGCGTGTCCATGCCGGTCCGGCTGAAGCAGTCGAGCGCCTGCTCCGGCGTGTTCCCCATGGGCTCGCTCTCGTTGAACGACGTGTTCAGCACCGCCGGCACCCCGGTCAGCCTGTCGAACGCGCTGTAAAGCTCGTGGTAGAGCGGGTTCGCGGCGCGGCTCACGGTCTGCAGCCGCCCTGTCCCGTCGATGTGCGTCGGCGCCGGTATCAACTGCCACAACGCCTTGCGGGCGAGGTGCGCGGACCGTTTGCGCGCGATCGCGACGTGGTCGATCTCCGCCGCGTCCACGCCGTTCGACTCCAGGCACCACCGGACGGCGTGGCTCGGAAACCCGGCGGCGTGCTTGACCCGGGTGAAGCGCTCCTCCTCCACCGCCGCCAGCAACTGGCCGTCCCGGAAGAGGGCCGCCGACGCGTCGCCGTGATAGGCGTTGATGCCCAAGACTATCATGAGAGGTAGCGGTAGCTTACGGGTTCAGGGTTCAAAAATCCATGCCCGACGGGAGCCGCAACCCACTGTTAGACCAGCTTGTCCGAGTAGCCGACGCTTCGTAGACACGTGGCGAGAGGTAGGCGCAATTGTGGTTGGAGTGATGACCGAGATGTAAGGTGGCTACGGGTTGGACAAACTGGGTCTCTCGATCAGGTCACGCGTCACGGAAAGAAGAGCGGTCGCGCTCGCCTTCCACGTGAATTCGTTCTCGACCCTGCGCCTGCCGTTGTCACCTAGCCTACGGGCCTCTGCGGGATTCTCGAGCAGTCTCGTGATGGCCTCGGCAACATCATCTACGCTGTCGGGGTCGACGAGGAGGCCATTCTCTCCATGGGTTATCGCCTCGGGGATTCCCCCGGAGCGCCCGCCGACGACTGGCTTGCCAAATGCGTTTGCTTCCGGGACCACCACTGGGAACCCGTCCTCACGGGCGGGCAAGGCAAAGACATCGCATCTGCTGTAGCACTCGAACTTCTTGTCCCCGGTAAGAGGGCCAAGAAACGTGATCGAGTCTCGAACAGGCGACTTCGAGGCAAGGTTGTGCACACGTTCCCTGTCTCCGCCGTCGCCGACTACCACGTATCGAGTTCCCGGCACCTTCCGAACAATCGCTGGCATCGCCTCGATGACGCGGTCTATCCCCTTGCGGTCCATGAGGCGGCTGACCGTTAGCACGGTGGGACGTCCGGAAGGGAAGACTGCGTCCAGATCAGGAAACCTTCCCGCGTACCCGCGGCCCTGGTACGCGTCTATTTCTCTGAGGTCGAAGCCGTTGCGTATCGTCACTACTTTTTCTGGATCGACGCCGTCGTCCAGCACGTGTGAGCGAATGTAGCTGCTCACACAGACGACACGGCTAGCGGCTCGCACGGTGATCCTTCTGCTGAACTTGTAGCGCGCGGGTTGGGAGAACTCCGATCCATACGCGAATAGGATGAGGGGTATCTTCAGCAGCTTCGAGGCCAGTACCGCGTTTAGCCCCGCTATGGGACTCCAACGGTCGCAGACGATGTACTCGGCCTTCGTCCTCCGCGCCACGCGCAACGTTTCAATGAGCATCAGTCGACGATCCAGGCGGGACTTGAGCCAGCTCCCCACCGCGAGGTTGGTGTCAAATCGCACTATGGGGTATTCGCAGGTCTGGTCGAACTCGGCTCCGCCAGGCAGTGCGGGAGTGACGACGGTGATGCGCTCCCTCAGTTCGGTCAGATGCCTTGCCATCTGGTGCGTATGTTCGGCGACCCCGCCGAGCCTGGGTTTGAAGTCCACCGCAATGTAGAGTCCGCTTGCCATGGGCGTGGCAATCCTAGCAGAGATGTCGCCCGGAGCGGCGCGGGCCGTGCTGGTTGGTATGCGACGGTTGTCGACGGGCACGAGCAGCGGAAGTTATACTGCTGCGGAATGATGGGTCGCTGCCATCCCCTGACGATGTGCCGGCGCTAGGCTGGTCTGACAACGCAGGCACGGCCAAGGGATGTAGTGGTGAGACCATGCCGAACGCGGCCGGCAACCCCAGAGTAAGCGTAGTAATCACCACGTACAACCGTGCTGCGATGCTCCCCCGCGCGATACGTAGCGTCCTCGCCCAGACGTACGAGGACTACGAGTTGATCATCGTCGACGACTGTTCCGCCGACGACACTCCCGAGGTGACGCGGACCTTCGTGGACCCGCGCATTCGCATAGTCCGCCACCCGGACAACAGGGGCCACCCGGCGGCCGTGAACACCGGCATCCGACTGGCCCGCGGCGAGTACGTCGCCTTCCTGGACGACGACGACGAATGGCTCCAAACGAAGCTCGCGCGCCAGTTGGAAACGCTCGACGCCGATCCACGAGTGGGTCTAGTCTATACATGGGTCGACCACGTCGATGGAGTTAGCGGTGCGCGGCGCGCCGGCGGACGGGTCGCGATCTCCGGCGACATTTCGCAAGACGTGGTCGGCTGGGATATGCCCGCGGGAACTCCTACGTATCTCGTTCGTACCGACGCCGCGCGTCAGCTCGGCGGGTTCGACGAGACTCTGACGGTCTGCTACGACTGGGACTTTATGGCTCGTATTTCAATGCGGTGGCACGTGGCCGCCGTTCCTGAAGTTCTCGTGTTGGTACACGGAGGTCATTCCCGGTCGGCGCAATGGGGGGGTGCGGCCGCAGCTTACGCCAGGTACCTAAGGTCCAAGATCCGCGAATTCGATCGAAGACTGCGCGAACGTCCCCTGTTGTTCGCCAGGCTCCTGAGGACATTGGCGACCATCGAGATGACGGCGGGCAACGCACGCGGCGCGTCGGAGGCGTACTCGAAAGCGCTCGTTGTCGACACTCGAGGCACCCTGAGAGCTACCGTCGCGAACGTCGGCTTAGTCGTCGAGTTGCTTTGGGGCCGCATCCGGCTGCGCCGCAAGTGAACCCCCGATGACGAGCCGCGGCGCTCGCCTTCCACGTAAACTCGTTCTCGACCCTACGCCTGCCGTTGGCGCCTAGCCGCTGGGCCTCTGCGGGATTCCCGAGCAGCCCTGTTATGGCGTCGACAACATGATCGACGCTGTCGGGGTCGACGAGGAGGCCATTCTCGTCATGCGTTATCGCCTCCGGAATGCCTCCGGAGCGCCCGCCGATAACTGGCTTCCCAAACGCGTTTGCTTCCGGGACCACTACCGGGAACCCATCCTCACGAGCAGGCAAGGCAAAGACATCGCATCTGCTGTAGCACTCGAACTTCTTGTCCCCCATGAGAGGGCCAAGGAAGGTGATAGAGCTTCGAACGGGCGATTTGGAGGCAAGGTTCTCCACGCGTTCCCTGTCTCCCCCATCGCCGACTACCACGTATCGCGTTCCCGGCACGCTACGAACAATCGCCGGCATTGCCTCGATAACCCGGTCGATGCCCTTGCGGTCCATCAGGCGGCTAACCGTTAGCACGGTAGGGTGCCCAGGGGGAAAGGCTGCGTCGAGCTCGCGGAATCTCCCAGGGTAACTGCGGCTCTCATACGCATCTATTTCTCTGGGGTCGAACCCATTGCGTATCGTGAGAACCTTATCGGGTTCGACGCCGTCATCCAGCACATGCGAGCGAATATAGCTGCTCACGCAGATGACACGAGCGGCGGCTCGCGCGGTGAGCTTTCTACTGAATCCTAAACGCGCGGGCTGAGAAAACTCCGATCCATACGCGAAGAGAATGAGCGGTATCTTCAGCAGCTTTGAGGCCAGAACTGCGTTCATCCCAGCTATGGGACTCCAGCGATCGCAGATCAGGTACTCTGCTCTTGTCCTCCGCGCCATGCCCAGAATCCCAATTAGCAGCAACCGGCGGTCCAAGCGAGACTTGAGCCAACTCCCCAGCGCCAGCTTGGTGTCGAAACGCACTATGGGGTATTCGCAGGTCTGGTCAAACTCGGCTCCGCCGGGCAGTGCGGGAGTGAGAACGGTGATATGCTCCCCGAATTCGTTCAGATGCCTGGCCATCTGGTGCGTATGTTCAGCGACCCCCGCCAAGCCTGGGTTTGAAGTCCACCGCTATGTAGAGTCCGCTTGCCATAGGTCGGGCAATGCTAGCAGTCTGCGGGGGAACTGTCGCGCGGAGCAACTGGGGCGGGTCGTCTCAACCTAGGCCAATATGCCGACCTCGCCGCGACCGCAGGCCGCTCGCTCCGTTCGCGGCAACACTACTGGCACAAGGTTGGCCTGACAGTGTAGACTAGCCACTGGACGTAGTCGAGAAACCATGTCGAAAGCAGCCGCCAACCCCAAAGTAAGCGTAGTAGTCACCACGTACAACCGCGCCGCACTGCTGCCCCGTGCGGTGCGAAGCGTGCTGGCCCAGACCTACGAGGACTACGAGCTGATCATTGTCGACGACTGTTCTACGGACGATACTCCCGAGGTGGTACAGAGGTTCGCGGACTCGCGTATTCACGCCGTCCGGCAGGCGGAAAACAGGGGCCAGTCCGCCGCCATAAACACGGGTATCCGCCTCGCGCGCGGAGAATACATAGCCTTTCTCGACGACGACGACGAATGGGTCGACCAAAAGCTCCTGCGCCAGGTGCGGACCCTCGACGCGTCCGATCCGCGAGTGGGTCTGGTGTATACGTGGTTTGACTATGTCGACGCGACTAGCGGCATGCGGCGCGCCGGTGGCCGCAGCGTCATGTCGGGGGACATTTCGGAAGACATGCTCGGCTGGGAGCTGCCCGCGCCCCCTTCCGCGTATCTGGTCCGAGCGAAGGTCGCACGCCGAATCGGTGGCTTCGACGAAACGCTGACAAACGCTAACGACCGGGACTTCCTGGCCCGCCTGTCCATGCGATGGCACGTTGCGGTCGTTGGAGACGTTCTCATGCTGATGCACGAAGGGACGCACGTGCGATCAGCACAACGGCCGGGTGCGCTCGACAGTCTAGTCAAGTCTCTCAAGTCCCACATATGCAGATTCGATAGAGAGCTGAGCGAACGCCCCTCGACGTTCGCTCGGCTGCTGAGACTCTTGGCGATCACGGAAATGAGACGTGGCAACGTGCGCGGCGCGGCCAAGGCGTACTCGAAAGCGCTCACCGTGGACACACGCGGCAGCCTGAGAGCCACTGTTGGGAACGTCGGCTTCATCTGCGGGCTGCTGTTGGGACGCGTCCGCCGCGCCCGTAGGAGGGTACTCAACCGGGGGTCGAGCCGTTGATTCTGAGATGGTTGGCGCGCCTGGTCCTTGGGCATGCCGCAGCTCCTCCCCCTCGACTGGCAAGCATCGTGTATCGGACAGGGCGCGTACTCATCGGCTATCCGATGTGGGTGCTCAGACGGCTCGGCTATCGGATGGGCAACCAGGGCCCCGCCACTCCTCGCGTTGGCATTCACACGGTATTCGTTGCAAAGGAGAACATTCTCTTCCTCAAGGAATGGGTGCTGTATCACAAGCACATGGGTGTCGACCACTTCTTCCTTTACGACAACTCCGGCGGCGACGGATATGTCAAGGGCGTATCGACGCCTCTTTTCGCGCGGGATCGAAAGAGCAAGTACGGGATCCCCTACGACGACATCGTCGCGCTGTCAGAAGCCGAAATAGCGGACGTGCTGGACCACATTCGGCGCGAGATCCCCAACGTCCATATCGTCCGGTGGCAACCGACGGACGCCGAAGGCCGAGTCAGGTACGCTCAGGTGGAGGCCCAGAACGACGCTCTCAAGCGTTTCGGGCCGACCGTCGACTGGATGGTCTTCATGGACATCGACGAGTTCCTGGTCGCGGACCAACCGGTCCCCGAGATCGCTCGAAATCTGGATGCGGGCGGGTACGACGGGGGCATGATCCACCCCCGGGAAATGACCTCCAGGTTCGACAAGCTGGACAGGTACGTCACCGAGACCACCCTGACCTTTCGCAATCCCCCTTGGGCCGCGCCCAAGTACCTCTGCAAGGTCAGCAGAACTTGGTATGTCATGGTGCATCGTTTCATATCGCTCGGCAGGCGGTACGAGTTCAGCGAGCGAGAGCTGTTCTTCCTGCACTACAAGCTCCCGAGCAGCCATCCCGACGTGCGCGACAATTTCGAGGAGAGGGACAACGGCATATCGCCCGAATGGCTGGCCGAGCTGCGGGCATCGGGCGGTCCGTACTGCGACCCTGAGTGGAAGCTCAGCGCCGCGAACCCCGAGTGGAAGCGCATCATGGAACGCAACGAATGGCGACCTCCAACAAATGCGTGACAGGCTGCGGCATCGCCACACTCGCGGTCATGCGGTAACTCTTCAGAAGATATGCGCCACACACCCCGAACACCCCCCGTCCCCTCCGTCATTCCCGCGCAGAGCCTGCCCCCGAGAAGTCGGGGGCGTGAATCCACACACTTCGTTCACCCCGAGTAGCGCCGCTGCTTTGACGGACGCGTACCGAGGGGCGCGCGCAGGGCCCCATCAATCGTGAACAACTACGGCCAACGGGCCGGCGTTGCGAGAACAGCACGCGTGTGCTATTCTGCCCGCATGCAACAGACTCCGTGCTCATCACGCCTCCTTTCCAGGCGGGCCGCCTCTGAACATCGAGTGTCTCATTGCCCGGCCAGGTGTCCCACCGCCCAGATAGAAACGATACAGAATGAGACAGAATGATACAGATGAGACGACCGACGGCCTCGCTCGGAGGCGGATTGACTCACTTCTCGTCACCGTTCGCCTCGTCGAGTCTGAGACCGCCGGGCACGAGACCGCCGACCCGCACCTAATGGTGACGGACCGCGCGAGAGCAAGTCGCCTGGAACTTGGGGGTGTGTCGCCCTGCGCGTAGCACACGTCATCGGGTCGTTCCGCGAGGGGTTCGGGTACGAGGAGAACCACCTCCCGCACTTCCAGACCCTGGCGGGCGCGGATGTCTCGCTCGTGACCTCGGTCCTGCCCCCCGGCGAGCGGCGGCAGACGGCGGAAGCCGTCCTCCCCGACGGGAGCGAATCCCCGGCCCCATATGAGGACAGGGGCGTCGTCATCCACCGGCTGGAGGCGCGCTTTCGTGCGAGGAAGGGCTCCCAGGTAGCGCTGCGCGGCCTGAAGGACACGCTTCGCCGGATTCGCCCGGACATCCTGCACGTCCACGGCCCGATAGGCGCGCTCTTTGTCCAGGCGATGCTCACGGCCCGCTCCCTCGACCTCCCGACCGTGGTGGACAACCACCTCTGCTACTTCAACCTCAGGCCCTACCATCTCGCGAAGCGGACGTACTACCGCTCCCTGTTCCGACGCGTCGTGCTGCCGCGGTTCGGCTCCGCCATCGGCCGCTACATCCCCCTGATGCCGGACAGCGAAGCGCTGCTGCACAACGAGCTCGGAGTCCCCTACGACCGCATCTCCCACTCCACCCTGGGCGCCGACACGCACGCCTTCCGCTACGACGCGGAGGCGAGGGCGGAGACCAGGGCGCGGCTGGCTATCCCGGCCGACGCGCCGGTGATCGCCTTCTGCGGACGGATTCGCCCAGGTAAGGACATCGACGTCCTGGTGTCCGCGTGGGGCCTTATCGCCGACAAGCACGACGCCCGCCTGCTGGTCATCGGCCCGATCACGGACGGGCTGGAAGGCAGCCCGCTGTCCGGCGTCGAAGACCGCCACCGCGACATGGTGACCGTAACCGGCCACATGCCGAACGCCGACCTGCCCGCCTATCTGTCCGCCGTGGACATAGGCGTCTGGCCCGGCGATCCCGGCATCGCGACGATAGAGGCCATCTCGTGCGGCCTCGCCATCGTGCACACCAACCCCTACTACGTCGCCCGGATGTCCGAATACGAAAACGGCGAGCCATTCGCGAGGGGCGACAGCGCCGACCTGGCCCGGACCCTCGATTCCATCCTCCAGGACCGCGACAAGCTGGACCGGATGCGCTCCCAGTCCCGCCGCCTCGCCGAGGACGTCTTCGACTGGCGCGTCGTAGCGGCCCGAACAAACGCCATCTACGACGAGGTACTCAGCGGTAGGCCGCCCGCGATGCCCGACATCTGGCAGCGCGGAGGGATGGACGGCCGCGCTCTCGAATGACGCGGCGAACGCGGCTCGGGCGATGCGGCTGTGGTCGACGGGAGCGTACCCGGCTCAGGGCCGGCCGACGCTCTCGTACCTGAAGCCGAGCGCTCGGACGTGGTCCGGGGCCAGCGCGTTCCGGCCGTCGACGATCACCGGCGCCCTCATCCGCTCCCTGACCTCCGCGAGGTCGACGTCGAGGAATTCGGGCCATTCCGTGAGTATCAGCAACGCGTCGGCGCCGTCCGCCGCGTCCTCCGGCGACGACGCGTACGTGACGGCGTCGGAGGACGGGAAGTGCGCTGCGAACTCGTCCATCGCTCTGGGGTCGTACAGCCGCAGCGCGGCGCCCTCCTTCAGGAGCGCGTCGACGATTCTCAGGCTCGGTGCGTCCCGCACGTCGTCCGTACCCGGCTTGAACGCGAGGCCCCAGACCGCCAATGCGCCGCCGTCGACCGACGCCGTCGCGTCCCGCACCTTCGCTACGAATCGGTCGATACGGGCTTCGTTGGCCCTGTGCACCTCTGCGAGCAGCGAAAAGTCGACTCCGAATCGCTCTGCGATCGACGCGAACGCGTGCACGTCCTTAGGCAGGCAGGAGCCTCCGTAGCCTATGCCGGCCCCGAGATAGGGCCCGATTCGCGGGTCCATGCCCAAGGCGTGCGCGACGTGCTCTATGTTCGCCCCCGTGGCCTCGCACAGGTCGGCGACGATGTTCGCGAACGATATCTTGGTCGCCAGGAACGCGTTGGCCGCGTGCTTGACGATCTCGGCAGTGCCCCTGTCCGTGACGACGACCGTGGACTCCGCGTCTCGGCCCATCCTGTCCAGCAGCGGCTTGTAGACGCGCCTGAGCAGCGAGGCCGCTCGATCGGTGTCGACGCCGAGCACGATCCTGGTGGGATGCAGGAAGTCGTACATCGCCTTGCCTTCCCGCAGGAACTCTGGATTGACGGCGACGTCGAAACCGCCCTCGCCGGGCCCGCCGTTGGCGGCGCACTGCTCCGCGACGACGCGCTCGATCATCTCGGACGTCTTGACCGGGCAGGTGCTCTTCTGCACCACGAGCTTGTAGCCGTCCAGGCTCGCGCCTATCGCCGCGGCGACTTTGCCCAGCTCCGAAACGTCGGCGGAGCCGTCATGGCCCTCGGGGGTCCCGACGCAGACGAATACCACGTCGGCCCGCTCGATGGCGGCCGACACGCTGTTTTCGACGTTGAGCCTTGCGGAAGCGAGGTGGGCCCGAAGCGGCTCCTCGACCCCCTCCTCGTAGAACGGGACGATGCCCTGTCGAATCGCCTGGGCCCTGGCGGAGCTCGCTTCGGCCCCGAACACCTGCCAGCCCAGCTCTGCCATTCCCACGGCGGTGATCAGGCCGACCCGCCCGAGGCCGACCACGGCGATGATGATATCGTCGTCCGTACCGCTCCCCTGTGCCGCGCTGGGCCCGCCGGTGGTCACGAGCTATCGGTCCTCGCTCGGCCCGCCGCCGGCAGGAACGCCGCCGCGCTGGCGCATGAGCTCGACCAGCCGCGAAGACGGCAGGCCCGCTCCAAGAAGCCGCCCGCGGTAGTCTTCAACCGCGTCCGTCCCCGACACGGCCAGCACGACGCTCGCGTAGGACTCGGCGTTCATGGAGCCAAGCTCTCGGACAGGTATGCCCAGGAAGGTTGGGCGCTCCGGTTCCCGGGAGAAGACCTCGATGTCGTCCACGCCGATGTCCCTGAGCGCCAGGTAGGCCAGCTCCGCCAGCTCGTCCGTCCCGACGATGGCGACCCGCGACTCCTTGTTGAGCGCAAGTCCGCTCAGGTCGTCGTACAGGATCGTACGCACGCGCCTGTAGTGGCCGATGAAGCGGTCGACGTAGCTCAGCGTGAGCTGCACCTTGCGGGCCATTCCCCGCGGGGTGACGACGTAGACCCACCGCCTCCAGCTCAGGTGCGTCATCTTGATGTAGCCCTTGCGGGCCATCGTGCGCACGAGCAGGTTCGCCACGCCGAGCGCGACCCCGAGGTTGCGGGCCAGCTGGCGCTGGCTGACGTCGGGCCGACCGTCGACCTCCTCGAGCAGCCTCAACTCTCTGTAGGAGGCGTCCTCGAGACCGGCTATGTGTTCATTCGAAGAACGCATCGCGGCCAATATAGTGGCCGCCCGGACGGCGTGTCAAGACAGGCTCCGACGAGGCCCCAAATCCCCCACCTCCGTCATTGCTATGAAAATAGACGTGCCACGCCCCACCCGTCGTTCCCGCGAAGAGCCTGCCCTCGCGTAGGCGGGGGCGGGAACCCATCCCCTACTGGGTGCGCCACTATGACACCGGAAGCAGTCCGTTACGCCCCCCTGCCCAATCAGGCGGGACGCACGGCCTACTGTCCCATGGAGACATCGACCTGCCGCTGGAGGAGCGCGAACGCGTCGCGCGCCTTCGGGTTGCTCTCCAGGTACTTGTCGATAGCCCGTTTTGCGCCCTCAGGGTTGCCCTCGAAAAGATGCTGGGCCGCGTTGGCCAACTGCACTTCGATTCGCGCCGGCGCGTGCTGCACGGCGGAGTTGATCAGCTCCCTGGACCGCACGAGAAGGGCCGGGTCGGGCGTCGGCAGGACGGGCAATACCCGTTGGTGCAACTGGGCGTATATCAGCATTATCCGCCACTCTCTCGGGTTCCGCTCCAGCGCCGCGTCGCCGACCTGCTGTGCAGCGGTCAGCGAGGGGCCGATTTCGCCTTCCCGCAGGTCGCCCAAGTTGGAGATCAGCGTGCCGAATCGATGTTGGAACAGTATCGGATGGTTGGCGAGCGGCGGAAACGCGTCGAGCGCGTCGTCGAGCAACTCCAGCTTCTCGCGCCAGGTGTTATCCGGCTGCAGCGCCGCCGACGCCGCCTGAGCGGCTACGTAGGGACGGACGCTGGTCAGAAAGATGAACGCCAGCGTCACCGCGGCCAGCAGTCCCGCCGTCACGAGGTAGGACGTGGCGACCTCCTCGTCCGCAAGCCGCCGCGGGCGACGGTCGCGCGTCTGCCGCACGGAAGCTACTGGCGCGGCAGGACGAACATCGGGGTCGTCCTCGTCGGCCAGCAGACGGCCCCAGTAGGCGTAGCCCGGGAGCGACGCGAGCCGGCCGGTCGGGTCGCTCTGTTCGTCCTGCGGGTCCGCGGGCTGCGCGGTCGGTGCGCCGTGGGGCGAGTCCAGGTAGGTCACGAACGCGACCAGCAGTATGAACTGGACGATCGTTCCCGGGGTGTCGAACAGGAAGAGGTTCTGCGCGAAGTATCCCGCGAGGGCGGCGCCTGCGACAAGGGTGAATAGCTGTTCGTGCGTCGCCTGCGCCCTGGCTCGTCGTACCAGGACGAACGCCCCGTACACCCATATGGCCATGTACGCGAGGAACCCGATGGCGCCCTTGGTCGTCAGCTCTTCGACCAGCTTGTTGTGGGCCTGGTCGAACGACGCGGCCGCGTTGCCCACGATCTCCGGCGTCAGGTAGCGGTCGTAGGCGACGGTGAAGTTCTCCGGCCCCCAACCTGTCAGCGGCCTGGCCGCGGTGCCGCGCAGTCCCAGCCTGGTCGAATCGAGGCGTCCCCTGATGCTGGCGTCGTCGAGACCGATGCGGGTGATCCTGTCGACCATGACGTTGCGCTTCGCCAGCGACTCCACGGCCGGTGTGTCGCGGCCCAGCGTGAGCCCGCCGGCCAGGACCAGCCCGAGCACCGCCACCCCGGCGCATGCGTACTTGATGACTGGCAGTCGGCCCCACAGCATGTAGGCTACGGCGAAGCAGGCCACCGCTGCCGTGAGTCCGAACAGCGCGCCGCGGGTACCGCTGAGGAGAATCATCGTGAGTCCGAGCACCGCCGCCAAAGCCCAGAATACGCGTAGCAAGACTTCCGTCGACACCACGCTGTCGGCCGCCGCCCCCCTGCTCTGCCTGCGGCGCCTGCCGACGGCCCTCGGTGCCGAGCTATCGCGCGGCCGCAGGTAAGAATAGCCGAGCATCCCGACGGCGATGATCGAGTTGACCAGGAAATAGGCGCCGACGTACGTCGGGTTGCCCAGCGTGACGCCGAGCCGCGCGGACGGGGCGCC
Source organism: Dehalococcoidia bacterium (assembly GCA_965261815.1). Classification (GTDB taxonomy): domain Bacteria; phylum Chloroflexota; class Dehalococcoidia; order Lucifugimonadales; family CAZENU01; genus CAZENU01. The sequence continues at coordinate 194,693 of CBDHDR010000001.1, forward strand.
CTGGGGGCCGGCCAGGAAGGGGAACGTGTCGATCACCGGTCCGAAGGCAAACCGCTCCGACAAGCCCAGCAGCGCCATCGTCGTCCCGACGGCGAGGTTCACGTTGAGCAGGACTCTCCACTGCGCCCACGACCGGAACATCGCCGCGATCAATACGATCAGCAGCAGCCAGTGGGCCGTGTCGAACAGCCCCATCATGCGCTCGTAGTTGGACCAGAGACTGCGCTGAGGGCTCACGCTTACGACCGTGGCTAGGACCATGGCAAGCAGGTACAGCCCTACGAGCCCCGCGAGTCGCGATCGCGGGAGTCGGTACGCGGGGCTTCGAATGGCCAGCAGCACCCAGGCCAGCAACGCCAGCTCGATCATCGTCCGGGCATAGAGGGCCTTCCCCACGACAAACGGGAAGAACGTCCGCGGGAGCGGGTCGGACATCACGACCAGCGGCGTCAGAAGAACGAGTCCGATCAGGACTCTGGTGGTGGTGACGAGCGCGCGTTCCATTTGCTTAGAGTTGCGTCGTGAGGGTGCGGGAAGGGTTGGACGTCGGGAGGCGGTCGCCGCCTGAGCTTCCGGGCCCGCCGATTCTAGGCGATGGCCGTTGGAGGGTCAAACCTTGCTGGCGCCGCAGGCCCGTCAGCGTCGGCCTCCGGCCAGCTTCTTGGCCTCCGGCTGTCCGCGCAGGCGGAGCATGGCCCAGACGCCGAACGCGGGGCCGAGCACGAGCACGGCGAAGCCGGACGTCCAGCCCTGTGACTCGACCAGCAGCGGTACAAGCTGGATGGTGAGCAATGTGAACAGAAATCCGACCGCGGTCTGCATCGTCAGCACCGTCCCCAGGTAGTCCCCCGGACTCATCTCGGTGATCGCGGCGGAGAACTGCGCGGAGTCGGCAATCACCGTGAAACCCCATATCAAGAGTACGGGTATCAGCAGCCACAGCGGTGCGTCGACCAGCACGGCCGCCAGAAGAGCCATGCTGCCGCTGACGATCATGGCGACCGACGTCACGGTGGTCCTGCCCACCCGGTCGGCGAGCAGGCCGGCCGCGACGCACCCCACGCCGCCGACCGCGATGACGAGGAAGGCGACCAGGCTGGCCGTCGACTCCGAGCCGGACCGCGTCTCGAGCGCGTGTAAAAGGAACACGGGGACCCAGGTCCACATCGCGTACACCTCCCACTGGTGGCCCAGGTAGCCTAAGTACGCTAGCCGCACGCCCGGCTGGACGAGGCACCGGGTCGCCACTCTCGGGTCGAATCTCGGCGAGCCCTCTCCGAACGGACCGTCGCGGACGAGTCCCAGGACTATGCCGGCTCCGAGGACCGCCAGCACGGACGAGACCAGTACGACCCGCTCCCACGGCATGTCGCCCGCCGCCCTGACCAGGTGCGGGGACGCCGATCCGACCGTCAGCGCTCCGACGAGCAGGCCGATCGCGAGTCCGCGGTGGCGGCGAGACCACGTCGCGGCCAACTTCATCCCCGGCGGGTACACTCCGGCTAGGAAAACGCCCGTCAGGAGCCGCAACGGTATCGCGACGGCTAGCCCGGATGCGAGGAGCGCGAACGCCGCGTTCGACGCCGCCCCGAGTACCGCGGAGGCCGCGAACAGCCGACGGGAGTTGAGCAGGTCGGGCAGGTTCAGGGCCGCGCTCAAGAACGTCCCCAAGACGAAACCTATCTGCACCGACATGGTCAGCCACGCCGAGGCGACCCGCGAGACGTCCCACTCCTCGTTCAGGGCCGGCACCACCGCCGACGCGCTGAACCAGAGCGTCATTGCCAGAAGCTCCGCGAGAGCCAGAAAGCCCAGCGCCCTCCACTGGGCCGCCGTTCCCTCGATCCGGGACGCGTCGTCCGCGTGTCGAGAGTCCACCTTGCTCGGGTCCTCGCTTTCCGTTGGCCGGCAGGCCGGATGTCTTCGGGTCACTACCCTACCCGACGCCGCAGACGGATCCTCATGGCGTCGGCACCGTGTTAGGCGTCCTGCAGCCTGAACCAATCGATTGTCCGGCGCAGACCTTCTTCGAGCGCGGTCTGAGGAGTCCAGCCTATGAGCCGGCTAGCTCGGGAGCTGTCCAGCACGATGTGCCGAACGTCCCCGCGCCGCTCCTCCTCCCGGACCGGTGGGAGCGTGTAGCCGGTCTCCTTCGCGATGACTTCGAACAGCCCGTTGACGCTTGTGCTCCGGCCGGACCCGACGTTGACGGTGACTGGCTCGTCGGCCCGGCCGGCCATCTCGCACGCCAGCGCCACGTCGTCGACGTATACCCAGTCTCTGGTCTGCTCGCCGTCGCCGTGGATCGTGACCCTATCGCCCCTCAGCATTCGTTTGCTGAAGATCGCGACGACACCCGCCTCGCCGTCTGGGTCCTGCCTGGGGCCGTAGATGTTCGCCGGCCTGAGTACGTGAAGCCTCATTACCGGGGCCAGCAGCATGCGCGCGTACAGCTCGAACGTCCACTTGCTCAGACCGTACGCACTGATGGGCCGCACGGGGTGGCCCTCGTCGCACGGCAGATAGTCGGGGTTCCCGTAGAGCGCGCCGCCCGTCGTGATGTAGATGAACTGGCCGCACCCGGCGTCGATCGCCGCCTGTGCCAAATTGAGGCCGCCGACGATGTTGACGTCCGCGTCGTGCCCCGGGTCGGACATCGAGGCGGGCACGGATGCTTGCGCCGCGCAGTGGACGATGCGATGCGGCCTGAACGCTCGTGCAACCGTCGACATGCGGCGGTCGCGTATGTCCAGCCGGTCGAGCCGGGCCCCAGGGTTGACGTAGTCCTCCCTGCCGGTCGACAGATCGTCCACCACGAGCACCTCGTCGCCCTGCTCGACGAGCCGGTCCACGATGTGGGAGCCGACGAAGCCGGCGCCGCCGGTTACGAGAACGCGATTGGTCATGGGTATCTCGCCTGAGGATTCTTCCGCGAAAGTGCGCCCAATATGTTACCTGAGAACGCGGGCCCGAATCTGGCAGCCGCAAGAACCAACCCATCGGCACAGCGAGAGGCCTCACAGCCCGCCCTGTTACAGGCCGCCGCCGGAGGTCGTCCTGCCCGTCACACGATCCATCGCTTCGGCAAACTGTCATTCGTTATTAGTCGTACCTTAAGGTGCGATAATGGGTTCAAGACCAGCCGTGAGTTCATCAGGCGAGCGAGGGAGTATGCTCGCAGGACGGGACAATCCTTCCGTTTCGACCCGACTCACGGAAAGGGCAGTCACGGCAGAGTCTATGTCGGAGTGCGGTTCACCACGGTGCAACGGGGCGAGCTCGGAAAAGGCGTACTTGCCGCGATGCTGCGCCAGTTGAACATCGACCGAAGGGAGTTCTGAGCCATGATCTACGCATACCCGTGTCAACTGACCTCCGATGAAGATGGAGGGCTGGTAGCCACCTTCCCAGACGTGCCAGAGGCCATCACCGGCGGCGGGAATCGCGCCGAGGCGTTGGCGATGGCGGAGGACGCTCTCGCTACGGCCTTGGCCGGATACGTCCACGAGAAATGGGACATCCCCACTCCGAGCGAGGCGGCCGACGGTCAGGTGTCGGTCCCCGTGCCGACCGTCGTCGCCGCCAAACTCGCTCTATACACGGCTATGAGGGCGCAGCGCATCACCAAGGTGGAGCTTGCCGACAGACTCGGCGTCAGCGAGTCCGCGGTGCGCAAGCTGACCAACCCTGACCACCGCTCCCACATGAGCCAGGTGCAAAAGGCGCTCCGAGCGGTGGGCCGCAGCCTCAAGGTCGAGGTCACCGCTGCCTGATATCAGCGGACGCCGCGACAGAGGCGTGATCCAGATCCGTAAACCCACGTACCACACCTTCGGCGCCTCTCGTGCTCGTCATTGATTCGAGGCGATTATCAGGCAGACGCAAGGAGTTGCCTCCAACGCCGTCGCTAACTCCGACTGACCGCAGCAACTGAGTGACCTGCTAGTTCAGGGCGCTACTGCAACTCCCCGACTCGCTCGGCGCTTCGTGGATTGTGCACCGAGCCGCCACGGAGATGCAGCAGGTTGGGAACCAACGGCCGTGGACTCATGCCCCCACCTCCGTCATTCTCGCGAAGAGCCTGCCCTCGCGTAGGCGAAGGCGGGAATCTATCCCCAGCATGGTGGGCCATCATCACCCCGCAAGCAGTCCACAACGTCGGCCTTCCGTATCAGGTGGTAAGTCCTGGGCGAGCCCTTGCCCTTAGCAGCACATAAGTGCTAGTCTGTGCTTATGGAAAGCCCTCGCCCGCAGATGGTTCGAGTCCCCTCACGCGCCCATGTCCCGGACGAGGCGGGACACCGGCGTACCATCCTGTCACGCGGTGTCCCGCCTCAGATAGGACGAATGGCACACCCGGTGTGCCATTTCTGTGCCATTTCTCGGCCAGGTGTGCCACCGCACAGATAGAGATGGCACAGAATGGCCCAAAATGGCACACTTTCGTCGAACCGAGGCCGCACTCGGTGAGAGGGCCAGGGCAATCGCATCCAAATCTTATGCGCCAGGTCCAAAGCTGAATCCCAACGCGAAGGCACTCGAAACCGATCAGAGTCCGGTATGCAGAGCGCCTGTCCATAGCTAATGCCGAATAGGATGCGATTGCCCTGGACTCATGCCCGCTCCGTTGGACGCCCGCTGTGTGATTCTCTATCATGGCTGTATCTGTACGAGTGTGGGGCCGATGTCTGATTACGAGGGTGTGATAGCCGAGCTTGAGGCTATCGTGGGCGGCGACTACGTCGTGCACGAGCCGGAGGACCTGATCGTCTTCGAGTACGACGGGTCGGTCGACCGAGCTCTGCCCGACGCGGTCGTACTGCCCGCTTCGACGGCCGAGGTGTCGGCGGTGATGAGCGTTTGCCACCGTAGAGAGTTGCCCATCGTCGCGCGCGGCGCCGGCACAGGGCTCAGCGGCGGCGCCGTTGCCGAACGCGGCGGCATCGTGCTGGCCCTCACCCGCATGGCGAACATACTGGAGATCGATCCGGTCAACCGGCTTGCGGTCGTCGAGCCCGGCGTCGTCAACCTGGACCTTACCGACGAAGCCTCCAAGTACGGCCTCTATTTCGCCCCGGACCCGTCCAGCCAGAGGGCCTGCACGATCGGCGGCAACGTTGCCGAGAACTCCGGCGGCCCGCACTGCCTCGCCTACGGAGTCACGACCAACCACGTCCTCGGTATGGAGGTGGTGCTCGCCGACGGCTCCGTCCAGTGGCTCGGAGGCAGGAACAGAGAGTACCCGGGCTACGACCTTCGGGGCATAGTCGTCGGCTCAGAGGGCACGCTGGCCGTGGTGACCAAGGTCGTGGTCCGGCTGCTCAAGCAGCCCGAGGCCGTCCGCACGCTGCTCGCGGCGTTCCGCGAGATCGACCAGGCCAGCGCGGCCGTCTCTGCGATCATCGCGGCCGGGATCGTTCCGGCCGCAATCGAGATGATGGACCGGTTGTGCCTGGACGGCACGGTCGACGCCGGCTACCCGGACGGCGCCGGGGCCATTCTCCTGGTCGAGGTCGACGGCCTCGCCGAATCCGTGAGCGAGGAAGCCGAGGAGATAGAGCGCCTCTGCGCCGAGTTCGACCCAATCGAGGTCAGGACGGCTGAGGACGCCGTCGAGCGTGAGCGTCTCTGGTCTGGTAGGAAGGGTGTCCTCGGCGCCCTCGGCCGGCTGGCGCCCAACTACTATCTCGTGGACGGCACGATTCCCCGTACGCGTCTGCTGGAGGTGATGTCCGCGATCGGCGATCTCTCCGAAGAGTACGATCTCCCCATAGCGAACGTGCTGCACGCCGGCGACGGGAACCTGCATCCGGCCGTGCTCTTCGACGAGCGCGATCCGGACCAGACCCGCCGGGCTCTGGCCGTCGGAGGGGAGATTTTGAAGCTGTGCGTTGAGCACGGCGGCGTGCTTTCAGGCGAGCACGGCATCGGACTGGAGAAGCAGGAGTACATGCCGCTGATGTTCACTGATGACGACATGGAGGCCATGTCGCGGCTGGGCCCGGCGTTCGGTACGGGCGGTCGCCTGAATCCGGGCAAGATATTCCCCACCGGAAAGCCACGCACCGAACTCTCGCAGTCGAAGGCCGTCGCCAGGACCGGCGCCGGCGCGTTCATTTAGGCCTCCGGTGACCACGGAGGCGCGCCCAACGACCGCCGGCGGCTTCGCCGACGACCTGGCGGCAATCGCGTCAATTGCCGATAGTCCCGGTGACTACGAGATCGATGGAGTCGCTCCGAGCGTCGTAGCCGTTCCCGACGACGTCGACGGGCTCGCGCGGGTATTGGGGTTGGCGGCGGCGGCGGGGAAGGCCGTGGCGCCGCGGGGCGGAAGTACGCAGACGGCCCTGGGCAACCGTCCGGAGCGGCTCGACCTGGTCGTCGACACGTCCCGGTTGAACCGGATCACGCACAATCCGGGCGACCTGACCGCCACAGTCCAGGCCGGCGTGACGCTGAGCGATCTTCAGGCCCGGCTTGGCGAGCGGGGCCAGTTCTTGGCGATCGACGCGCCGCTGCCGAACCGCGCCACCGTGGGCGGCACGCTCGCGACGGGTATCAGCGGGCCGGCACGATGGCAGTACGGCAGTCTGAGGGATACCGTGATCGGCATGACGGTCGCCCAGCCGGACGGTCGAATAACCCACGCTGGCGGCAGAGTGGTCAAGAACGTGAGCGGGTATGACATGGCACGTCTCCACGTCGGCGGCCTCGGCACTCTTGGCGTGATCGCCGAGGCGTCGTTCAAGCTGACGCCTCGGCCACCGAGTCAGGCAACGGTGCTCGCGACCTTCGACTTGGCCCGGCGGTCTCACGAAGCCGCTCTCGCGGTCTTCTCCAGCAACGTAGTACCGCTGGCGATGACCGTCTTTGACGAGTCGACCTCTGAGACAACGGGCGTGACTCTCCCCCACTCGGCCAGCTATCTCGCCATCATGCTGGGAGGCAGGCCGCTGACGCTCGACAGACTCGTCCGGGAGTGCCGCGCCGAATCCAGCCGCCACGCGCCGCGAACGGTGGAAATCCTCGACGAGACCGTTGCGCGCGGCCTTTGGCGGGGGCTCTCGGACTTCGGCTACGATGACGCGACCAGGCCGCTGGCCGGCGTACGAGCCTACGTTCAGCCGGCCCGGGTGGCCGGGCTGGCGGATGCTCTGGCCGGGCTGGCGGACAAGCGTATCGGGCCGCCCTCGCTGGTCGCGAACCCGGCTTACGGCAGCGTCCTGGCCCGGTGGTACGCGGCAGATGGTGAAGCGGAACGCGACGGTCTCGCCGACATCATCGCGGCCTCCCGAACGGCCGCGCACGCGCTGGACGGCCGGGCCGTCATCGAAAGCTGTCCAGCCGACGTCAAGGCCCGTTTCGACGTCTGGGACGACGTCGGCAAGGCGATCGAAGTCATGCGGCGCCTCAAAGAACAATACGATCCCGCTAGGACTCTGAATCCCGGCCGTTTCGTAGGAGGCCTATGATGGCCGCCCCGACGCCCGTCGGTCTGAACCTCTTCTCGGGCCCCGACGCACCCAAGGAGGAAGACCTCTACAAGTGCGTCCACTGTGGCTTCTGTCTGCAGGCGTGCCCGACCTACGTGGAGACCGGACTGGAGACGGAGTCGCCGCGGGGCCGGATCGCCCTGATGAAGGCGGTCAACGAGGAGCGCATCGGAATAACGCCGACCGTCTTCCGGCACTGGGACCTTTGCATCCAGTGCAGGGCCTGCGAGGTTGCGTGTCCGTCGGGCGTGCCCTACGGCCGGCTCATCGAGGCCACGAAGGCCGAGGTCGAGCGCTACCGGAAGCCGCGCCTTCTGCCGAGATTGGCCGCCGCCGTTCTGCTGAAGCGGCTGTTGCCTTCGCAACGTAGCATGACGGCTCTGATTGCCGGCCTCAGGCTGTACCAGCGGTCCGGTCTGCGGCGGCTGGTGCGCTGGTCGCGGATACTGCGCCTGATCTCCGCTCGGCTGGTGTCCCTGGAGGCGTCGGCCCCCGAGGTGCCGAGGTCGAGGTTCAAGGCGGCCGGTCAGGTCGTTTCGGCGGCCGGCGAAAGGCGCGCCAGGGTCGCGCTGCTGTCCGGCTGCGTGATGCCGCTGATCCACGGCCCGGAGATGCACGCCGTGACCCGTGTGCTGGCACGAAACGGGTGCGAGGTCGTCGTTCCCAAGGCGCAGGTCTGCTGTGGCGCGATCAACTCCCACTCCGGAGATCTGGATACCGCCCGGGAGCTCGCCCGACGCAACGTGGAGGTGTTCCTTGAGGCGGGCGTCGACGCCGTGGTGGTCGCGTCGGCCGGCTGCGGCATTCGGATGAAAGAGTACGGGGAGCTGCTCGAGGGCGATCCCGAGTACGCGGAGAAAGCCGAGCGGCTGAGCACACAGGTAAAGGACATCCACGAGTTCTTGGTGGGGCTGCCGTTCGTCCCGCCCGCGGGCAGGCTCGACCATCGCGTCACACTGCAGGACTCGTGCCACCTGGCCCACGCTCAGCGGATCACCGAGGCGCCGCGGGCGCTCCTGCACTCGATTCCGGGCGTGGAGGTGGTCGAGATGGCGAACTCGTCGAGATGCTGCGGCGCCGGCGGCACATACACGATCACGCAGCGGGACTTCTCGCTCAGGCTGCTGGACAACAAGATGAACGCCGTGGAGGACACGGGCGCGGACGTGCTCGCGACAGCCAACCCCGGCTGCCACATGCAACTGCGACAGGGCATTCAACGGGCCGGCCTGAGTATGGAAGTCCGGTACGTCACCGACCTGTTGGACGAGTCTTACGCGGCGGAATAGACGGGCGGGCCGCCCGGCGACGGGCAGGCTCGGACCTCCCGATGGAGGAGTGCGATGGACATGGGTTTGAAAGGCAAGGTCGCCGTAGTCACCGGCGGCAGCGAGGGTATCGGTAAAGGCGCGGCGTTGAGTCTGGCCGCCGAGGGTGCCGAGGTGGTGATCTGCGCTCGCCGACGCGACGTGTTGGAGCGGGCCGCCGAGGAGATCCGAGGGGCGACCGGGGCGAAGGTGACCGCGGTGACGACCGACGTGACGAAGCCCGATCAGATAGCCGCGCTGTTTCGGACCGCCATCGCGGAGCACGGGCGGATCGACATACTGGTGAACAACGCAGGCACGTCTTCCGGGGGTCACTTCGACGATGCTACCGACGAGAGGTGGAAGGCCGACCTCGATCTCAAGTTCCACGCCGCCATCAGATGCTCCCGTGAGGCCATCCCTCACATGAGGGCCCAGGGCGGCGGCCGGATCATCAACGTGACGACCGTCGGCGGCAAGGCCCCGCCCGGCGGGTCGGTCCCCACGTCGGTCAGCCGGGCGGCCGGAATCGCGCTCACCAAGGCGATGTCGAAGGACTACGGCCACGAGAACATACTGGTCAACACCGTATGCATCGGGGTGATCAAGAGCGGCCAGGGCGAGCGGGCATGGGAACAGGACCGCGCCCGGGAGCCCGGACTGACGCTGGAGGAGTGGTACGCGCGGCGTGCCGACGCCGCCCCACTGGGACGGGTCGGCGAGACGCGGGAGGCGGCCGACGTCATCACTTTCCTCGCCTCGGAGCGGGCCAGCTACATAACGGGCGCCTCTATCAACATCGACGGCGGCGCTGGCTCGGTCGTGTAAGGACTCGGGAGCACGTTATGTCTATGGAAAAACACTCAGGCCATGTTCGGGCCAACGACGGCGTGCGGCTCTACTACGACGAGTCGGGCGTCGGCAGGCACGTGATACTGATACACGGCGGAGGGCTCAGCAACATGTGGTGGCGCCGCAACTTCCCTGTTCTCGCCCAGCGTTTCCACGTGATCGCGCCCGACACCCGGGGCTGCGGCCGATCGGACAAGCCCGATTGGGGGCATCGCACAGCCCGATATGCGAAAGACGTGCGGGACATCATCGAGACGCTGGGACTCTACGACGTGACCCTCGTGGGCTGGTCAATCGGGGCGCGGACCACCTACTCCTATCTGGAGCTGTTCGGCTCCGATCGCCTCCGAGGGGCCGTGATCGTCGATGAGACGGTCCACATCACTCTTCACGATCCACCGAGACCGGGCAAGCCCCAGCAGTGCGGCGAGAGCGACGACGACTTCGACCGCCGTTGGCTGGCGGATATGTTCAACCTCGAGAACTTCGATCGGCTCACCGACGACGATAAGGCGTGGATGATCGCGTCACGCTCGAGCACCCCCGGATCTCAGACCCTCAGCCAGGACTATCTGGCCCAGGACTGGCGGCCGCTGTGCCCTACTATCGACCTGCCCATGCTGATTGCCACCGGCAGGCACGCCGGCGCCTATATTGGCTGCGTGTACGCGGCCGAACACATCCCGGGCGCGAAGCTGGAGGTCTTCGAGAATAGCGGCCACGTGTTGTTCTACGAAGAGGCCGAAAAGTTCAACCGCGCGGTCGCCGACTTCGTCGACAGGCCGTCGCAAGAGTAACTCGATCTGGACGGGCCGTTGAACTCAGAGTCCCAGCCAATAGCGGTGCTCAAGGCCCGGTTCGGGTACGACCGCTTTCTGCCGCTTCAGGAAGAAATCATAGCCAACGCGATGTCCGGCGGGCATTCGCTGGTGCTCATGCCCACTGGCGGCGGGAAGTCCCTGTGCTTCCAGCTCCCCGCCCTTCTGCTCGACGGTCTGACGCTGGTCGTGTCGCCCCTGATCTCCTTGATGAAGGACCAGGTCGACGGCCTTGTCGCCAACGGCGTGGAGGCGGCGTTGGTGAACAGCTCCATGTCCTACGAGGAGAACAGGCGGGTGCTGTCTGGCGCGAGTCGCGGCCGCGTCAAGATTCTGTACGTGGCGCCGGAGCGGCTCGCGGCGCCGTCGTTCCGCGACTTCCTGGGCGCGGTCAAGCTAAGCCTGGTCGCCGTCGACGAGGCCCACTGCATCTCGGAGTGGGGGCACGACTTCCGCCCCGACTACCGCAACCTGGCGTTGCTGCGCCGGGAGTTCCCCACCGTGCCGATGATGGCGCTCACCGCGACCGCGACCGAGGACGTCAGAGCGGACATCGTCAAGCAGCTGGACATCGCCGAAGCCCCTCAGTTCGTTTCCAGCTTCAATCGCCCAAACTTGACCTACCGCGTCAGACCCAAGCGGCGGACGTTCGACGAGCTGGTCGCGCTGTTGCGGCAGCACTCCGGCGAGCCGGCGATCATATACCGCTTCTCCCGTCAGGACACCGAGAGCCTCGCCGGCCGCCTGGCGCGGCTGGGAATAAAGGCCCTCCCCTATCACGCGGGGCTCGACGACACGATCCGCCGCGAAACGCAGGAGCGGTTCGTCAACGACGACGTACCGGTGATCGTCGCCACTATCGCGTTCGGAATGGGTATCGACAAGCCGGACGTCAGGCTCGTTGTCCACTACGACCTGCCCAAGAGCCTGGAAGGCTACTTCCAGGAGACGGGCCGCGCCGGCCGGGACGGGCTGCCCAGCGAGTGCGTTCTCTTCTATTCCTACGGCGACCGGGTCAAACAGGCCTTCTTCACAAACCAGATCGAGGACGACGCGGAGCGGGACAGCGCCGAGAGCAAGCTGGCCAGCGTGGTCGAGTACGCCGAGAGTACCGGCTGCAGACGGCGCCGCATCCTGTCGTACTTCGGCGAGCTGCGGGATGAGGACAACTGCGGCGGCTGCGATATCTGCCTGGACGCCGGCGAGGAGTTCGACGCGACTGAGATCGCGCAGAAGATACTCTCAGCCGTCATACGCACGGGCGAGCGGTTCGGCGTCAACCACGTGGTCGACGTCCTGCGCGGCGCGAACAAGGCGCGGCTGAGGGAGCTTGGACACGACAGCCTCTCCGTCTACGGCATCGCCGCCGCCCAGCCGGAGGACGAGTTGAAGGAGCTGTTCGCGCTGCTGGTGGACCGCGGGTTCCTGGCGCGGTCCAGCGGGGAGTACGCGACCATCTACGTGGCCGAGGACGGGCGGGACTTCCTGCGCCGCCGCGACACTCTCAGCCTGAAGAAGCCGGAGCCGGCCGTAGCGCCCGCGCCGCGCACCGGTCAGGAGGTCCTCGACTACGACGCGGGACTGTTCGAGCGACTGCGGGCCCTCCGGAAGAGGCTCGCGGACGAGATGGGCGTGCCTGCCTTTGTCGTCTTCGGCGACGCGTCGCTGCGTGAGATGGCGCACTACGCGCCGCAGAGCCTGGAGAGCTTCGCGGCGATCGGCGGCGTGGGCGATCGGAAGCTCGCCAGTTACGGCGACTTGTTCGTGGCCGAAATACAGACGTACGCGGCCGACGAGGGCCTCGACGAGCGTCCGGTCCCGCCGCCGCGTACCGACGGCAATAGCCAAAGGGGGCGGCAGACCGGCGCCACGTACGAGGAGACGAAGGCGCTCGTGCTCGAAGGACTCAACGTGGCGGAGATCGCTCAGCGGCGCGAAATCTCGCAGCAGACGGTGCTGAACCACCTCGAACGATTGGCAGCGGACGGAGAGCGCCTCGAGCTGGCCCACCTGATGCCTCCCGAGCGCCGCTTCCGACGGATACAGGGGGCCTTCCGCGCGGTCGGAGGCGAACGCCTGACCCCGGTCCGCGACCACCTCGGCGACGGCTTCTCCTTCGAGGAGATCAGGCTCGTCCGCCTCTGGCTCTCCCAGGACGGCGCCTGAACAGCCAGCCGCGCAGATCCTTCGGACGCTACCCGACCTAACGACGCATGTTTTCAGGCCATTGTAGGGTCAAGACCGGCCCGAGGAACAACACGGCTTCAACTACTGCCATACGCCGTCTGTCGGTTCCTCAATCAGGTTGCGAGTGTGTTACTGTGTTCACTGATTAGTGGAGTCTTTGACCGACAAGAGACATAGATCGACCATGCCCAAAGAAGCCCGACCAACTCTGACTGAGCACTGTTACGTCGTCAGGAAGGCAGACGTACTGAGCGGCGAGCCCATAGTGAAGGACACGCGAACCCCGGTTCGCGCGATTGTCGAACTCTGGCAGATGGGATACGTGCCGGAAGAGATTCCGAGCGCCCTGCCCCACCTGAGCCTTGCCGCCGTATTCGACGCGCTCAGCTACTACAGTGATCACCAGGAAGAGATCAACGAGTACATCGAACGAAACAGAGTCCCTCCTGATTTGATCCACACCAGTGTGAGAGACCTGTGAACGATGGCCTGTCCATAGCGATCTACCTTGATGAAGACGTACACATCCTCGTAGGCGATCTGCTGACAGGACGGGGATTCCGAGCGGTCACGGCGCGAGACGCCGATCAATTGGGCAAGTCGGACTCAGAGCAATTGGCGTTTGCCGCTAGCCAACGTCGGGCCATCCTGACACACAACCGGAGCGACTTTGAAGAGGTGCACCATTGGTACTCTGGAAGTGGTCAGTCACACGCGGGGATTGTGATCGCAACGCGTCGCCACCCATACGACCTTGCTCGCCGGTTATTCGTACTGCTCAACACGCTTACAGCAGACGAGATGCAAGGTCAACTACTCTATATCTGATCTAGACACCGCACCCGTTAGGCTCCAGGCGCTTCCTGAGCCAAGAGGCCGCGGCCCCTACCCGCCTGCACCTACCTGGCCTCGCTGGCGTAAGAGGTGGTCGACTAGGACCAGGGCCATCATCGCCTCGACGATTGGGACCGCGCGCGGGACTACGCAGGGGTCGTGCCGGCCTCGGCCCGTCAGCACGGTGGGGTTGCCGTCCTCGTCCACCGTATCCTGCGGCTTCATGATGGTGGCCGGCGGCTTGAACGCGGCGCGGACCACGACGTTCTCGCCGTTGGAGATGCCGCCCTGAATGCCGCCCGAGCGGTTCGTCCGCGTCCTGATCCGGCCACCCTCGCTGTAGAACGGGTCGTTGTGCTGGTAGCCGGTCATCGAAAGGCCGCCGAACCCCGATCCGACCTCGAAGCCCTTGCAGGCCGGCAGGGAAAGCATCGCCTTCGCCAGGTCGGCGTCCAGCTTGTCGAAGACCGGCTCACCGAGCCCGGGCGGCACGTTGCGCGCCACAGCCTCTACGACACCTCCCACGGAGTCGCCGTCCTTGCGGGCCTCCTTGATGCGCTCGATCATGCGTACCGCGGCGTCCTGGTCGGGGCAGCGCACGATGTTGGACTCGACCTCCGCGGCCGAGACGGTGTCCGGGTCTACGTCGGCCTCGAGGGTCCAGACCTGCTTGACGTAGCCGACGATCTCGACGCCGTGTTCCTGCGCGAGCACCTTCTTAGCGATGGCGCCGGCGGCCACCCGGCCGATGGTCTCCCGGGCACTTGCCCTGCCGCCGCCCTTCCAGTTCCGGACGCCGTATTTGGCCTGGTACGTGTAGTCGGCGTGGGAGGGCCGGAACTTCGTCCGCATGTGCTCGTAGTCTTTGCCGCGAGCGTCCTCGTTCCATACGCCTATGAGGATCGGGGTGCCCAGCGTGCGGCCTTCAAATACGCCGGACAGTATCTCGGCGCGGTCCGACTCCCGCCGCTGGGTCGAGATGTTGCTCTGCCCCGGGCGGCGGCGGTCAAGGTCTCGCTGCAGATCGTCGGCTTCGAGCGCGATTCTCGGGGGGCATCCGTCTACGACCACACCGACGGCGTCTCCATGAGACTCGCCCCAGGTGGTAACACGGAAGATGTGCCCGAAGCTGTTGCCCATAGTCCTATCGTGTATCTGTCCACGTGTCGTGAGGCCTTGCGCGCACTCCTCGATGCGCGCCGATGGCGTTACTCGGGGTGAGCGGACTCGCGGAAGCCTCGACTCTGGACGGTTATCGTGTGGCGTCTATGCTACCATCTACCCAGGCTGCGTGGCATTGTCGCGGCCCAGTCGCCGCACCCGGCTCCGCCCGGGACGCGGTCGGCGAATGGCGAAAGTCCCATCAGGGAATACGGGTCCGGGTTGCAACACCTGCGAGTACCTTCCGCTTCGGCGGATGAGCGCCGCTCGTAGCCCGGGCCCCTTTCGCGGCTGCCGCCAGCCACTGGCGCTCGCAGCCGTCCTCGCTGGGCGAGCGACCTCCGAATTCGGTGACCTTGTCCTCTAGCCCAGAAAGCGGCGAAGGTGGGCGGCCTCTTCGACGTAGCGGAGGACGTTCACGGACGTGTTGCCGCTGTTGACGCTGGCCCAGATCGCACTGGTCAGCCCCTCGTGGACTCGATCTATCTCGTCGGTGAATTCGCCGAGTAGCTTCGAGTACGGTTCGCCCAGCAATTCCTTCACGTGACCTTCGTTGGCGAAGCGCAGGGCCGCGCGGAGATCGCCGTCCAGGCTGGGATAGACCTCCCGCACGAAAGCGAGGTCATCCTGGGTCAGGGACGCCAGGCCCAGCAGCTCCGGCGGGACGCCTATGGAGTACAGCGAAGCGGCGAACCCGATGGCGCGCGGGAGGGTCACTCCACCCACGCCGCCCAGGGAGCGTCCGTAGCCGAAAAGGCCGACGTGCATCTTGCGCTCGCGTCGCTTGGGCACGTGAGCGGACACGGCCCTGATGACGTCGGTCAACCGCTGTACATGTGCCTGATACTCGGCGGTGGTCTTGTCTACTATCTCGAGGGCGGGATCGAGTGCGACGGTCATGGGCTCGCCGCGCTCGTGGGCGCGGATCTGCGCGATGCCGTCGCGGACAGTCTCCTTGTCATAATCGTACTTGAAGGCGGACTGAACCGTGAACGTATGGGCGCTGGGGTACTCGATCAGAACGCGCTCGACGTTGACAGGCGTCAGGTGGCCCCTGAAGGGCACGGAACCGGCCCCGATAATCGGAAACAGAGGCAGCCCCAACCGCCCTTCGAGCTCGTGGAGGCGGCGCAGCCCGACCTTCAGGACCAGCTCGGTCGCCACGACGCCGTAGTTGAGCGCCGGATCGCTCCGGGCGAGGAACACTCGCTGGCAGGAAAGATCTCTCTGCCGCACGTACTCCTCGACGATCTGGTCGCAATGGAGCAGGTGTTCCATGTCCTCGATGAGCGGGATCACACGGATACTCTTTGGGAAGAACTCCCCTACCCAGTCGCTTACCGACTGGCCGTCGAGCAGCTTCCGGTCTTCCTGGCCGACGATAATCTTTCGATAGTAGGCCTCCACCAGGGAAATCTCTTCGGCCGAGGTCGTGAAGGGGAGGATCACCTCCTGAATCGGGGGGACGTGCTCGTCGCCGTAGAAGCCATGCGCCATGTCCCAGGCCGAGGGGATGCTCTGGAGCGCCTCGACCATGGACTTACGCATGTCGTGTTCGATGCGAGGATTGGGCACGCGCAGCGTCAGCGCGATGTCGCGGCCGAGCTGGAGATCGCCCTGAAAGAAGTCGGGGTATCCCGTGAGGAGCTTCCGGACGACCTGGCTGTCGGCTTCCTTACCCTCGGAGTCCCACATCTGCTCGTCGCATCCCAGGGCGAACACGTCGACGGCCTCGTCCACCTCGCCGTCCCCCTTCAGGACTCCTCTATCGTCGGCAAAAGGGGCCGGCGTCGCGTTGTCCGGGTGCTGCGTGCTCATCACCTTGGGAACTAACATGGACCATCTCCCATGCAAGGCCCTCGTAAGTCGAAGTTGACCCGTTCGCAGGCCTGGTTACGTCGGGCGGGATTGTAACAGGATGCACTGTGTGGGACGCCGTGTCCGGCATGGCCGACGTCGAAGCTGTTCATCACCGCCGGCCGGCTGCGGGGTCCGGGCAGACAGGCGAAGTTGGAGGACTCGGCCCGCGGACGAAAGGGAAATAGGCGCGACACCATCTCGGTCCGACTCGCTACCGCCTGCCCAGACCGCGTGGTATCATCGCGACGCCCGCCGTACTCGCGCTCAGACCGGGCCGAAGACGGCGAAACGGCGAAGGCCCCGCGAGGGGAATCCGGGCGCGGGCCGTAACACCCGGGAGTGCCTTCCGCTTCGACGGACGAGAGCCACTCGTAGCCTGGGCCTCTCTTTCGCCTCCGGCCAACCACGGCGCACGGAGCCACGAGTGGGACGCAACGCCGAACCGCCGGCAGCCGCCAGCCCAGCCGACGACTCCGGTCGCGCCGCCGAACTCGGCCGAGGCGAGCCCACATCCGGCCGGACCGGGTGGCCGAGGGCGCTCAGCGCCCTCGAGGTCCCGGACTTCCGATACCTCTGGATCGGCACCCAGCTGATGCTGGCCGGCATGCTCATCCAGATGGCGACTCGCAGCTTCCTGGTATACGACATAACCGAGTCCGGCAAGATTCTGGCGCTTGTAAGCTCGGCACAAGTCGCCCCCGTTCTGGCGCTGTCGCCCATAGGCGGCGCGATCGCGGACCGGATCGAGCGTCGGCGGCTGGTCATCGTGTTCCAGACCATCACGGCGTTGACGGGACTGCTCGTGGCGGTGTCGATCGCGACGGGTACGATTACCTGGGGCTATCTGTTGGTCGCGGCCCTCGTTTACGGCACCACCTTCTCGTTCGCCATGCCGGCGCGGAACGCTCTTGTCAAGTCGTTGGTGGGGCGTCGGCGCGTTGCGAACGCGGTGGCGCTCCAGGCGTCCGGAATGAGCGCGCAGGCGCTGGTGGCCCCCGCGGCGGGCGGCATCCTGTACGCGACCATTGGGCCGGCCGGTGCGTACTTCGTCGGCGCGGGATTGGGGTTCGCCGCGCTCGCCTTCACGTTTATGATCACCCGGGGCGTCGGCAAGGTCGAGCCCACCGGGTCGCCGATGATGGCGGACATACGGTCCGGTATCGCCTACGTATTTCGCAGCGACTTGCTCGTCGGCGTAATGACGATGGTCGTCGTAACGCTGCTTCTCGTGCAGTCGCTGCCGTTCTTGCTGCCCGTCATGGTGGTCGAGGTATACGGTCGCGATTCGGGAGCGTTCGGCCTGCTCCTGAGCGCGTTGGGACTCGGCTCGCTGCTCGGATCGGTAGCCATAGCGAGCACCAAGCGATGGAGGCCGGGGCTGGTGCTCATCGGCGCGGCCCTGTGCGGCGGCCTGGCGCTCCTGGGGGTGGCCACGCTCCCCTACTACTATGCTGGTCTGGCCTTGTTCGTAGTCGTGGGACTGACGGACGCCGCGCGCAGGACTCACTCCAACGCGATCTTCATGGAGGAGGTGGAAGACGCCTACCTTGGCCGGGTCATAAGCGTCTACTACATGGCCTCCGGTCTGCTGCCCGCCAGCCTGCTCGTATCGGGGGTGGCGATCGACGTACTGGGCAGCCAGCTGACGGTCGGATCGATGGGCCTGCTCCTCACGCTGTGCTCGCTGGCGATGCTGTTCACGCACAGGCGCCTGCGCGACCTGCGCTGACGGCCGGAACGTCCCGGCGGACGAGGCCATCCGCCCTGCATCACGCTACAATGAGGCGAGGCGCGCGACCCGACTCTACGCCGTCGGAGGTGTACGATGCCGTCCTATGACTCGTGGTTCCGGTGCACCAGCGGCTGCGATGGCCGCTACGAGCTGACGGAGATCATCTACCGGTGTCCTCGCTGCCAGGGGCTGCTCGAGGTGGCCCACGATATCGACCGGCTGAAGCGGCGTAGTCCGGCGGCGTGGATGAGCCTGTTCGACCAGCGGTACATGAGGACCCAGTTTCCCTACGGCAGCGGAGTCTGGGGAAAGAAGGAGCTCGTCTACCCCAACCTCGACAACGCGAACGTCGTGTCGTTCTACGAAGGCGGCACGAACCTGTTCAGGGCCGAGCGGTTCGGCGCGTCGCTTGGACTGGAGGGCCTCTGGGTCAAGCAGTGCGGCAACAGCCACACAGGCTCCTTCAAGGACCTGGGCATGACGGTGCTCGTGTCGGCCGTCAAGGAGATGATTAGCCGGGGCGCCGACGTACGGGCCGTCGTCTGCGCCTCGACCGGGGACACCTCCGCGTCGGTGGCGGCCTACTGCGCCTCCGCCGGTATTCCGTCCGTAGTGGTGCTGCCGAAGGACAAGATCTCGCCGGCTCAGCTCAACCAGCCCTTATCCAACGGCGCGGTGACCCTGGCGCTGGACACCGATTTCGACGGCTGCATGGCGATTGTCCAGAGGCTGAGCCGCGACAACCGGTTCTATCTGGCCAACTCGGTCAATCCGCTGCGCATCGAGGGACAGAAGACGGTCAGCATCGAAATGGTGCAACAGGACGACTGGGAGGTGCCGGACTGGGTGATCGTTCCCGGCGGCAATCTCGGCAACGTGACCGCCATCGGCCTCGGATTCCAGATGATGGAGGCCCTCGGAATCATCCAGCAGCTACCGCGGCTCGTCTGCGCCCAGGCGGCCAACGCCAACCCGCTCTATCTGAGCTACCTGGACGGCTTCGAGCGCTTCGAGCCGGTGGCCGCGCGATCGACCCTGGCCTCCGCGATTCAGATCGGCAATCCGGTGAGCGCCAAGAGAGCCATCGACGTGCTCAGGACACACGACGGAATCGTGGAACAGGCGACCGAAAGCGAGCTTTCCCACGCGGCCGCGCTGGCCGACCGAACGGGGCTCTATAGCTGCCCGCAGACGGGAGTGGCGCTGGCGGCCCTGATCAAGCTGGTCGAGCGAAAGGTGATTCAGTCATCGGACCGGGTCATCGTGATATCCACGGCGAACGGGCTGAAGTTCGGCGAGTTCAAGATCGGCTACCAGGCCGACTCACTGCCGGGGGTGGGGGCAGAGCTGGTCAACCGGCCCGTGGAGCTGCCGGGCGCCTACGACGACGTCCTGAAAGCCATCACGTCGGTCGTATAGAGACAGAATGACGCTCAGGTGCAGTATGTGTAGGGGTTCAGGTCGCGTCCAGACGGTTCGGCATGGATGTCAACGACATCGGGCGGAAGAGCCGCAGTCGGTTTGACAGCATGGGAAGGTTTTGCTATAAACATATTTGGAATAGCCCCTGGCGTCCCCTCTATTCGCTGAGTCCCCTATCCAACCATAGGGCAGTGCCCCACAAGGTACGGGAGACTCCATCAGAGAGAGCATGTCAGGTCAAAACTGGAAGCCGGAGGAGTGCGCTCCTCCGGCTTCTCTTTAGGTTCTGGTCGCAAGGTATGCTGACGCTATGGCTCGTTTGGCGATATTCATCGATGGCGGGTAATTGATTAGCGGATGGAAGGGAAGGGTGTTCAGAGTGAAGGGGAGTAGATGGGAGTGCCGCTGAACACAGCGCAGAGCCGGTCCACGACAGGCTGGTCGCCTCCATTGCGCTCCAACGTCCTGATTACGCTGGTGAAGGCTGAGAACGCATCGGCCCCCTCCACCGTCTTGGAGCAGTGCGATACCTTCCGCGCGATCACTGCCGGGCGGAGCGCTCGTTCAGCACGGTTGTTGGTCGGCTCAATGCCCGGATCGTCCAGGAAGCGCAGCAGGTTGCCCCGGTCGTCGTGCCAGCCCAACTCGTTCTGCAGCCTCAAGTTGTCCGCATCAGCCATCGGGCGGTCGCGGAGATGATAGCTCAGCTGTTGCTTCAACCGTTCGGCCTGGACCGCAAAGTTCTCAGCCTCTCCTCGGTGATATGCCCTCCACAGGTCCATCGCTTCTCGCAAAAGCGCACTCAGACTCTTGCCGAAGCTGCGTCCCCTCCCTGTCTTGGTCTGGACCACCTCGCTGACCGAGCGCAACACGTGCGCCAGACACTTCTGCTGCCTCACCTCGGACAGCGCCTGGGCGTCGTAGCTGCGGCCCCGATCAGTCACCATCACCCCTCCATAGTCCGAGGGGACCACCTCCCGCACCTCTTCGTTCCGGTGACGAGCACGGACTTGATACACCGCAGCCTCATCCGTCTCGAACGCCATCAGAAACGCTCGCTCGCCTCCCACTCGCCAGCCCGTGTCGTCGGTGTGGACGAACGGACTCGCCCGCACCGATGTCCGCAACTTGCGGTAGGCATCACCCACCGCACCCTTGGCACGACGCAGCGCGTCCTGGCTGATCGCTCCCTGGCTCACTCTCACACCAGTCAGCGCTCTGAGAACGGCAGGAACCTTCCGTACCGGAACGCCCACCCCATAGTGGAGCACGTGGGCCGCCGCCATCAGCCGCTTCCCCACTCGGTGGGCGCTGGCCCCGTACTGGTCAGGCGCTATGTCCGGATGACGCCCTCGCACAGCCTTGCCGCACGACCGGCACCGGCATACCTGCACACGATACGCCGTTACCTGGGGACGTGGGACCGGTGGAAGGTCGGTCACGTAGGCAAGCCGCACTCCCTCATGTTCGAGGACGCCTCCACATCCGGGGCAGGTGTCCCCCAACACTGGCACTGCTACAACCGGCTCGGTCACCTCATCGGCAGACGGCGGCTTGCGGTAGATGAACTGCCCCGTACCCGGCTTGCGGCCAGGACGCTTGGGCTTGCTGCTGCGCCTGCCCTTGGAGAACGGCGCAGCCTGTCGCTTTCCCGCTCGCTTGGCCTCGGCGAGTTCCTTATGCAACTCTTCGTTGGCTGCCGTCAACCGCGCGTTCTGCTCTTGAAGCCGCGTCACCAACGCGATAAACTGATCCCGTTCAGAGGGGGACAAGCTTGGGGAACTGCACATAGCCAAAGTCTAAACCAGCACCCAGCGCTCGCCGCAACCCCTCTACGGGCCACTAAACCGCTAATCAATTACGATGGCGGATACATAGACAAACTGGCGTCCAACGAGTTTTCGATATGGGTTGACTATGAGAAATTTGTGAAAGAGGTGTTCGGCGTCATTTCGCGTAAGAACGCGGAGCCTCTTGATCTGCTGCGAACCTACTACTACAACTGCCTTCCCTACCAGAGTTCACACCCGACCGATTCCGAAAAAGAGCAATTTGCTCGTAAACGCAGCTTCTTTGAGGCCCTGACCCGTCTTGGCCGATTCCAGGTCAGAGAAGGACGGCTGGCGTTTCGCGGACGAGACGATCAGGGCAGGCCCATCTATCAGCAGAAGCGCATCGACCTGCTGCTGGGTCTTGATTTCGCGCTGCTCGCCGGCAAGCACCAGATCACGCACGCGGCGCTGATCGCGGGGGATAGCGATTTCATACCCGCTATCGAAATCGCCAAGCAGGAAGGGATCGTCGTCTACCTTTTCCACGGGCCCCATAGGAACATCAAGGGCGATTCAACCTATGCACAGGAGCTCTGGCTCGCGGCCGATGAGCGGATAGAGTTGACTCAGGCCTTCATGAACCGAGTCGGCAGATAGGGCTCCGAGTCCGGGCGGCAGGCCGGCTCGATTATCGTGCGCGAGTCTCGTTCGCCCAAGGGGCCTGTGCTACAATTTGGCCGTCTTTCGCGCCCGGTCCAGGAGGAAGATATGCGCCCCATTACCGAGATCGCGGATTCGATGGGCCTAGCCCCCGAGCACGTCATCCCCTACGGCAGGCACAAGGCCAAGATAGTCCTTGAGGCGATTCGCACCGATGGCCCCCGAGGCAAGCTGGTCCTGGTCACCGGAATGACCCCCACGCGGGCCGGCGAAGGCAAGACGACGACCACGGTCGGCCTTACGCAGGCCCTCGGCCGCCTCGGCTACCGCGCTGCCGCCACACTGCGCGAGCCGTCGCTGGGCCCGATATTCGGCATCAAGGGCGGCGGCACCGGTGGAGGGGCAGCTATTGTCGTCCCCGAGGACGAGATCAACATCCATTTCACCGGGGACGCCCACGCCGTCGGGTCGGCACACAATCTGCTCGCGGCGCTGACCGACAACGCGGCCTATCGAGGCCAGATTCCAGGCTTCGCGCCCGAAGACATAACGTGGCGCCGGGTCGTCGACGTCGAAGAGAGAGCGCTTCGCACGATCATTACCGGGATCGGCGGCCCCAACAACGCGCCGGTCCGCGAGACCGGCTTCGACATTGTCACGGCCTCTGAGGTAATGGCCGTACTCGCCCTGTCGTCCGATCTGGCCGACCTTCGCGACAGGCTGGGCCGAATGATAGTCGGGTTCGGCGACGACGGGCCGGTTACCGCCTCGGACGTCCGGGCCGTCGGGTCGATGATGTCGCTGCTCAGGTACGCCATCCAGCCCAATCTGGTACAGACCCTGGAGGGTCAGCCGGTACTGGTCCACACCGGGCCGTTCGGGAACATCGCGCACGGCTGCAACTCCGTAGTCGCCGACAGGCTCGCTCTCGGCTACTCGGACTTCGTCGTGACGGAGGCCGGTTTCGGCGCCGACCTGGGCTTCGAGAAGTTCATGCACATCAAGGCGCGGTTCAACGACCTGGAGCCCAGCGCCGTGGTGCTCGTCTCGACGGTCCGAGCGGTCAAGTCCCACGGCGGAGTGAGGTTCCGGGAGTTGGACACGCCCGACGAGGGCGCGGTCGAGAAGGGCGTGGCGAACGTCGAGCACGACGTGGAGCTCGTGCGGTCCTTCGGCCTGCCGGTGATCGTGGCGATCAACCGCTTTCCCACGGATACGCCGGGCGAGGTGGCTATCCTCAAGTCCAGGGCGGAGGCCGCCGGCGCGCAGGCTGCCGTCGAGAGCAACGTCTTCGAGGATGGCGGAGCCGGCGGTGCCGATCTGGCGATGGCCGTCGCGGACGCGGCAAGCGGAGACGCGCCGGAGGTCACGTATCTCTATCCCGAAGACGCCGGCATCCAGGACAAGGTCCGGGCGCTGGCGACTAAGGTCTACGGCGCGGAGTCGGTGACGTGGGACGCCGCCGCGCGGCGCAAGCTGAGGCAGTTCGAAAAGCTGGGTTGGGGCGGCCTGCCGGTGTGCATGGCGAAAACCCACCTGTCGCTGTCCCACAAGCCAACGCTCAAGGCGCGCCCTTCCGGCTACACGTTCGAGGTCAACGACGTCAGGGCGTCCGTCGGCGCCGGGTTCATCTACCCCATCGCGGGAACGATGATGACGATGCCGGGTCTGCCCGGCTCCCCGCGGGAGTTGGACGTAGACGACGAAGGGAACATCCTCGGTCTATAGCATCGGCCCGCTCGCCGATGGGCGGCCGGGCGGGTAACTTACGGAGGCGCATCGTCATGCGAGTCAACAAGGTCATCGACCTGATCGAGCAGGGCCAGCCGGCCTACATCACTCAGGGCCCGACCCACGATCTGAGGTACGAGACGGGTCTGGAGTGGGCCGGGACGTGGGCGGACGTCATGCTGATCGGGTTCGAGCACCGGCCGTTCGACCCCAAGGGCCTGTCGCAGTTCATGCAGGGCCTGAAGGACGGCGGGCCGACGGCCAGCGGCCACCCGACGCCCACCGTGCTGGCCTCCCCGCCAGCCAACGCCGTGTCGCGCGAGGAGATCATGGCCAACACGTGGCAGGCGCGGCAGATACTCGCCACGGGCGTCCACGGCCTGTGGGTCGACCACGCCCGAGAGCCCGACGCTGTCCGCGCTTTCGTGGCCGCGTGCAGATATCCCTTCCAGACCCTGGGCCGAGACCAGGGCCTTCCCGAGGGGCTGCGAGGCCAGGGGGACCAGGAGTTCCCGGCGTCGATTTGGGGAATCAGTCCACAGGAGTACCTGCACAAGGCCGACGCCTGGCCCCTGAACCCCGACGGTGAGCTTCTGCTCGGTATCAAGATCGAAGACCGGCACGGCCTGCAGAACGCCTACCCCATCGCGGCGACTCCCGGCATCTACTACTGCGAGTGGGGGCCCGGCGACATGGCGATGTCCCACGGCATCCTCGACTACAAGGGGTATTTCGACCGGGAGAGCGAATCTGACCCGAAGCTGCGTGAGCTTCGAAGCGCGATGGACACGGTGCGCGACGCGTGCCGCGTGGCGGGGATCACGATGTCGTTCGGCTGGGGCGACCCGTCGATGACCGCCGAGGAACGGGCCCGGTTCGTCATCGAGGATATCGGCGCCAAGATCATCGGCACGCCCGACCGAGAGGTGCCGGACGCTGGCCGAAGACTGACCGGCCGGACCATGCCCGTCTAGCCTGCCGCGGCGGCGGCGGCGGCACCGAGGCCGGTCGGGAGGCGTGCCGCTCCGGAAGGCCGCCCGCGCGCGGCCGCTATAATGGGCAATCGAACGATGGAAGGCGCGCCATGCCTCAGTTCTTCAACGTCCTGCCTCCCGACGACGCGCTCCGTGCCCTGCACGACCGCGGCGTGTCCAAGGTGGAGACGGAGCGTTTGCCCACCCCCGACGCCGTGGGGCGCGTGACCGGCGCCGCCATCGTATCGCCGGAAGACCTCCCAGCCTTCCCGCGCTCGGCCATGGACGGCTACTCGGTCCGTGCCGCGGACACGTTCGGCGCTTCGGAGAGCCTGCCCGCCTATTTCGATGTCGTCGGCGAGGTGGCGATGGGCCGGCCGCCCGAGGTCAGCCTTCTCGACGGCCAGACTGCCGTCGCCTTCACGGGCGGGATGCTGGCGGGCGGCGCAG
Organism: Dehalococcoidia bacterium; assembly: GCA_965261815.1. GTDB lineage: Bacteria > Chloroflexota > Dehalococcoidia > Lucifugimonadales > CAZENU01 > CAZENU01. Next base: position 219,946 of record CBDHDR010000001.1, read on the forward strand.
ACGCGGTGGTCATGGTTGAGCACACACAACAACTGGATGACTCCGCGATTGAGGTGGTGCGACCGGTCGCCCCCGGCGAGAACGTCGTCCAGCCAGGGGAGGACGCGCGCACCGGAGCGGCGCTCCTGCCATCCGGGCATTTGCTGCGGCCCCAGGACATAGGCGGACTCCTGGCGCTGGGCATCGACGAAGTCACCGTATCCCGAAGGCCGGTCGTGTCCATCGTATCGACCGGAGACGAGCTTGTGCCTCCGCGCACCCCGCCGGCGCACGGCCAGACGCGGGACATCAACACCTCCACGATCTCCGCGCTCGTGGAGGACTGCGGCGGGGCCCCGAATGCGGTCGCGCTGGTCGGGGACGACTACGAGGCGCAGCGCGCGGCTGCCCAGGCGGGTCTGGCAGAGGGCGACGTGCTGGTCTTCTCCGCCGGCAGCTCCGTCAGCAGCCGCGACATGACCGCGCGGGTCTTCGACGAGCTGGGGCCGCCCGGGGTCCTCGTACACGGCATATCCGTCAAGCCTGGCAAGCCGACCATAATCGCGCTGGTCGACGGCAAGCCAGCGTTCGGACTGCCGGGCAACCCGGTGTCGGCCGTCGTGGTATTCGACCTGATCGTGCGGCCGACGATATACGCCCTGAGCGGCTGCAATCCCCCTCCACGTCCGCCGACGGTGCGGGCCAGCCTTGGCCGGGACATTTCGTCGGTTGCCGGCCGGGAGGACTACGTTCAGGTGAAGTTGACCGACGAGGGTGGCTCGCTGTCCGCGGAGCCCATCTTCGGCAAGTCGAACCTGATCTACACGATGGTGCGGGCCTCCGGCGTCGTCCGGGTGCCCCTGGACGCCGGAGGGCTCTACGCCGGCGACGCGGTTGACGTCAGGGTGTACTGATATGCCACGCACCGGTCGGCGGTACTACCTGCAGGACGTCCCTCTGGACGAGGCGGTTTCCAAGTTCCACGCGGCGCTGGACAGAGTCGGCGGACGCGAACGCACCGCAGCCGAGGCCGTGCACCTGGAGGCAGCCGCCGGCCGGGTGACCGCGGGTCCGGTCACCGCCCTGCTCTCCTCGCCTCACTACGACTCGGCAGCGATGGACGGCGCGGCGGTGCGCTCCGCAGACACCGTCGGCGCGACGGAGACCTCGCCGGTACGGCTCGAGATCGGCCGTCAGGCGGCCTGGGTCGACACCGGCGACCCGATACCCGACGAGTTCGACGCGGTCATCATGATCGAGGTCATCCATCAGGTCGACGCGCGTACGATCGAGGTCCAGGCAGCGGTGCCGCCCTACCAGCACGTCAGGGCGCTGGGCGAGGACATCGCGGCCACAGAGCTGCTGCTTCCCGGCGGGCATCGGCTCAGACCTCAGGACCTGGCCGCGTGCGCGGCGGCCGGGCTGAGCCACGTCGACGTGCGACGCCATCCGAAGGTTACCGTCCTGCCGACGGGCAACGAGCTAGTGGCCGTGGGCAGCACACCCGGCCCATCTGAGATCATCGAGTCGAACGGGCTGATGCTCGCCGCTATGGTCGAAGAGTGGGACGCGGACGCCGACCGGCGGCCGCCCGTTCCGGACGACCTCGGCAACCTCAAGTCTGCGCTGGCCGACGCCCTGGAGACCGCCGACGTGGTGCTGGTCAACGCCGGCTCGTCCGCGGGTTCTGAGGACTACACCGCGGCGGTGGTCGAGGAGATGGGAGAGCTGCTGGTCCACGGGATCGCCGTGCGGCCCGGTCATCCCGTCGTACTGGGCGTCGTTCGGGATACGCCGGTCATCGGTGTCCCGGGCTACTCGGTGTCGGCCGCGATCACGTGCGAGATCATCGTCCGTCCGCTCGTCGAGCGCATGCTTGGGCTGCCGCCCTCCGAACGCCAGTCCATCGCCGCGACGATCAGCCGCAAGGTGAGCTCGCCGATGGGTGAGGACGACTACCTGCGCGTGAGGCTCGGGCGCGTGCGCGGGAAGATGGTCGCGACACCGTTGCAGCGCGGCGCGGGCGTGATCACGTCGATGGTCCGGGCCGACGGACTCGTGCGCATACCGCGGTTCTCCGAGGGACTCGACGCGGGCACCGAAGTCCGCGCCGCCCTTCTGCGGCCGGCTCACGAGCTGGAACGGACGATAGTCGCGTCCGGGAGCCACGACATCGTCCTGGACCTGCTCGCCAGCGAGCTGCGCCGCGTGGACCCCGCGACGACGCTGGCGTCGTCCAACGTCGGCAGCCTGGGCGGTCTGTTGGCCCTGAAACGCGGAGAGGCGCACGTCGCCGGCAGTCACCTGCTGGACGAGCGCACCGGGGAGTACAACGTCGCCTTCGTGCGGCGGTACGTCGAGGGCGACGTCGTGCTGGTCAACCTGACCTACCGCGTTCAGGGGCTCATCGTCGCGTCGGGCAATCCAAAGTCGATCGCGGGCCTGGACGACACGCTTCGCGGCGACATCAGGTACGTCAACCGGCAGCGAGGTTCCGGCACGCGCGTGCTGTTCGACTACATGATGCGCGAGGCGCGGCTGGATTCGCGCCGGGTACGCGGCTACGATAGGGAGGAGTACAGCCACCTGGCCGTGGCGGCAGCCGTCTCCGCCGGACGCGCGGACACCGGCATGGGCGTCTTCTCAGCTGCAAAGGCCGTCGGGCTCGACTTCGTGCCGCTGCGGAATGAACGGTACGACCTGGTGATGCCGCGCGAGGTCCACGAGAGCGACCTGTTGCGGACAATGCTGGAGCTCCTGCATGACGACGGCGTCAGGTCTCAGGTTGAGGAGCTGGGCGGGTACGACGTTTCGAGCATGGGGGAGATAGTCGCAAATGTCGGCTGAAGTCGGATCCTTGCGCCGTAATCCCGTGGAGGCACCGATGGAAGGATGTTACACAGGGCCAATGCTGCCGGACGGGATGGTGCCGTCATGACGAACAGTATAGACGTTGCGGGAATAGTCCTCGCCGGCGGCAGGAGCCGGAGACTGGGGCGCAACAAGGCGGTGGAGCTGCTCGGCGGCAAGCCCCTGGTGCGGAGGGTCATCGACCGCCTCGCCGATGTGGTCGATCAGACGGTCGTCGTCGTAGCGGACCTGGAACAGGCCGAACGGCTTCCCCTACCCGACTCTACCCAAGTCATCGTGGACGCGTACCCGGACTGCGGCTCGCTGGGCGGCATATTCACAGGCCTGTCGGCGGCCTCTGCCGACTGGGGGCTCGTCGTCGCCTGCGACATGCCGTTCCTCAACCGGCGACTGCTGAGGCACATTCTCGATCGACGCGGCGACTACGACGCCGTGGTGCCCGTGTTGGATGGGCGTCCGGAGCCGACCCACGCGGCGTACTCCAAGGTATGCCTTGCTCCCATGGAACAGCGACTGAGGGCGCGTGAGCTGAAGATCGCGGGCTTCTTCGACGACGTCCGGGTCAGACCGGTGCCCGAGGCGGCGGTCGACGAGATAGACCCCGGCCGGCTGAGCTTCCTCAACGTCAACACACCGGACGACCTGGAACGAGCCCTCGCGCTCGTCGAGGCCGGCCACTGACGTCTTCGCGCCGAGTCAGTCGACTCAATCGGCGCACTCAGGGAAAGCCGCGTTGTTGGACTGACTGTGGCTGGGCTGGCTCGAATTCGAGTGGTGGTAGAATGGGGGCGTGGTCAAGGTGATTCGGACAATCGGCGGCGCGGGCGCAGCCCTCACACTGCAGGTGGAGCTGTTTGGTACGGCGCGCCTTGCGGCGGGTCGTCGAGAGCTCACCATCGAGGTGGTCGGCGAGCCGAGGGCAAGCGACGTGGTGGCCGCCATCGCGGGAGCGTGTCCCGCGCTGGTTGGCAGCGTGATCGACGAGGACGGGACTGGACTGCTCGAGAGCCACGTGCTCAACGTGAACGGCACCGCCTTCGTCGACGGCGGGCGGCTCGACATAGGCCCTGGGGACAGGCTCCTTCTTTTCTCCAGCCAGGCGGGAGGCTAACCACCGAGTGTTCGGGTACAACGGCCGTGCTCTGGTAGTCGATCTGTCCACGCGCGACTCGTGGTGGGAGCCTCTTGCCGAAGACGTGCTCCGGCGCTTCGTCGGCGGCGACGGGCTCGGCGTCTACCTGCTTCACCGGCACTGTCCGGCCGGCGCGGACCCCGTGTCCCCCTACAACCCCCTGATATTCGTGACCAGCCCGCTGGTAGGCAGCCGGCTGACCACCTCGAGCAAGTTCGCCGTGGTGACCAAGTCGCCGCTGACCGGCTTCGTCGGGGACTCGCTGTCGTCCAGTTTCCTGGCGACGGAGCTGAAGAAGGCCGGTTGCGATGCGCTGGTGATCAAAGGGCGCGCGCACGGCCCTACCCTGCTGTCGATTGCCGACGGCGGCGTGGAGTTTCTCGACGCGACTGGCCTGATGGGCAAGTCGACGTCCGAGACCGAAGCCGCCGTGAAGGCTCTGATGCCGGGAGTCCGGGTGGCCTGCATCGGTCCGGCCGGCGAGAGGCAGGTCCGGTTCGCAAGCATCAGCAACGACGGGGGCCGGCACGCCGGCCGCACGGGGCCCGGCACGGTGATGGGCTCGAAGAACCTCAAGGCCGTTGCTGTCCGCGGCGGCAACCCGGTTCCGGTCGCCGAGCCTGCTGTCCTGCGCGAGATCGGCATAGAGATGACCCGGCGTAGCCTCGGTCCCGCGACTGAGAAATACCGCACACTGGGCACGATCGCCAACGTGTCGGTATTCGATCGGCTGGGCACGCTGCCGACCCGCAACTTCCGCGAGTCGACCTTCGAGGGGTCGGACCGGATCAGCGGCGAGGAGTTCGTGAAGTCGCACAAGGTCAGCACGGCCCACTGCGCCAACTGCACCATTGGATGCACCCACATCATGGCCTCGACCGACGGTGGGGGCACCGGTAGAGTGGAGTACGAGAGCGCATTTGCCCTGGGGTCGCTGGTCGGCGTCGACGATCCGAACAGGATAATTCAGGCCTCGCGGCTGTGCGACGAGATGGGCATGGACACGATCAGCGCGGGCGGCACCGTCGCCTGGGCCATGGAGTGCTTCGAACGCGGTCTCCTGACAAGGGGCGATACCGGCGGCATCGACCTGCGTTTCGGCAACGGCGACGCCGTCCTGGAGACGCTGCATGCCATAGCCGGCCGGGAAGGCCTGGGCGACCTGCTCTCGGAGGGCAGCCGGAGGGCGTCGGAGGTGGTGGGCCGGGACTCCGGGGACTGGGCCATGCACGTCAAGGGACTCGAGATGCCGGGCTACGAGCCGCGAAGCCTTAAGACGATGGCGCTGGGCCTGGCCGTCAGCCCACGCGGCGCCTGCCACAACAGGTCGTCCGCTTACGACGCGGACTTCTCGTCCGCGGTGGACCGGCTGAAGGCGGACGAGGAGCGCGGCCGCATTGCGATGGAGGGCGAGGACGTCTCCGCCGTCATGGACTCCCTGATATGGTGTAAGTTCCTGCGCAAGGCCTTCGACGACTTCTACGAGGAGTCGGCCGACATCTACGAACGCGTGACCGGCATGTCGATGAACGGAGCCGACCTGAGGCTCGCCGGGGAGCGCATCAACAACCTGAAGAAGCTGTTCAACATCCGCGAGGGCTGGGCCCGCACCGACGACACCCTCCCGCCGAGGATCCTCGACGAAAAACTCGAGGACGGCGTGGCCCGGGGTGTCGGTCTGTCCCGGAGCGACCTCGACATGATGGTCGACGGCTACTACCGTGCGCGGGGATGGACGACGGACGGCTTGGTCCCTCAGCCCAAGATCGAGGCGCTCGACCTGGCGGACGCAGTCTCGGAGTCCTCACGCGCGTCGAACGGGGCGCGGCCCGAGCCGCTGGCCGCCCGATAGGCAACGAGGAGGAGTGTGAACGCTCGCGGCGATGACGAGAGGAAGGCCCTCCGACGCGCCCTCTCCGAACGATTTACGAGAGAGCGGGGACAACTGCTGCCGGCGCTTCACCACGTACAGCACGAGTTCGGGTACCTGCCCGACTGGTCGATGGAGACGGTCGCCCGTCACCTCCGCGTGGCGAAAAGCGAGGTGTACGGCGCGGCAACCAGCTACTCCGAGCTGACCCTGGAGCGGCCGGGGCGGCACACACTGAGAGTCTGCACCGGCCTCGGCTGCTCGCTTCGCGGGGCCGGAGAGCTGCTCGAAACCGTCAACGAGGCGCTCGACGGGAATCGCCCCGCCGGCGACACTACTGTGGCGGAGACCGCCTGCGGGTTCCTGTGCGGCGTCGCGCCGGCGGTTCAGTGGGACGGACGCTGGATCGGACGCGCGACCGCGGAGTCGGTCCGCCGGCTGATAGCCGCGGCCGAGAGCGAATGAGCACGGCACGCCCACAGGACGCGCTCGAGTCTCTCCGCCAAGCGGCGAGGGAGCGTCACGACGCTGAGCGCGCCGGGAAGAGGCGAATCGTCGTACAGGTGGGACACTGCTCCCAGGCGGTAGGCGCCGCCGAGGTTGCGGACGCGGTGCGCGCCGCGGCGGAGGAAGACTGCCATGTCGTGGTCGCCGGCTGCGACGGAGCGTGCCACGACGGCCCCAGGGTCTACGCAGACGGAATCGACGGCGCGCCTCAGGTATTCGGTCGGGTCGACCCGGAATCCGCCGCCCGTATCGCCGCCGGCGAGCCGGTCCCTCCGTCTGAGGCCGCCGGCTTCTTCGCCGCCCAGCGGCGCATCGTCCTCGACGGCTGCGGCGAGATGGACGCCAACTGCCTCGACGACTATCTGCTCCAGGGAGGCTACGCCGGACTCGCGGCGGCATTGACCACGTCTCCGGAGGCCGTCGCCGAGGAGGTCCGTAACGCTGGGCTGCTGGGCCGCGGCGGCGCCTACTTCCCGGCAGGCGCGAAGTGGGACAGCGTACGACGCGGAGGCACGGCCCGGTATCTCGTCGTCAACGCGGAGGAGGGCGAGCCCGGCATCTTCAAGGACCGCCACATTATGGAGGGGGTCCCCCACCGGATGATCGAGGGGATGGCGATAGCCGCCTACGCCTCGGCGGTACAGCGCGCGTACGTCTACATCAACGCCGAGGCCGACCTCTCGGCCCAGAGAGTCGTGCGGGCTATCGAGCAGGCCCGCGAAGCCGGTCTGCTCGGGGACGACGTGCTGGGCGCCGACTTCAGCCTGGAGGTTGAGGTCCTGCGCGGCGCGGGCGGCTACGTCTGCGGCGAGGAGACGACTCTGCTCAACACGATGGAAGGCCTCCGGCGGGAGCCTCGCTTCAGGCCTCCCTACCCTACGGACGCCGGCCTGTGGGCCAATCCCACCGTGGTGAACAACGCGGAGACTCTGGCCAACGTCCCGTTCATCATGGTCGAAGGCGCCGCGGCCTTCGCGGCGGTCGGCAGCGAGCGGGCCACGGGGACCAAGCTGGTCAGCGTCAGCGGGTCGGTGCGCCGGTCGGGCGTAGCCGAGGTGCCGATGGGCACCTCGCTGCGCGAGATAGTCGACGCGGTAGGCGGCGGGATGGAGGCCGGACGCACCCTTGCCGGCGTCGCCGTCGGCGGACCCTCCAGCGGCGTCCTGCCGCCGTCGATGCTGGACACGGCGATCGCTCCCGGCATGCTGCACGAGTCGGGCGTCATGCTCGGGGCCGGCGGCGTGGTCGCTCTGGACGACCGCGCGTCCGTCCCGCAGGTCGTCCGCGGGCTGGCGGCGTACAATGCAGACGAGTCGTGTGGCAAGTGCACGCCCTGCCGCGAGGGCACGCCGCGCATCGTAGAGGCGCTGGACCGGCTGATGACCAACGGCGACCCGGCGGCGATCGAGGACCTCCGCTACCTGGCCGAGGTGGTTGGCCTCGCGTCCCTGTGCGGTCTCGGCCAGGCGGCCGGCGGCCCGATAAACAGCGCTCTGCACTTCTTCGCCGACGAGATGACGGCGCTGGTAGAATAGCCGGGAGCGTTAGACGATAGAGGAGGCGGCTATGAACGAGTACACCGCCGTGATAAAGCGCGACGGAGACTGGTGGATTGGTTGGATCGAGGAGGTCCCAGGTGTGAACTGCCAGGAAGCGACCTATGAGGAGTTGCGAGAGACACTCAAGGTAACGCTGGAAGAGATCCTGGCGCTCAATAGGGAAGACGCAATAGCCGCAGCGGGAGAGGATTACAGGGAAGAACGCATAGCCGTATGAGGCGGAGCGAGCTAATTCGGTATCTCCGATCTTGTGGATGCGAGTTACTCAGGGAGGGTAGGCGTCATTCAATCTGGCACAATCCGGTGTTGAATAGAAAGACTGCGCTGCCCAGGCACAACGAGATCAGGGAAAACTTGGCTCGGAAGATATGCATCGAACTCGGGGTACCCGCCATCAACTGACGGCTTGGCCCGTCTTGCCAACGAAGGGTGACGATGGAGCAGAGAAACCCCGCAGCATCTCCTCGTGGACGAAACCGGGCGGCGGGAGTCGGCTGTGATTAAGATCAGCCTGCGCGAAGGTGTTCATAGAAGGCTGTGACGTCTCGGGCAACGGGAGGTGGTTTGTCATGACGATCACGCTGGCGATCAACGGCCAAGACATAGAGGTGCCCGAAGGCTCGTCCGTGCTGGACGCGGTGAACGCCTCCGGCGCGTACGTCCCGCAGCTGTGCAAGGACCCCGACATGGGGCCCAACGCGGCCTGCCGGACCTGCCTGGTCGAGGTGGAGGGCGCCCGCGGGTTCCCGGCATCATGCACGATGCCCGCCACGCCGGGCCTGAGCGTGCGGACCGACGCGCCGGACGTTGAGCGCGTCCGGCGAGGCGTGATCGAGCTGACGATGGCCATGGTCGACGGCAACGGCTCGAAGGACTACCGCGAGCTCACGGTGGCCGCCAAACATCACGGCCTCGACGGAGCCCGATGGGACGGTCGGGAGCGCGAGCCTACGGATGCCAGCAGCCCCGTCTTCGACATCGCCATGCAGGACTGCATCCTCTGCGGACGGTGCGCCCAGGGGTGCCAGGATGGAGCGCAGTTCATCGGCGCGATCGACTTCCTCGGCGCCGGCCTGGGCAGCCGCATCGGCACCTTCATGGACGCTCCGCTGATCGAGTCGATCTGCACCACCTGCGGCCAATGTCTGTCGGTCTGCCCCACGGGCGCGATAGAGCTGAAGGTCCCGGCGGTGAGCAAGACGAAGACCGTGACCACCACCTGCCCCTACTGCGGCGTGGGCTGCGGCATCAGGGCCGAGGTGGACGAGCGCGACCGCATCATCCAGATGCTCGACGACCCGGACAACCGCTCCAGCATGGGGATGCTGTGCGTCAAAGGCCGATTCGGCTACACGTTCGTCCACCACGAGGACCGGCTGACCGAGCCGCTGATCAAAGAGGACGGCGCCTTCAGGACCGCGACGTGGGACGAGGCGCTGGACCTTGTCGCCGACCGCCTGATCGAGTACCGGGGCGATGCCTTCGCCACGCTGTGCTCGGCGAAGGCAACCAACGAAGACGGGTACGTGCAGCAGAAGCTCGCCCGTCTGGCGATGCAGTCCAACCACATAGACCACTGCACCCGCCTGTGCCACTCGCCGTCGGTCGAGGCGATGCTCGCGGCGCTGGGCAGCGGTGCCACCAGCAACTCGTACGTCGACTACGAGGAGGCGGGCTGCCTCATCATCATTGGCTCGGACGCCGACTCGAACCATCCCGTGGCGGCCGCCCGCATGAGGCGCGCCGTCGTCGAGCGCGGCGCGAAGCTGATCGTGATCAACCCCCGGCGCATCGGCATGTGCGACTACGCCGACCTGTGGATCCGAGAGCGCCCGGGGACGGACGTGGCCCTGCTGAACGCCATGGCCAAGGTCATCCTGGACGAGAACCTGGTCGACACTCGGTTCGTCGAGGAGCGGACCGAGGGCTTCGAGGAGTGGCTGGCGGTCGTCGAAAAGTACGATCTGGAGTACGCCGAGAAGATCACCGGCGTCCCGGCGGCCGATATCGCCGACGCCGCACGCATGTACGCCAGGCCGCCGTTTGGCGGATCGTGCCTGATCTGGGGCATGGGAATAACGCAGCACACCAACGGCACCGCCAACGTGCACGGGCTCCTCAACCTCGCGCTCGCGGCGGGACAGATCGGCAAGCCGGGCAGCGGCGTCTCGCCACTCAGGGGCCAGAACAACGTCCAGGGCTGCGGCGACGCCGGATGCATTCCCGACTTCTTCACCGGCTATCAGCGCATAGGCCCGGAGTCGGTGCGCAAGTTCGAGGACGCGTGGGGGAACAATCCCCTCCCCTCGGAGGCCGGCATGGTGGTGACAGACATGGTCGAAGCGGCTCTGGACGGCCGCCTCAAGGCCATGTACATCACGGGAGAGAACCCGCTGCTGAGCGAGCCGGACCTCCACCATGCCGAGAAGGCCTTCAAGAACCTGGAGTTCCTCGTCGTGCAGGACATCTTCATGCACGAGACCGCGCAGGTCGCCGACGTCGTGCTCCCCGCGACGACGTTCGCCGAGAAGGACGGCACCTTCACGAACAGCGAGCGCAGAGTGCAGCGGGTCCGCAAAGTTATCGAGCCGGTGGGCCAGAGCCGCCCCGACTGGGAGATCGTGTGCGATCTGGCCCGGCGCATCAGCGGGCGGCTGGGGCTCGACGTGGAGAGCGAGTTCAGCTACGACCATCCGTCGCAGATATGGGACGAGATGGCGCGGCTCACGCCGAGTCTGGCCGGGATCTCCTATGGGCGGCTCGACGACGAGGGCGGTCTGCAGTGGCCCTGCCCCACGCCGGACCATCCCGGTACGCGGCTGCTGTACGAGAGCGACTTCCCCCGAGGGCCCAGGGCGAGATTCGTACCGTTCGAACAGGGGCCGCAGGCGGAAGAGCTTCCCAGCAAGCGCTTCCCGCTGATCCTCAACACGGGGCGAGTCCTCTACCACTGGCACGGCGGGACGATCACGCAGCGGGCCCACAATCTGCTGGCCAAGTTTCCCGAGCTGGAGGTCGCCATCAGCGCCGAGGACGGCGAGCGCTACGGCGTTGCCGACGGCGAATGGGTGCGGCTGCTCTCGAGGCGCGGCGAGCTGGAAGGCCGGGCGACCTACACCGAGAAGATGCGCGCCGGAGAGGTTTTCGTTCCCTTCGTCAAGCTGGAGGAGCATGCCGCCAATTTCCTGACCAACTCGGCCTTCGACCCGCACTCCAAGATACCGGAGTACAAGGTCTGCGCGGTACGGCTGGAGAAGCCCGGCGCGCCGCGCCGCAGACGGCGATAGCAGGCGGACGCCCCCTTGGCGCCATTGCCGCGGGAGTCATCACTCGCCGCTCGACCCGCGCGGCTCTCCGGCGGCGCGCCCGCAGCCCGCGGCGGCTTCCTGATATCCTAGGCGAAGCGGTTTTCGACGCCCCCGCACGCCAGCGACTCCGCAGGAGACGGTACGAAGGATGACCACTCCCATAACCCGGATCCCGAAGCCCGAGGCCGGGCAGTTCAAAGACGGCCGCAAGCTGTTTCTGGTGCCGAACGTCCCCATGCCGCCGCAGCCGCCGGAAGGCGGGCGAGAACTTCTGGAGCGGTTCTGGTCGGAGGTGCGCGACCAGATAGAGGGCCTGGAGCGGTCCCTCGGAAAGATCACGCACGTCTTCCACGAGGCGCTCCACGTGGGCGGCGAAGAGGGAATTGCCCTGCTGCAGCAGGGCAACCCCCAGGGCAGCTCCTTCATTCAGGCGATGTGCCACTCGGACGCTCGCCTGGAGCCGACGGAGGACCGCGACGCGTTGGAGCAGAGCGCCGACTGGCAGCGCTGTCTCTCCATAGGCCTGATGAGCAGCGTGGTGCGCTCGACGGCCATTGACGGGTTCCAGGAGGCCACGAGTCGCCGCTACGAGCATATCGCGGCGCGCGTGGACGAGGCGATCGGCGAAGGCGAAGCCGGCGTGCTGTTCATACGTGAAGACCACGGGATCCAGTTCCCGTCGGACGTCCAGATCTTCTACGTGGCCCCGCCGGCCCTCGACCGGCTGAAGCGCTGGATCGAAGACTGGATGCGCGCCCCCGCACCGGTGCCCGCGACCGAGGAAGAACCGGAGACTTCGGCCGAATCCGAGGGCCGGGACGAAGCCGACTAGAGGCTTCCGCCGGGCGGCAGCACGGCGTGCAGCCACCGGGTCAGGTCGGAGATCTCGTGCGGGCTGATCTCGTGCGCCATCGCGTACTCGTGGTATTCGGGCGCGTACCCGTGCTGCCGAAGAGAATCGCGCGTTCGGCGTCCCTCCTCTACCGCGATGATATCGTCGTCGGCGCCGTGGGCGAGGAAGATGGACTGCGTGGGGCGCTCCGGCAGGTCGTCCAAGGTGTCGTCGTCCGTCAGCCTCCCGCTCAGGACCGCCAGGCCGGGGAAACGGTCCGGCGATCTGAGGCCGACGCGAAGCGTCATCATGGCTCCCTGCGAAAAGCCGCCCAGCACAATCCGCCCGTCGGGCACCTGCAGCCGGTCCTCCACGTCGTCGATGAAGTCTGTGAGCAGGCTCTCGGACTCGAAGGCCGCATCGTCGTCTTCGGTGGGCGGAAAGAAGGCCCAGGCGAAGCCGACCGGGCCCAACCCGGTTTCGAGAGGATGGGGCGCGTTGGGGAATGCGTAGATGTACCCGTCTGAATCGATTTCGGGGGCGATGGACGCGAGGTCGCCCATGTGAGCCCCGTACCCGTGCAGCAGCACGACGAGAGGGTACGACGCGCCGTCCACATAGTCGTCCGGCTCGACTGTCACGTAGCGCAGTGCGCCGTCTTCGTGCTCTCTCAGTCTCATCCCGTCTGCGGCATCCTCCCGGCGATTCGCGAATGGTAGCAGATGCATCCCGTTGATGGCGGAGGCCGCGATTCATTAGAATCGCTGCGGCTCCTACACGGCGCCATACTACGCGCGAGGTCAAGATGAGCAGATTCATTGAGCTTTTGGAGAAGGTCGGAGAGACGGCGCCCGCCCCGCTGGGATTCGCCGCCGCGACAGGCCGTGCCGCCGCGGCGCCGCAGATAGTGTTGGCCGCTCGGGTTCTAGCCGGCGACTTGACGGATGGCCCGGAAGTCGCCTCCGCCCATGCCGCGGCGCTGCTGGTCGAGACAGAGTACCCTCTGCCCGACACCGCCGCCGAGGCGCTGAAGGACCGGCTTTGGGGTGTCAGGCTTACTCCTTCACCGTCGGCTTACACCGTCGAGCAGGTGGAGGCGCTGGTCGAGCAGGGCTGCGACTTCGTCGTCCTCGAGTCTATGGACACCGAGGCCGCCGTGCTCAACGACGACGATCTGGGAAAGATCGTCACCCTCGACGCCGACGTTGACGAAGAGGTCGGGCGCGCCGTCGCGGACCTGCCGTTCGACGCGGTGCTGTTCCGCCCCGGCGTCGGGAAGGGACGGATGACCCTGAGCGACCTTGTCGCGGTACAGCGGGTCAGACGCCTTGCGGGGCAACCGTTTGTCGTCGAGGCGCCCGAAGGTCTGGAAAAGGCCGACGTGGAAACCATGCGGAACCTCGGCGTGGAAGGGCTGATCGTGGACGTGCCGCCCGCAGCGCGAGCCAAGAAGACCGCCGCGGCGATACGCTCGTTGCGGAAGCGGCCGTCTCGCCGCCGACGCAGCGACGCCCTGGTACCTGGCGCGTCGATCGAGGATGACGACGACCACTACCATGACGACGAGTAGGCCCGGCTGACCCGCCTCGCGGCGGGCGGCCTACCTGCCGCCAGCGAGCCGGAGCGCCAGGAACATCGGCAGCCCGCGCTCGACGATCTTCTCCTGGGTCTTCGGGATGTCGTACTCGACCCTGTGATGGTAGACGGCACCGGCGTCCGCGTCGTAGACCGCGTATGGCGCCCGCGGGTCTCCATCGCGCGGCTGTCCCAGCCCTCCGGGGTTGACGATCACTCGTCCCGGGCCCAGCGCCACGGCCTCGTCCAACGGAAACGGGCCGAAGACAGCGGTGTCTTCCCTTGGTCGGCAGATGAACGGGATGTGCGAGTGCCCGACGAGGCACCGGTCGGTCCGGAAGTACCGGAAGTTGGCCGCCGCCGACCGCGGCGTGACCACGTACTCCCAAACAGGGTCTCGCGGACTGCCGTGGGCCAGAGTGAAGTTGTCTACCTCGGTCTTGAGGGGCAGCTCGCGCAGGTAGCTCTTCTGCTCCTCGCCGAGCTGCTCGGCGGTCCAATGGACGGCGGCCGCCGCGTAGTCGTTGAACGCCTCGGTGCCCAGCTTCCCGACCGCGGCGAGGTCGTGGTTGCCGGCCACGGCGACGCCGTCGTGCTGCCGGATGAGGTCGACACACGGCCCGGGGTCGGGGCCGTAGCCGACGAGATCGCCGAGTGACCAGATCTGGTCGAATCCGCCTCTGTTCTCGGCGTCGCCGAGCACGGCCTGGAACGACTCCAGGTTCGAGTGGATGTCTGAGACGATCAGCGCGCGCAATCCGGCCCCTTCTTCCCGGCCTTGAGGCTGCGTATCCTATCTGACTATAATACACCAGCCATTCGGCGCCACGTACTCCCAGCCCTCCAGACACGGCGCTCCGGAGCCGGTCTTAACGAATTTGCACGACAGCCACGTCGAGGTCGTCACCCATACCGCCGGGGAGACCCAGGATGTCGGGCGTGCTCTCGGTTCGCACGCCGAGCCGGGCGACGTGTACCTCCTCTTCGGCGAGCTCGGCGCCGGAAAGACGTGCCTGACCCAGGGGATACTATGGGGCCTTGGCGGCGACGAGTTCGCCCGAAGTCCGACATTCGTCCTGGTGTCCGAGTACGCGGGCCGCATGCCCCTCTACCACGTAGATCTCTACCGACTCGACTCGGAGACGGAGGTCGTCGATCTGGGCCTGGACGAGTACCTCTTCGGTGACGGAGCGTGCGCGGTCGAGTGGGCGGACAGAGCGTTGGGCTACCTCGAAGGAGTCCCGCGTCTCGAGGTCCGCTTCGAGCGGCTGGGCGAGAACGACCGCAGGCTCACGCTGTCGACGAACGATGCGAGATACGGCGCCGTCATGGACGCGGTAGCGGCCGCGGCGCCCGGAGGATAGGCGTGGAGCTCTGTATCGACACGTCGACGAGATACGCCTCCGTGGCGGTCTCAATGGACGGCGCGATCGCCGCCCAGCTATCGTGGAGGTCGGCACGCAACCACTCCGTAGAGTTGGTGGAAGCGCTCAGGCTGGTCATGGAGCGGTGCCGCGTCGCGATGGACGATCTCGACGCCGTGTTCGTGGCCCGCGGCCCGGGAGGGTTCAGCGCTCTGCGCGTAGGGATCAGCTTCGCCAAGTCGTTGGCAATGGCGACCGGCGCTCCCCTGGTGGGTGTTGGTACGCTGGATGCTGAGGCGCTGCCGTACCTGGAGTCCGGCCGTCCCGTCTGCGCCGCGATAGAGGCGGGGCGCCGCGCGCTGTACGTCGGGTTGTACGATCAGGAGGCGCCTGACGGCGACGGCGAAGCGGGGTACCGCGTCGTCGCTTGGGACGAGTTGTCGACCGTGATCGGGGATGGGACGCTGGTGTGCGGCGAGAGCGCTGCCGCCGTGGCCGGCGCGTTGGCAGAACAGGGCCATCTGCGCACGCGAGCCGTCGGAGCGCCGCCGCCGACCAGAAGCCCGGCCGCAATCGCGGAATTGGCCTACAGAAGATTCACCAGAGGAGACGTCGACTCGCCCGAGTTGCTGGAGCCGCTGTACATGCGGGGCTCTCAGGTCCAGCGCGCTCAGAAGGCCCGCGCGGCGTCGACACCAAGGAGTTGACATGGAGAGAACGCTCGTACTGTTGAAGCCCGACGCCGTCCAGCGCGGTCTGGTCGGCGGGCTCATATCGCGACTCGAGGCCAAAGGACTGAAGCTGGCGGGGATGAAGCTGATCGCGGTCGACCGGGAGCTGGCGAACCGCCACTACGGTGAGCACGTCGGCAAACCGTTCTTCGACGGACTCGTCGACTTCATAACTTCCTCGCCCGTCGTCGCGATCGTGGCCGAAGGCGAGAACGCCGTGGAGGTCGTGCGGGGGCTCATCGGCGCGACAAGTCCACTGGACGCGGCGCCCGGCACGATACGGGGCGACCTGGCCATGGCGATCGGGATGAACCTGGTCCACGGGTCCGATTTGCTCGAATCGGCGTCCCGCGAGATCGACCTGTTCTTCGAGCCCGACGAAATCCTGTCGTACAACCGAGACACCGACCGCTGGATATACGAGTAACCGGATAGTCGGGTCGGCGGACCCGCTCAGGGCCCAGCCCGTGCGCATGGGCCTGTGCGCAGCTAGCAGCCTGTCCGAGAAACACGGTTGGCGAGTGTTTGGGGTTATGATGGGCCCAGTCCAGTAGCGGGGAGTCGTTGATGAGCAAGACCTACCTTCCCTACGAACCCGACCAGCAGTTGCTGTTGCCAGCGGCGTTGCAGGAGTGGCTGCCTGACGACCATCTGGCCTACTTCATATCCGACATGGTGGACCAGTTGGACATGACGGAGTTCA
The DNA here is from genome assembly GCA_965261815.1 of Dehalococcoidia bacterium. Taxonomy (GTDB): domain Bacteria; phylum Chloroflexota; class Dehalococcoidia; order Lucifugimonadales; family CAZENU01; genus CAZENU01. The sequence goes on from CBDHDR010000001.1 coordinate 236,377, forward strand.
CCGCTCGCTACGATAAGGTAGTCCAAGGGTTTGGCAACCCATGAGGACTCTGCTCGCGCTTTTCTACGTGTCGGCTGCGGTGTCGTTTGCCTGCGGCGGCGACGACGTGGTCGAGCACCCCAGCCCGCTGGCGGTAGCTGTCACCACTACGTCTGTGCCGACAGCTACACCATCGCCGTCAGCCATGCCAACTGCGACGGTCGCCCCGACCGCGACACCCACGTCAACCCCGACCCCGACGCGCACGCCGACCCTTACGCCGCCGGCTACCCCAACTCGGACGCCAACTGCCACTCCGACTCCGTCGCCGACCCCTACGCCGTCGCCGACCGCCACTCCGACTCCTACCTCGACCCTTACGCCGCCGGCTACCCCAACTCGGACGCCAACTGCCACTCCGACTCCGTCGCCGACCCCTACGCCGTCGCCGACCGCCACTCCGACTCCTACCTCGACGCCTACGCCGACTGCTACCCCAACCGCGACGCCAACGCCGACCGCGACGCCGATTCCATGTCTGACGCCAACCGTCACCCCGACGCCCGGCCCGGCCGTGCGCGTCATTTATGCCGTGCCGTCTGACCGCGAAATGCAAGACCACTACCGAGAGGCGATCAGGTACGCGGCCTATCACGTCCAGTGCTGGTACGCGGAGCAACTCGACGGCCCCACATTCAGAATCGTGGGCGACGTGCCGCAGGTATGCTCGCTCGAGAACCCATCGACGCACTACGAGGCCGAGCGGGGATATTCGCGGGTTCTGTCCGATCTGGCGGGCTGCCAGCCGGCTCCGAGACGCCAATCACCGGAGTACGTATGGGCCATCTACGCCGACGTGAAGTTCAGGTGCGACGGCACGAGCACGCTGGGGCAGGGGGGCCGGGGAATCACAATAGTCCACAGGGGCGACCTGATGGGCCTCGTGGACCCCGACAACTACGAACAGTGCGCGTCCGGCCCGCGAGGCACATACGGCTGGATAGGCGGTCTTGCCCACGAGCTAGGTCACGCCCTTGGGCTCCGTCACCCAGCGGGATGCGACGAAGGACTAGAGACGTGCGACACCTGGGCCCTGATGTGGTGGGGGTACTTCTGGGACTATCCAGAGACCTATCTGACCGAGCAGGACTTGGAAATCCTGTCGGGGTCGCCGTTCATCTACCACCGGGTAGAGTAGGCTAGGCGGCCTCCAGCTCGGCTATCTGCTCCGCGGACAGCCGCCAGCCGGAGGCGCCGCAGTTCTCCACCGTGCGCCGGAGCGAGCTGGACCGCGGGATCGCGATGACGCCATCGCGGGATGTGCACCAGTTCAGGGCAACCTGGGCCTCGGTCTTTCCGCACTCGGCCGCGACGCGCCTCAGCGCGGCGGCCAGACCCGGCCCAGCCTCGCTCCAGAGCCGGTTCAGAGGGCTGTAGGCCGTGACGGTGATGCCGTTCCGCTGGCAGTACGGCACCAGGTCCGTCTCGATGTCGCGGGCCGTGAGACTGTACTTGACCTGGTTGGTCACGATCGGGTTCTCGGACACGCTCTGCGCCTCCTCGAGCTGGGCCACCGAGAAATTGCTGACGCCGACGTAGCGTATCTTCCCGTCCGCCACCAGCCGGTCCATGGCGCTCATCGTCTCCCCTATCGGGATGTCCGGGTTGGGCCAGTGCAGCAGATACAGGTCGATCCGGTCAGTGCCCAGACGCCGCAGGCTGCCCTCCGCGGCCTCGATCACCTGGTCGTAGCGAAAGTGAACGGGCGCCACCTTGGTCGTCAGGAAGACGCGGCTCCGCAGGTCCCCGATGGCGTGGCCGACCGCCTCCTCGGTGCCGTAGATCTCCGCGGTATCGATGTGGGTAGCGCCCAGCGATATGCCCTTGCGCAGCGGCTCGTCGCCGCCGGAGTAGGACGCGGTGCCGAGGCCGATCTCCGCGATCATCTCGCCAGTATTTCCGAGAGGCTTCAGTTCCAAGATGGCTTGCTCCTTGCCGGGGGATCTACGATCGGCTTCGCCGGTAGGCCGACGTCATTGCGTCTCGTCGAGCGTCGCGAGAATCTCGCCGGCCTCCGCGTCGCCCGCAGCCGCCCTGCCGGTGAGATATTCGTACATGGCGGGCGCGGCCGCGATCAGGCGTGTGTTGGCCGCCTGCTCCGCGTCTCCGACGGTGCCGCCGTAGGTAGCGGCTACTACCTGGTTGTCCGGACCGAGTACCCGGTTGGTGCTCTTGTCGTTGTAGCTCCACGGACCGGGTGTGTGGCTCAGGTTCGACACGCTATGTCCTCCTGTTCCCGTTTGACCATATTCTGACGCGGTTATTATAATATGGAACAGTGGCTACGAAAACCTCACTGACATCGGCGGACTACGCACGGCTGGCGGTCGACGTCGCATCCGACAGACTGGCGGCGGACATCGTCATGCTCGACATCGGAGCGGTGTGCAGCTTCGCCGACTACTTCGTCATCATGTCCGCCGATTCCGGCCGTCAGGTCTCGGCGCTAGCCGAGTCCCTCGAGACGGCGCTGAAGGCCGAAGGCGCGGCGCTGCACCACAGGGAGGGCAGCTCCAACGGCGGCTGGGTCCTCCTGGACTTCAGCGACGTCATCGTCCACATCCTGCGGCCGGAGGAGCGCGACTTCTACAGCATCGAGGAGGCGTGGTCCAACGCCGTCGAGGTCGTGCGCGTCCAGTAGTCCGGAATCGCGGCGCGGGAAACGGCATCAAACTGATGTAGAGCCCAATTCCGGGAAAGGACTTTACGCCGTGACCAAGGTATTGCTCACATACGGGTTGTCCGCCGCGCTGCTTTCCATCCTGCTGCTGACCGCCTGCATCGGCTCCAACGAGACAGAACCCGCCGCGACCGAGGGGCGCGCCGCCGTCGCGGAACCCACCCCGGCTCCGAGGGTCTACCCGACCGCGACACCTTATCCGACGCCGTACCTCGAATATGACGAGCCGAATGTCGAAGACTACATTGTCCGGCCGGGCGACCAGGTGTTCGCTCAGGACGCGATACCGGGGACGTTCTGGGGCGACAGCCGTCAGTCTCCGTTCTCGCCCAAGACCGGGAAGGTCCACCCGGAGCCCGCATTCGTGGGGATCGCGTCCTGGATCAACTCCGAGCCGCTGACCCTGGAGGAGCTGCGGGGCAACGTCGTGCTGGTCGACTTCTGGACCTATAGCTGCATCAACTGCGTCTGGACGCTGCCGTACATGAAGGAGTGGTACGACAAGTACACGGACCAGGGTCTTGTGATCATCGGGGTCCACTCGCCTGAGATGAGGGCGGAAAAGCGGCGCGACAAGGTCCTGGCGGCGGTTGCCGAGCACGGCTTGAAGTACCCGGTGGCCCAGGACAACGACTTCGAGACCTGGCGCTCCTTCGGCACCGTCGCCTGGCCGACGCTCTACCTGATCGACCAGGACGGCGTCATACGCTACTCGCACTTCGGCTCCGGCGGCTACTTCGAGACCGAGAAGATGATCCAGGAGCTCCTTGCGGAGCTGGGCACCTAGCGGCTCTCCCGTAGCCAGTTGCCGGGATGCCTCCCGTCTGCTAGTCGAGGCCGAGGGCACGGCGGGCGTTCTCCAGCAGGACCTTCGGGCGCACCTCGTCTCGGATCGGCAGTTCCTCGAACTCGCTCAGCCACCGGTCCGGCGGCATATAGGGGTAGTCCGAGCCGAACAGCACCTTGTCTCGGAGCCGCGTGTTGGTCTCCCGGATGATCGGCTCCGGGATGTATTTCGGGGCCCAGCCGGACAGGTCCAGGAAGACGTTCGGCTTGTGCAGCGCGACCGCGATCTGCTCCTCGACCCACGGCCACGCCGGGTGGGCCATGATGACCGTCAGGTCGGGAAAGTCGGCCGCGACGTCGTCGATGCCGGGGATGGGCGCCGCGTGCTTGAGCTTCAGCCCTCCCCCGCCCGGCAGCCCCGCGCCGGCGGCCCCGAAGCCGCTGTGGAACAGCACCGGAACGCCGAGCGCGCTGCACGTCGAGTACAGCGGGTAGAAGCGCGGGTCGTTGGGGAAGAAGGCCTGGTGTATCGGATGCAGCTTCAGGCCCTTCAGACCGAGATCGCCGACCGCGCGCTCCAGCTCGTCGACGGCCCCGTCCCTCCACGGATCGACGGACGCGAACCCGATGAACCGGTCCGGGTACTCCCGGACGATCCCCGCGACGTAGTCATTGGAGTCGGGCGGATCGCCGGTGGTCGTCTCGGTGTCTACGCTGAAGATGACGCCGAGCAGGTCCAGCTCTTCGTAGGTCGCGGCCATCTCGGCCGCGCTCTCGGGCCCGGACCGCATGCGGAAGAACCGTCTCAGGCCCTCTTCGATGCCGATCTCGGGCAGGCCCGGCTGCCTCGGTACATGAACGTGCATGTCTATGGCGCGCATTGGAAGTCCTGTGGGCGTACGGTGGTATCGGGCTGTGCGGGCAATAGTCCGAGACGAGGCGGCTAGCCGGACGCAGCGCCTCTCTGATCGCCGGCGCCGTCGTCGAGTCTCTGCCCCATCTGTCTCAGGAAGTCCTCTACCTCGGGGGCAAGCTCGGCTCCATCCGCGGGCTCCCCGCCGGTCGGCTCCGCGCGAACGCGGTCGTACTCGGCCTCCAGCTGCTTGACGAACCGGGCGACCTGCGGGTTGTTCTCGACGGCCTTTTCTATCTCCTGGTACTGCAAACGACCGCGAGTAGTGTCGGCCAGCGCGTCAGGGAAGCCGTACATGGCGCAGAGCACCTCGACGAGGCGGGCCGCTCCCATGTGGTCCTCTTCCAGCTGGACGTACTGCGGGATGTGCACCATCAGGCTGGAGTTGACGACGTCCTCGTCTTGCAGGGACTCGGTCACCAGGTTCACTATGCTGGTCGGTCCCTGGTACTTGCCCGCTCTGGCAGATACGAGGCCCTTCACACGTTCGGAGTGGTCGTCGCTCAGCGTGCCGGTTACGACCAGGGGGCGCGTGTGCGGCTGGGTGTCGAACATGCCGCCGATCCGGCAGTACTCCTTGACTCCGAAGTAGCTGAGAAGCTCTACGATGGAGTCGGTGTAGTCCTCGGCCATCGCGTGCGGCTCTCGCAGGTGCAGGAAGAGGAAGTCGCGGTCGCCGCCGGTCTTGGCGAAGCGGACGACGGTGTTGGGCGTGGAAAGCCGGCGCTTGCCGTCGACGATGCGCATTCGCGGCCGCTCGCGGGTGAAGTCCAGATAGGTGCCCGGACGGGCGAGCCTGCCCAACTCTACGGCGCCAAGATGCCGCTCGAGTACGTTCAGGGCGAGGGTCCCGACCCGGCCCACGTCGATCCAGGGCCGCAGCATCGAAATCGCGCACGGGTCTACAAGCTCAGGGACCGGCTCGATGACCTCGAACGCTCCTATCCTCATCGCCCCATCGTGCCACAAGGCGAATGTTCGCGCAACTTGGAGACCTTTGCGTAATCCCACTTACATAAGGGTGGAGCGCGCGCCCGTCGTTCCCGTGGAGACGGGAACCCATCCCCTCTCCCACCCCTGGATTCCCGCCTGCGCGAGAATGACGGTTATGCAAGGGTCTCGAACTTGCGGGTGGAGCGGCAGCGAGTCGGGCCGAACGGTGGGCGTCGCCCACTGGGGAGGCTTTCTATTGGGCGAATCGCCCCGGGTCGAACTCGTCGAGCGGGACCGAGGTCGAGCCGGTCGCGATCAACTCCGCCGTCAGCGACCCCATCGCCGGGCCCATCATCAGGCCGAGCCGTCCGCCGCCCGTGGCCGTGTACGCGCCCTCGAGGCCAGGGACTCTCCCCAGAATGAGCTTACGGTCTGCGGACAACGGGCGCACGCACGCCGTATGGAGCGCGAGCTCGCCTTCTGCAAGGGACGGGACGATCTTGACCACCTCCGCCATGATCTCATCGCGGCCCTCGCGGGTGGTCGTCTCGTCGATGCCGGCGTCCTCGAAGGTCGGGCCGACCCACACGAGGCCGTCGGGCTTCGTCGACGCGAAGTGGTCGTAGCCGGCCACCGAGCACTCGATGGGCGGGCCGGGAAGGCGGAGCCTCAGGATCTGGCCCTTCCACGGGCTCATCCGAATCGGGACGCCCAGCCAGTCCGAGGCCGACTCGCTCCACGGGCCCATCGCCACGACGACCGTGCCGCAGTCGATGCGGCCGCTTTCGAGCACGACGCCGGTGACTCGGCCTCCGCTGCGCTCGACGTCGGCCACCGTGCCGGTGCGTATCGTGGCCCCGCGCTTCTCGGCGGCTGCCGCCAGCGCGATGGTCAGCCGATGGGCGTTCACGTCCGCCGTGCCTTCCGTGTAGACGGCGCCGATGGCCGACGGCGTGATGCGGGGCTCGATCCTCCTGGCCTCGTCCGCGTCGACGATGCGGACGCGCTGGCCCTGGTCTTCGACCTCCCACTGCTGCTTTCGCTTGGCCCAGCCGGTCGGGTTGCGCGCCTCCGCTATCTCCTCGTCGGTAAATGCGAGCCAGAGCTGCGGACGGTCGCGGAAATCGGTCTGCGTCCCCGTCTCCGCCGGAAGGAGGTCGGCCAGCTCTCGGTGTAGTCGCATCCCCTCGGACGCCACGTCGAAGTGCGTGCCGTCCATCCCGGCCTCGTCGAAGGTGCCGAGCGCCGCGTACGAGAAGCCGGAGGCGTGTGCCGCCACCCTGTCGCGCTCCACCACCGTGCTGGCGATGCCGCGGCAGGCGAGGTAGTAGGCGATGGCGGCGCCGACGATGCCGCCGCCGACTATCACGACGTCTGAGGAGCTATTGGTCATGGGCTTGCGTGCTCTCCGGAATCTGGCGCGTGGTCGCCGGCGCGGCCGCGTTCCAATGTGTATTGCGGCCGGCTTCGACCCATTGTCGTGCTCTGACACGGGCTTGGCAAGGCCGTGGCGGTCCCCAAAATGCCCCACCTCCGTCATTCCCGCGAAGGCGGGAATCCATCCCCCGACAGCGTGCGCCACTATGACACCGGAAGCAGTCCGTCACGCCGGCCGGCCCAATCAGGTGGGGAATCTAGGGGTCCCGGTCGTCCTGGGCCTTTCGCCCTGTTCGGGACAACGGCTATCCCTAAGTGCAGCGCCCGGTCAATCGAATCGACGCATTGACCTGCGCCGCACCGTCCCCAAATTCCCCACCTCCGTTATTCCCGCGAAGGCGGGAATCCATCCCCTACAGCGTGCGCCACTTATGACACCCGGAAGCAGTCCGTCACGCCGGCCGGCCCAATCAGGTGGGGAATCTAGGGGTCCCGGTCGTCCTGGGTCTTTCGCCTTGTTCGGGACGACGGGTATCGCTACGTGCAGCGCCCGGTGAATCGAATCGGCGCATGGACCTACGCCGCGCCGGCCGGGAAGTATTGCGATTGCGAGAAGGTCGGCCTAGAATGTCGGGGATTGGCCGGCCCTCATCGCTGGGAGGTGCGCTGTGCAAGAGTCCGACTTCGCTCTGATCGCCCACCTGATGCGCCGAGCCGGGTTCGGCGCCACCCGCGATGAGTTGGAGATCCTGTCCGCCAGGAGCTACGAGGCCGTCGTCGACGACCTCCTCCACCCGGAGCGCTTCCCCGACATCGACGAAGATATCGCCGAGCGCTACTTCGGTATCAGGTTCGGCAGCAAGAACCAGTGGATATACCGGATGGTCAACTCCCGGCGTCCGCTCGAAGAGAAGATAGCGCTCTTCTGGCACCACGTCTTCGCTACTGCGAACACCAAGGCCGTTTACGTCGCCGACCAGATCGACATGTTCCGCGGGAACGGCCTCTCCGATATAAAGACCATCCTCACCGACCTGTCGCGGGACCCGTCCATGATCTTTTGGCTCGACAACAACGAGAACCTGAAGGGTCAGCCGAACGAGAACTACGGGCGGGAGCTGCTGGAGCTTTTCTCGATGGGCGTCGGCAACTACACCGAAGACGACATCAAGAGCGCGGCCAGGGCGTTCACCGGCTGGACGATAACGCAGCCGATCCCCGAGTACCCTACCAATCAGACCAGGTCGGACTTCGTCTACCGCGAGGAGCTGCACGACAATGGCTCCAAGACCTTCCTGGGCCACAGCGGCAACCTCAACGGCGAGCAGATCATAGAGATCATCGTCGTCCAGGAGGCGACCGCGAAGTTCGTCTCGCGGCACCTCTACAACTTCTTCGTGGCTGACGAGCCGCAGGTGCCGGCGTGGCAGCTCGAACCTCCCCAGGACCAGGACGCCATCGACGCGCTGGTCGAGACCTACGTGGACACCGGCGGAGAGGTCCGGGCCATGATGAGGGTCCTGTTCAACTCCGATTTCTTCAAAGAGGCGCGCTTCAAGCGGGTCAAGAGCCCGGCCGAGCTGGTCGCCGGAGTGGTCAAGCTGGTGGGCACGCACCGATTCCCTCATCCGGGCATCGGCGCGTACGCCGACGCAACCATGACGATGGGCCAGGAGCTGATGAACCCGCCCACGGTGGAGGGCTGGCACACCGGCCGCGAGTGGATAGACGGCGGCGCCATGACCGAGCGCATCAACTTCGCCGTGAAAGAGTTGGCAGACCCCGCCAAACCGGGCGTCGCGGCAATAGTGGATCGGCTTGGCGAGGGGTCTCCCCTTCAGCCGGAGGAGTTCGTCGACAGGTGCCTTGATCTGATGGGGCCGCTGCCGGTGGAGGACGTCACAAGGACCGCGCTGCTTGAGCACGCCTGCTCCGCCGGACCGCTGAGCTTCGATACCGACTCCGACCGGGAGGCGAGCACCGCCAGGGCCGTTCGCATGCTTCAGCTAATCGTCTCCACCGCGGAGTTCCAGTTCGCATAGCACCGGTGCCGGATGTTGTTGTCGATAGGGCGGATGAGGCAGGTAGCGCTATCGGGAGGTCTGTGAGCATGAGGGTCAACGGTAACGGAAACGGTAAGCCGCCCGTCCTCGTCGTCGTCCAGCAGAGCGGCGGCAACGACTTCATGAACACGCTGATCCCCTACACCAGCGGCGTGTACCACGACACGCGCCCAACGGTGCGCATCCCCGAAGACAAGGTGCTGCCCATAAACGACACGCTCGGCTTTCACCCTCAGGCGGCTCTCTTCAAGGAGATGTACGACAGCGGAAACGTGGCCGTCGTCCAGGGCATCGGATATCCGAACGCCGACCGCTCACACTTTCGCGGCATGGACATCATGCACACGTGCGAGCCCGAACAGCTCGTCTACGAGGGCTGGCTGGGAAAGGCGATCAGGGACCTCGACGCCAAGGGAGAGAACGTACTCACCGGCGTCAGCTTCGGCAGGGGCCTGCCGCGCGCCATGGCCGCCCAGGACGTGCCGGTTACGTCGGTAGGCGACCTCGCCAGCTACGGCCTGATGACGCCGATAGCGGAGGAGACCCAGCGTAACGACGCGATGCGGGTTTTCAAAGAGATGTACGCCCCTGCAATCGGGACTGGCCCGGTGGTGGACTACATCCGGCAGACGGTCGTCAACGTCATGGGAGGCGCCGAAATCCTCAAGGACGTACCGGGACAGTACGCGTCCCAGGTGGAGTACGCCGCGAACCCCATCGCGCAGAGCCTCCGGGACGTGGCGCGCGTACACCTGGCGGGCCTGGGAACGCGCATCTTCTACGTCATCCACGGCGGCACCAGGGGGTACGACACACACGCGAACGAGCTGCCGACTCACGCGACCCTGTGGACCGACCTGTCCGCGGCGATCATGGACTTCTTCCAGGACCTCCGGGACCACGACGCGTCAGAAGAGATCATGATGCTAGTCTTCACCGAATTCGGCCGCCGGATCAAGGACAACGGCACCGGCACCGACCACGGCTCCGGCGGCGGAGCCTTCCTGATCGGCGACCGCGTAGAGGGCGGACTGTACGCCGAGTACCCGCCCCTCGACCCGGCCCAGTGGGAGCGCAGCGAGGACCTGAAACACACCATCGACTTCCGGGGAGTGTACGGGACGCTCATAGAGCAGTGGATGGGTCTGGACCCCGTGCCCATAGTGTCGGGTACCTTCGAGCAGATCAGCCCCTTCAGATAGAACACCCGGGCCGCGGGACGAGGTGACCGACATGGCAATGCCGTACGCGCTGCTAAGGGCGGGGTTTCCGTACGTCAAGACTCTGGGAATGAGGCGCGTCACCGACGCGCCGGTCGACGTGGCGGTGGGCTCCGACGACAACGTCTACGTCCTTGGCAGGCTCCCGGGCTCCTCACCGATCAGGAAGCTCACGTGGGACGACGATTTCCTGGGTCCCGTGGGCGCACCGGAGGCCGCCTTCCAGTGGCCGGTGGCGATCGCCATGGACACCGAGGACAACATCTACGTCTCCGACGAGGCGGCCCACCGCATAACGGTCATCACCAATGACGGCAAGCTCCTGTGGTCGTGGGGCGAGCGCGGAGAGGGGCGAGGCGAGCTCGACGGGCCCTCCGGCATCGCGCTCGATCTCGATGGGAACGTCTACGTCTCCGACACCCTCAACCATCGCGTCCAGCGCTTCACGAAAGACGGGCAATTTGTATCGGCGTGGGGCGGCTTCGGCGCCGGGGCCGGCCAGTTCAACATGCCGTGGGGGGTGGACGTAGACCCGGTCGGCGATGTCTACGTCGTCGACTGGCGCAACGACCGCGTGCAGAAGTTCGACTCGGAGGGGCGTTTCATTCGCGAGTTCGGCGGTACCGGCGCGGGCGCCGGCCAGTTCAACCGGCCCGCGGGCATCGCCGCGGACGGGGACGGCGACGTTTACGTGGCCGACCTGGGTAACCACAGGATTCAGATGTTCGATCACGGCGGCCGCTACCTCCAGAGCTTCACGGGGGACGGGACGCTGTCGAAGTCGGCCCGACAGTACATTCTGGCGAACGCCAAGGTCCTGCGCCTACGATCGATGGCCGACCTCGAGCCGGAGAAATCTTTCATTGGGCCCACCTCGCTGACCGTCGACACACGGGGCCGCATGGTCGTGATCGACAGCGGCCACTCCCGCGTGCAGGTCTACCAGAAGGACGCCATCCCCCTGGACGAGACACAGATGGCCCCACCGCCCAGAGTACCGACGCAGGACACCGTGTAGGCTTTCCGCCGACCTCCCCCGGACACTGAGCCTTTTCGTCGGAACCGCCTTCAACCCGCGAGGAACGAGGAACAAGGTGATTCGCTCTTGCCGCCGGCGCCCGTTACACCGGAGAAACAAGGGCCTCTCTGGCCACGCAGCTGTTCAGTCTTGAGGGGTTCTCTCGAAGAGCCGCGGCATCTCTCCGTCATACCCGCAAAGAGCCTGCCCTCGCGTAGGCGGGGGCGTGTATCCAGGGGCGGGGTATTCCCCTCACCGACTCTGACACCTACGGGGGCGATTCGGTGGATGACTACGGATAACTGTTCTGATACAATTCGCAGCAGCCCGATGGGCCGCGTCGGGCACGGCGTCGCCAGTCACAGCCCCACCAGGAGGCCTGACATGACCACCGCGAACGGAGACCGCAACCTAGTCATCGTCCAGATGTCCGGCGGAAACGACTACCTGAACACGCTGGTGCCCTACGACAACGGGCTGTACTACGACTCCCGCCCCGAGATCGCGATCGATCCCGATTCGGTGATCAAGATCGACGACCGGGTAGGCTTCAGGCCGGGCCTGGAGCCGATCAAACGTCTGTGGGACGAGGGCAAGGTCGCCATCATCAACGGCATCGGGTACCCCAACCCGAACCGGTCCCACTTCAGGTCGATGGACGTCTGGCACACGGCGTTGGCCGAGGAGGTCGGCACCGAGGGCTGGCTCGGCAGGGCGATTCGCGACATCGACCCCAACGGCGAGAACGTGCTGGCGGGCGTCAACTTCGGCCGAGGCCTGCCGCGGGCGATGGGCTGCCCGGGAGTGCCCGTGGCCTCGGTCGGCAACCTAGAGACGTATGGCCTGTTCCCGGACATGCAGGACCAGGCGCTGAGGGAGTACGCTCTGGAGACGTTCGGCAAGATGTACGGCGGGGCGGAGGGCAAGGATGCCGTGATGGGCTTCCTGGGCCAGACCGGCCTCGACGCGCTTAGAGGCGCAGACATCCTGAGGACCGCTCCCGGCAAGTACGAGTCGACCGTCGAGTACGCGGCCAACCCCATGGCGCAGTCCCTCAAGAGCGCGGCGCAGGTGATGTTCGCGGATTTCGGAACGCGGGTCTACTTCACGCAGCACGGCAGCTTCGACACCCACTCCGGCGAGCTGTTCAAGCACGAGATGCTATGGAACGAGGTGGCGCCGGCCGTCGGCGACTTCTATGACGACCTCGTCGAGCACGGCCGCAACGAGGACACCGTGATGTTCCTGTACTCGGAGTTCGGCCGCCGGATCAAGGACAACGGCTCGGGGACCGACCACGGCTCGGGTGGGATGGCGATGCTCATCGGGGACTCGGTCAAGGGCGGCATGTACGGCGAGTACCCGTCTCTGGCCGATGACGACCAGCTCGAGGGCGACCTGCACTACAACAACGACTTCCGCTCCACCTACACGTCCGTCCTGGAGCAGTGGCTCAGCCTCGACGCCGCTCCGATAGTCAACGGCAGGTACGAGGCCTTCGACCTTTTCGCCGCCTAGAGCGCCCGCAGGAGGACCACGATGGCAGACGACCGGATAGCGTTGATGGCACATCTGATGCGCCGCGCCGGCTTCGGCGCGACGCGGGACGAGCTCGAAGCCAAAGTCGCCAGGGGTTACGACGCGACTGTGGAGGACCTGCTCTATCCCGGCGAGCCGAACACGATGCCCGAGGACATCATCCGACGGGTCTTCCTCTCGAACGACGAGGGCGCCGGAGGCGGAGCCATCGACTGGACCTACCGGATGCTTACGACGAGCAACCCGTTGGAGGAGAAGATCACGCTCTTCTGGCACGGGCTGTTCGCCGTCGGCTACGCGAAGGGCAACCAGGCTCGGTCGCAGCTCAACCAGATCCAGAAGTTCCGGGAGAACTCGCTGGGCAGCTTCCGCGACCTGCTGATCGAGCTGTCCCGCGACCCGGCGATGATCTTCTGGCTGGACAACAACGACAACAAGAAGGGCTCGGTCAACGAGAACTACGGCCGCGAGCTGCTCGAGTTGTTCGCCATGGGCATCGGCTCGTACACGGAGCAGGACGTCAAAGAGTGCGCCCGGGCCTTTACGGGTTGGACTATCGCCAACCCCGAGTACATGGCGGTCAAGGCCAACAAGGACTCCTTCTCCCCCTACGGGCGCATCGCGTGGCACTTCGAGTACCGGCCCGAGGACCACGATGACGGCGAGAAGACCTTCCTCGGCGAGACGGGCAACTTCAACGGCGAAGACGTCGTCGACATCATCGTTCGACAGGAGGCGACCGCCCGGTTCATAAGCACGCGCCTCTTCCAGTACTTCGTCGCCGACGAGATCGACGCGAAGGGCGAGGAGCTAGTCGACGCCATGATCCGGTCGTACTTCGACTCGGACTTCGAGATCCGCGCCGTGCTGCGTACGATGTTCAACTCCGACTACTTCAAGTCGGACGCCGCGCGCTTCGCCCGCGTCAAGAACCCGGTCGAGCTCGTGGTCGGCGCGATTCACATGGCCGGGAGCTGCCAGACCCCGAAGGCCAGCGACGGCGGCCGGTTCGACGCCGCCAACTTCATGGGCCAGGGCCTCCTGAGGCCTCCCTCCGTCGAGGGATGGCACGAGGGCTCGGAGTGGCTCTACAGCGGCTCCGTCGTCGAGCGAGTCAACCTGGCCGCCAAGGAGTTGAGCGACGTGTCGCAGCCGGGCATCCGTGCCATTATCGACAAACTGGGCTCCAGCAACGGCGGCACGCTGTCGCCCGACGAGACGGTCGACGGCTGTCTCGATCTCGCCGGTCCGGTCCCGGCCTCCGACGAGACCCGGGCCTCGCTGGTCGAACACGTCGCCCGCCGTGGCGACGTGCGCCTCGGAGACGACCGGGACGAGGAGTCGGAGAAGCGCGTCGGCGAGTTGCTCAGCCTGATAGCGTCCTCACCGGAGTACCAGTTCGCCTAGGTCTCGCGGACGACCGGGACGCAAGCCTCGACAGGCCTTCGCCGCACCTACACGGAGGTGACCTCAGTGAGCACGACGGCAACGGCGCCGCCGTTCACCCTCGAATACGTCAAGACGATCGGCATGATCAGCAACGTGGCCCGCGGGCGGGGCTTTCTCGTCCCGTATGCCATGGCGCGCAGCTCCGATGGCCGCTTCTTCGTCATGGAACGCAACCTGATCCGCATAACGATCTGCAACTTCGAGGAGGACTACCTGGGGGAGTTCGCGACTTGGTACGGCGAGGGTGAGGGCGACCAGAAGTTCCAGGCCCCCTCGGACATGGCATTCGACAGCCGGGAGCGGCTCTACGTCGCGGACGAAGCCAAGGACAAGGTCTTCGTCTACACCACGGACGGCGATTTCGTCGGCGAGTGGGGGGAGCACGGCAGCGGCGACGGCGAGTTGAACGGCGCGTGCGGCATCGCCTTCGATTCGGCCGACAACGCATACGTCGTCGATCAGCACAACCACCGCGTCCAGGTCTTCACGACCGAGGGAGAGTACCTGCGGCAGTGGGGCGAGTTCGGCGGCGGCGAGGGTCAGTTCAACATGCCTTGGGGCGTCACCGTAGACTCGCGGGATAACGTCTATGTCGCGGATTGGCGCAACGACCGGATCCAGAAATTCACCACGGATGGCAGCTTCGTCGCCAGCTTCGGCGAGTCGGGTCGCGGGGACGGCCAGCTCGACCGGCCGTCCGTCGTGGTGGTCGACGCCGACGGGTACATGTACATCGCCGACTGGGGCAACCACCGCGTCCAGGTCCTGGACCCGGATGGCGCATTCGTGCAGAAGCTGCGGGGCCAGGCCACGCTGACGAAGTGGACCGAGGACTTCTTCGAGTCCAACGTCGACGAGCGCGACACCAGGGCGATCGCCGACCTCTACTCTCCCCTGCCGGAGCACCTCCAGGACCCCAACAACGAGTCGTCCCAGATCGAGCCCTACTTCTGGGGCCTGACCTCGCTGATCCTGGACGACGAGGAGCGCCTCTACGTCCTGGAGCACCGGCGCCACCGTTTCCAGATCTACCGGAAGGTCCCGGCGGGATAGGACCTCAGATGGGGAGTTTTCGATGAAGCTTGGTCTCGACGCGCGCGGCGGCGTGAATGACGAGTTGCTGGCGTTTGGCGCCCAGCTCGGAGCGACCGACGTCATCGGCGGCGGACTCCCGGAGGATGCGGGCCACTGGGAGTACCTCGACCTGCTGCGGCTACGGACGAGGGTCGAGTCCGCGGGGATGAAACTCACTGCCATCGAGAACCTGCCGCAGCAGTGGATGGACAAGATCAAGCTTGGCCTACCGGGTCGGGACCAGCAGATCGACAACGTCTGCAAGACGCTACGCAATATGGGCGCGGCCGGTGTTCCGGTTCTCGGATACAACTTCATGCCGATGCGCAGCAGGACCGGCTACGCGTGGCGTACCTCAGCAGACGCACGCGGTCGCGGCGGCTCTCGAGTCTCCAGCTTCGACTACGAGCTCGTTCGCGACGCGCCGTTGACTGAGCACGGCGAGGTCTCGGACGCTGAAATGTGGTCGAACTACGAGTACTTTTTGAAGGCGGTCGTGCCGGTGGCCGAGCAGGCCGACGTCAGGATCGGTGTTCACCCCGACGATCCGCCCATCTCCCCGCTAGCTGGACTGCCACGTATCCTGCGGAGCCACGACGCGCTCCAGCGTCTATGCGACACAGTATCCAGCGATTACAGCGGCCTCGAGTTCTGCCAGGGCACCGTGGCGGAGATGCCAGAAGACGTGATCGGAGCCATCCGGCGGTTCGGCGGTCAGGGCAAGATCTTCTACGTCCACTTCCGGAACGTCTCGAGCCCCATCCCGAGGTTCCGGGAGACGTTCATCGACGAGGGCCACGTGGACATGCTCGAGGCGATGCGCGCCTACCACGAGGTCGGCTTCGACGGGCCGTTCATCCCGGACCACGTGCCGTCAATTGGCATCGGTTCGCCCGGCTGGTCTTGGTACGCCTCCGAGGCCTACGCTATGGGCTACATCAAAGCCCTCGTCGACGAAGTTACCGGCGGCGCGTAAGCGACGGTATCGGCGCAGGTCAACTCACCATTGCCACGATCTGCAGGTCTGGCCAACCGCGTGTCCATCGCTTGGCTTTCTCCAAGTAGACCTTTTTCGTGACCTGGACCTTGTTTGGCCTGACAACCATCCCCAGCAAATCGGCCAGACCGTACGGCGCGTAGACCGTAACCTTGCCGTGCCCATAGCGGACTCCAACGCACGGGGCTGTAGCGGACCACGACTTGATAGCGTCCTCGACCGATCCGTAGGGCTCGATCCGATAGCCGAAGTGCTGATCATACCACGCGACCATCAAGCGACGAGGTCAGGGTCGCTCGTAGACGACCCTTCCCTCTCGGAGCGCGGCATGGAGTACGCTACCCACGACATGCCCTCGCAACTCGATTTCTTCGGGCGTCGTCACCACCACATCTTTACTTGTCGGAAGATCCCCCAGAGGCCTGCGAATGTCGATTGCGGCGCGACGCTTGTCCAGAACCTCTGGCAAGACGACGAGAATGTCGACATCGCTCCATCGGTGCGCAGTGCCTCGCGCCCGAGAACCAAAGACCAGGATACTCTCAGGTCGGAACCGCTCGACGATACGGTCGACCATAGTCGAAATCACTGTGTCTGAAGCGACCACGCTCCGCTCTCCCACTCTTCAACGGCGCCAAAGCTCGCAAGGGCCGCGTCGGCCGGTGTCGCTGTATTCGTCCGACGTGTACACTCATTGTAGTCCAAGGCAGGTTGACTACACTCGGCGCGCGTTCGGGGGAAACGACCGCGCCGCTACATGAACAATATGGAGCATGCGGCAGTGCTGTCAGGAGAGCGCGGGGCCGTCTGGGACGACGAGTACAGGCGCGGACGATACCGGAACGAGCCACCGATTCCGTTTGCCGGCCGGATCGTGGACGTCCTTCGCGATCGACCTGAGATCATGCGCGGCAAGGGACTATACGTCGGATGCGGCAACGGGCGAAACTACATTCCCCTTGTCGACGCGGGCCTGGACGTCATCGGGCTCGACTCGTCTTGGGAATCGCTCGCTCAGCTCCGGGCTGGACGTCCGAGTCTGGCGCCCCGGTTGGTCCAATCCGACTTTCTGGACTTCGATCCGGAGCGGCTGTTCGACTACGTCGTCGCCATACAGGTCTTCCAACACGGCACCGAAGACACGGTACGGGCGATGTTCGCCCACGCGGCGGCGCTGCTGAGAGACGGTGGGCTGCTCTTCGTTCGCGTCAACTCGGCGTCGACCGACGTCTACCATGCCCACGATGTAATCGAGCGAAACGATGAAGGCGGCTTCACGGTAAGGTATCATGAGGGCCCGAAGGCGGGCCTGGCAGTCCACTTTCTTGCTCTTGGGGAGTTGGAGGGCATGCTGGCGCCGTGCTTTACGGCTCTCGTGCCGCCGACGGAGGAGACGATACCGCGAGAGGCCCCGGAACGTGGCTCGTGGGCACAATGGGAAGGCGTCTGGACGAGGCGCTGACAAGCTTACCGACAACACGAAAGGAACCAATGCAGATGACAACCTCCGACAGCGTTACCGACATCGGCAGGGACCGGCAGCTCTTCGTGGACGACTTCTGGATAGAGGAAAGCCGCGGCGTTGAGCGGCGGCTCCACAGCCCGGAACGGCGGGAGGTCGCGATCGCCAGCGACCGGCCGTGGGACACCGGCGCCTGCTGCGCGGGGTTCATGGAGGACGGCGGAAGGTTCCGGGCGTGGTACCGGTGCGACCACGATCCGTCGATGCATCTCAGGCGCAGCGGCCACGATACGGCCTACGCCGAGAGCGCGGACGGAATCCACTGGGAGAAGCCGGACCTGGGACTCTTCGAGGTGAACGGCTCGACGGCCAACAACCTCGTCTGGATGGGCCCGGGCGCCAACATGGTCCCCTTTCGCGATCCGAATCCCGACGTTCCCGATGACGAGCGCTACAAGACCATCATCCGGGGCAACGCAGTAGTTCGGGCGCTCGTGTCGCCCGACGGCATCCGGTGGCGCCTCATGCAGGACGAGCCGATCCTTACGGACGGGCCGTTCGACTCGGTCAACATCGCGTTCTGGGATGTCTGGCGTAACGAGTACGTCGCATACACGCGGGGCGTCGCCGGCAAGGGCAGCTTCAAGGGCGGTGTGCGCTGGATCAGGCGGACGACGTCGAAGGACTTCCGCGAGTGGACGCCGCTGGAGCTGATCGACGCGGGCGACACGCCGTTCGAGCACCTGTACACCAACGCCTGTGTCCAGTACGAGCGCGCGCCCGGCACGTACCTGATGTTCCCGTCGCGGTTCGTCGTGGACCGCGTGCCGGACCCGGACTGGACGTACAGCACCGGGGTCAGCGACATCGTGTTCATGTCGAGCCGGGACGGGCTGCACTTCGACCGCAGCTTCATGGAGGCGTTCATCCGGCCGGGTCTGGACAAGAACAACTGGCACGACCGCGGCATCTACGTCGAGCGCGGCATCCTGCAGACATCGCCTGAGGAGCTGTCAATCTACGGCATGGAACACTCGCACCTGGACTCGATGCGCATCCGGCGGTACGCGCTGCGCACGGACGGCTTCGTGTCGGTGCAGGCCGGATACGCGGGCGGCGAGTTCAGCACGCGCCCCTTCCGGTTCGCGCGCAGCAACCTGACCATCAACTTCTCGACGTCAGCGGTGGGCTCCGTGCGGGTCGAGATGCAGGACCCGGACGGCTATCCCGTGCCCGGCCACACGCTGGACGATTGCTCGCCGATGTACGGCGACAGCATAGAGCGCGTGGTGTCCTGGAACGGGGTGACCGACGTTAGCGCGATGGCCGGCAGGCCGGTCCGCCTGCGCTTCGTCATCAAGGACGCCGACCTGTACGCGTTCAAGTTCCGGTAGCCGGTGGCGCCCGCCCCTGCCCGTCTATTGCCGGCTCGGCGCCGAACGCGCCGGGCCTGCGATCAGTCGATGTCTTCGTATATCTCGGTTACGTGGGTGGAGGCCAGCAGCGGGTAGATGCGGCCGAATATCTCGGTGATCGCGGCCGTAGCGCGGACCTGCCCCCGCGACTCTTCGTACGCCGCGACGGACGGCCACCGCTGCTCGGTGACAAGCGTCCCATGCGGCCCGAGCACCCGCCGGTAGACCGCGATCGGCGGAAAGCCGGCCTCGACGGTCGCCCGGCCCACTTCCCGCAGGCGCTCCACGAGCCCACCGCCGCCGGGCTGCGGCGTGTATGTCCGACGGACGACTATCATTCGCTACTCCTTGGCTCCATCGTTGCGGCCTGCGAGATTGTACACGCTACGACGTATTGGCTGACGGTGAGTCCGCGACGCTGCCGCAAGGAGGACGAATGCGGTGCGCACAACGGCGCATGTCACAGCGACTGGCGGCCGGCGAAACCGGTGTCGGTCTCGTGCCAGAAAGCGACGTCCGTCTCTCCGCCCAGCCAGCACAGGTACACCTCGCGGCCCTCCCGCGTCGACGGGAAGTCGACCAGCGGCCTATCGACGCTCCTGACCAGTATCCCGCGCTCCAGCACGGGGCGCAGCTCTTCGGCGAGGGTCTCCGCGAGCTCGGACAGGGCGCGACGGGTCAGCTCGCGCCGGCCTTCCGCATGGCTGCCCCCGTTGGAGCGCCCGCGTTCCGCCAGCTCGTCGATCTCACCTTGAAGCCGCCGCATCCGGTCGAGCAGCGGCGCCAGGCCGTCGAACGTCTCCTGCAGCCACTGCACCTGGCCGCGGGCATCGTCCAGCGTGAAGCGCTTCTCGCTCATCCGACGTCCCCCGCATGGGGATCGGCCATTCGGCCGCAAGAGGCCATCGACGCCCCCCTACCCTCAAGCGCCCGCAATGACGTCCCTGAGGTGCGCCACCGCGAGTGCGATTGCCTCGCGGGGGTCGCAGGCGTTGCCCTGGTCTTCGTAGACGATCGACATCGTCCCGTTGAAGCCGACGCCTCGGAGCACATCTATCACGCGCCCGTAGTCTATCCACTCCTCGCGACCGCTGTCGATCTTGTATATCTTCGCCCTGACGTACGACGCGTACGGCGCCGTCTGCTCCATGTACTCGTAGATGTCCACGTCAGGGTCCATCTCGCCCATTGGGGCCGTTCCTGGGGAGCCGTACCAGCGCCCGGTGTCCAGTATGAAGGTGAAGTTGGGCCGGTCGGTGTCTCGCAGGATGCGGAGTATGTCGTCGCCGGTCGGCGAGTCGACCGGCGGGTGGTTGTGCAGCCCGATGAAGACGCCCCGGCCGGCCGCGTAGTCGGCGACCTCCTGGTAGCTGGCAATCATCTCCGACCAGAGCTCGTCGCGCCGCGGTGTGGCCTCCGGGATGCTGCCGCCGAAGATCCGTATCAGCGGCGCTCCCATGTAGGCCGCGTCGTCGACGGCCGCTTTGGCCTCGTCGATGCGCCGGCGCAGCTCGTCACGCGGCAGCGGCGTGCCTACACCTCCGAGATGCGGCGGCGCGGTCGAGCCGATGAAGCCGCTCCCGATGCCGAGGAAGCCTATGGGCAGCCCGCGGTTCAGACACGCCCGCTTCAGGCGCAGCAGATAGTCGCGGTCGCGCGAGCGCAGCCCGCGGTCTAGCTGGAAGTCGACGGCGTCGAGCCTCAGCTCGTACGCGAGCTCGACGAACTCCTCGGCGTCCATCGACTGGCCGTCCCCGACCGAGATCAGCGAGTTACACGCCAGCTTTATCATCTTTGAAGAGTCCTCCGGCCGATTCGGCGCAACGTTCCGGCGCAGCGTGGGTGACGCGACGACACCGACGATTCCTACGATGCGGGATGCCAAACCCCGCTGAGAGGTGCCGAAGACGCTTTCTAGTCTACCACGCCCCTACAGGCGTTGTTTCTTGAAGGAGTTGCCCCGTGCAGGCCGTCCCGCGCACCAAGGCGGCAACTCTGCCATCAGCGGCAATGCGGGGTCTCCGGGGCAATTGAGCAGCCCGAAGAGACCACGTCAGGTTTGAAAACGGGCCCGTGCCGTGGTGTAATTGCGGCGAGCGCCGGCCTGCGACGTAGGGTCGGGGCGGCCGGCCCGCGTAGGCCGCCTATCGGAACACGGGAGGGAGCAAATGCGCGAAGAATCGACCTCCGAGTACTTCGGCACCGGGTGGAGACGCGTCGACGCGGCCTCCACTCGCGTGGTGGACACCCATTGTCACAGCTTTCCGCCGTTGGGGCGGTCCGCCGGCTGGGACCCGCAAGTTCATACGCGGCTCGTCCAGTACCACATGAGGGACTTCCGAGACATATGGCGCAAGACCGACGGCGCCCGGCTCGACGCCACCCTGCTCGACTACCCGTCAGACGACATCCACGAGATGCCCGACGTTGGGTTTCGGCTGACGGAGTTCGGCAGGGTCGAGTTCAGCCGGGACGGAGTCGACTACTACATGCAGGCGTACCCGCCCGACCTGGCAAACTGGGACGCTCCCGGCCAGAGAATGGTCACCGAGATGGACATCGCGGGCGTCGACGTCGCCGTGCTCCAGAGCGACCACGTCTATGGCGACCTCAACGAGTACTACGGCAGGCTGACCAGCGAGTTTCCGGGAAGGTTCGCCCCGCTGGCCCAGGTGCGCGAGTGGGAGGCAGACCGCGACGAGGAGCTGGAGCGCGTGGAAAGGGCCGTGCGGGAGTACGGCTGCAAGGGCGTGTACTTCAGCGTGGAGCCGCTGGCTATGGCCGGGTACGCGGACCGGCTGCAGGACGACAAGTTCACCGGCCTGTGGGACCTGGTACGGAGACTGGACGTCCCGGTCTGGTGGTACCTCGACGCGCGCAAGCGCGACCGCAAGACGGCGTTTACGGAGCGGCTCGACGAGCTGACGCGCTGGTCCGACGCCAACCCCGACATACCAAGCCTGATGACTCACGGACTGGTGCCGGCGATCATCTTCCACGACCTCGGAATACCCGCCGAGCTTATCTCTCTCCTCAAGCGCCCGAACGTCTACGCGGAGTTCCAAAACCCCGCGAAGTGGCCGGAGTACCCGTACCCGGAGGGGCAGGAGTTCGTCAAGCGGATGTGCGGCGAGGCCGGGGTTGAGACCTTCACCTGGGGGTCGGACATGCCGTTCGCGTCCGGCTTCTGGTGCACGTACAAGCAGGCGGTGGACCACATCGCCGTCCACTGCGATTTTTTCACGGACGAGGAGCGGGCGCTGGTCCTGGGCGGGAACGCGGCTCGGATTTTGAAGCTGTAGCGTCCCGACCCGGCGCGGGGCGTGCTGTCCGTCGTTCCCGTGGAGACGGGAACCCATCCCCACGCATCCCCACGCCCCCACCCCTGGATTCCCGCCTTCGCGGGAATGACGGTTGTGGCGCGGGGTGTTAGTCGAAGAAGTCCGCGTCCTCTTCGGACAGGTACGGGGCCGCGGCGTCGGCGTCGAGCTCGATACCGAGGCCGGGGCTGTCCCAGACGCGTATGGCGCTGTTCTCGACGATCGGGTCCGGGAGGCCGCGGACGATGTCATGCCACCAGTCGGGCTTGGCGGCCGGGTACTCTAGGGCGATGTAGTTCGACGGCAGGGTCGCGGCGAGATGCACGTGCGCGGCGAGTCCGATGAGGCCGTCGGCGACGCCGTGTGGCGCGATCAGGATGCCGTGCAGCTCCGCGTACTCGGCGATCCACTTCATCTCGGCGAGCCCGCCGACGTCCAGCGGATCGGGCCCGATAACGTTGACCGCCTTGCGCTCGAACAGGTCCTTGAAGTGGTGCCTCAGGTATATCTGCTCGCCGGTGTGTATCGGCGTCGACGTGCTACGCGTCACCTCGCGGTACAGGTCGGCCAGGACGTAGGGCGTGTAGTCGCCCGTGATCATGTCCTCGAGCCACATGACGTTGAGCGGCTCGAGCGCCTTAGCCAGCCTGATCGCGTCCGGCACCGTGAATCCCGGCCCGCAGTCGAGCGCGAGGCCGACCTCGTCGCCGAGCACGCCCTTCATCGCCTCGACGCACTCGACGACGTGGCGCATCCCGCGTTCGGTCATCAGTCCGCCGTGTACGAGGAGCGGTCCCCCGCCCTCGATGCGGCCGCCGGCCTCCGGGCCGCTGTGGGCGAAGTCCGGGACCTGCTCGACCATGCCCGAGTGGAACGCGATGCCCATCTTGATGATGGAGAAGTCCTCCGGCGAGGCCTTCATCATGCGCATGTTGTCGGCGTAGTCGTCGGGGGACTGCCCGGCGAGCGGGAACCTGACGCCGCCGTTGTAGACCTTCACGCTGTCGCGGACCTTGCCGCCGAGCAGCTTGTACACCGGGACGCCCGCGGCTTTGCCGGCTATGTCCCACAGGGCGACCTCGATTGCGCTGACTGCGGCGCCCCAAGGCTTGAAGCTGCCGAGGCGCCTGATCCTGCGCATGACGCCCTCGACGTTGGTCGGGTCCTGGCCGACGACGTAGTCGCGGTAGAAGAGGACGTGAGGTTTCAGGTACGGCTTGGCCCACTCCGCCTGTCCGAGGCCGTCGATCCCCTCGTCCGTGGTGATCCGGACGACGGGGTTGTCGCCGATGACGGCGCACTTCAGGTCGGTGATCTTCATCCGGGCGATCCTCCCACGACATCCGCGCGGCCGTCCGGGCCTATCGGAACTGGAACGAGTAGAGCTTGGAGTTTTTCAGGTAGAAGCGGAGCTTGATCGGCTGGCCGGCGAGGCGGCTGAGGTCGGATTCGCCGTTCCAGGAGACGACCTGGTCGAGCCCCGAGTCCAGGATCGGGTCGGCGTCGTCGAAGGTGAAGCCCTCGATCTTCCTGTGGTTGAAGGTGAGCAGCTCGACGCGCACCTCGCCGTGGCCGGGTCCGGCCGCGATGGGCGCGCGCGTCCAATTGAGGTGCAACTGAGAGCCGCTGAAGCTGAACGAGCGCGTGACGAGCTGGCCGAACGACCGCGGGCCCTGGGAGACCTCTTCCAGGTGCGGCGTGCCGGTCACCCTTCGCAGGTCCTCGTCGGTTTCGTCGCCCTGGATCCAGCCCTTGCCGCTGTCCACGGATACGAAGCCGTCGAGGCGCGACACGGCCAGGCCGATGGCCATTGTGGCATCGTCGCCGAGCTCGATCATGTGCTCAGGCGAGCGGCAGTTGGTGCCGTTGTAGTAGCAGAGGACCTTGTCACCGTGCGGTACCACCTCGGTCAGGTAGATGCTGTCGTGGTCGAAGTCGACGCGTCGGCCTCCGCGGTAGACGAACGGCTCGCGGTAGTTGCGCTCGAAGTGGACGCCGTCGCGGCTGACGACCAGCTCGGGATGATGGGTCAGGTTTGTGGTTCGGAATATCCAGAGCATCCCGAGGTACATGCCCTCGTAGGGCGTCACGTTCAGCTCGTAGAACTCCGTGTCCGGGTAGTCGAGCTCGTCCGGCAGCAGGACGGTCTCCGGGTCGCTCCAGTGAATGGCGTCCGGGCTTTCGGCGCGGCCTGTGATCCGCTTGCCGAGGGGGCCCCGCATGTGGTGAGTGTTCTCCACGTAGGCGGCGTAGGTCTGCCGGATGGGGTCCCAGCCCATGAAGTAGGTAGGGCCCCAGCGGCCGATGGTCGGCGTCGTGTCGATGATCGGGTTGCCCTCGTAGGGCGTCCACTCGAACGCGTCCGGGGAGTAGTAGAGGTCGCCCACCATCGGCGCCGTCGTGTCCTTGGTCCAGTCAAGGTGCTTGTAGCGCTTCGAAGGGTCCGTTTCGTGGGCGTCCCTGAACGTCGGGGCCATGGCGCCCGGCGGCAGGATGTTGTTCTCCTTCGACCCCTGGAACTCCACCAGTCCCAGCGTGGGCCGCTCCCAGTGGATGCCGTCTTCGGAGGTCGCGAGGCACTTCACGGCTTCGTCCTCGCCGAGGAGCTGTATGCCCCAGGCCCCGCCTTTCTTCCTCTCCGGGTCGACGCGCAGGTTGGTGCCGTTGTACCACATCTTGAACAGCCCCTCGTCATCATCGTAGATGACATTGCCCCCCGAGAGGTGGTTGCCCTCCCAGGGCCGCTCGGCCCTGAGGACCGGGTTGTGGTCGACCTTTACCGCGGGGTTCAGGCCCTTTTTGGCGTCGGTCATGCTCTCGACGAGGTAGTCGTCGAGGAAAAGCTGCTTGCTGGAGCCGATGTCTATCAGGGCCATGTCATTTCCCCCGTTGGTGACGTTCGCGCGCTCAGCTTACCAGTATAGTGGGATAGTGGATAGTGGATCGTTGGGGGATTCCCGTGTGAGGTGTGCCGTTGTGTGCCAAAGTGTGCCATGCCTATCTGAGCGATGGGGCACTTTGGCGACAAATGGCACAGGTGGTGTGCCATTTGTCTGAACTGTGATTCGTGGGATTTTGGTGATGGACATGATTAGCGCCATACAGGGCTCGCCCACTCCTGAATCCTCTCCCGTTAGGTGAAAGAAGGCAAGACGCGAGCGCGGGGCGTCCCGCATCGGACTTATCGGCGACCAGGATAGCACAGATGTGCGGCTGCTATCCAGAGGTCCTTGTCTCGGTAACTGTTCAGAGTTGATGAGGCGAACGGTCGCGAGGGTGCGTCGAGGCCGCTGGTCGCTCCCAAGGGTGGGGCTGTCGCCTGATGAACCGTTCGCCCTGCGTGCCCCGACGCTTCGTCGGGGTGTATCGAAGGGCCCGCACTACCCAGGCCTGGGGCGGGGCTGACGCCAGCATCGACGGGGAGGCTGCGCGCCCTTCGATACGCGCCGGTCAAGGCACCGGCGCTACTCAGGGTGAACGGGTTGTGTGGGACCCCGAGTCTGAACAGTTACTTGTCTCGGGTTAACGTACGATTCGCGGACGGTTGTCCTCTGCCCGTCTCTTGCCGTTGTCCCCTGTCCGGGCCGGTGACATAATGGCCGTGGGCCTTGCCCAGGAGGTTGGGACGATGCGCGACGGCGACCATGACTTCACGCTGATCCGGGCCGACCGGCTGATCGACGGCAGCGGCTCGCCGCCGGTCGAGCGGGGCGCGGTGCTGCTCCAGGGCGACGCCATCGCCGCCGTGGGCGCCGAGGCGTCGGTCGTCCCGCCGGAGGGCGCCCGGGTCGAGGAGCGCGTCTACGAGGGCGGTACCGTCCTCCCCGGCCTGGTCGACTGCCACGTCCACCTGAACGGGATGGGCGACGGCCGGGCCGGCGACGACCTGACGACGCTGCCCGACGAGGTGCTGGCGCTGCAGTCGGCCCGCAACGCGAGGGCGCACCTGTACGCCGGGGTTACGACCGTGCGGGACTGCGGCGCGAAGCAGCGGACGACCTTCATGCTGCGGCAGGCGATCGAGATGGGCATAACCGTCGGGCCGACTCTCGTGCTCACCGGCAGGCCGATCGCCATCATCGGAGGCCACCTGAGCTACTTCGGGATCGAGGCGACCGGCCCGGACGAGTGCCGCGCGGCGGTGCGGCAGCTCGTGAAAGAGGGCGCGGATTTCGTCAAGATCACCGCGACCGGCGGCAGCACCAGGACGTCGATCCCGGAGCGCCCGTCCTTCGACGTCGACGAGCTGACGGCGATCTGCGACGAGATACACAAGTTCGGCAGGCACGCGGCGGCCCACTGCGTGTCGTCCCAGGCGATGCTCAACTGCCTCGACGCGGGCATAGACACGATCATCCACGCGCGGCACCGCGAGCCCGACGGCTCCTGGGTCTACCGCGAGGACGTGGTCGAGCGGATGGTGGCGCAGGGCGTCATGGCGAACTGCAACCTGGGCGGGTCGACCGTCCGGCGGCGGGAGCTCACGGCGAAAGCGGAGACCGGGGAGCTGTCCCCCGCGGAGCAGGCCGAGCTCGACGGCGCCAAGCGCGACAAGGACGACTACGTCGACGCGATCCAGCGGATGCGTGCCGCCGGGGTACGGCTGGCCAGCGGCTCCGACTCGTCGTGGGGCCGGTACCCGATGGGGCTGTTCCACTGGGAGGTCGAGGCGCACGTCGACGCCGGGATGACGCCGATGGAGGCCATCGTGTCCGCCACGTCGGACTCGGCGAAGTCGTGCTGGGTCGACGACCGGGTCGGGACGCTGGAGCCGGGCAAGCGGGCGGACGTGCTGGTAGTCGAAGGCGACCCGTCACGGGACATCACGGCGCTCGGCGACACCGTCGACGTGTTCTTGGGCGGCGACCGCGTAGACCGCGCGAACCTGGTCTAGGCTGCGTCGCGCCATCACCGGAGAATCGTGGCTCCCTACGAAGCGGTGGCGGCTACTGCTCCCTCGGGCGGAAATCCCTCGAATCGCGGCAGGCGTCGTAGGTCGCTCGATCAATCGGGAGCCAGGTTGTTCCCGGGACCCCTCTCCGTGAAGAGCTCCCAGGACCAACCGGGAAACAGGACTCGAATACCAGCCTACGTCCCTGCGCTCGGGCGATCTCCTTTGCCAGGCGCACCGCGGGCCCGAAGTCCCAGTCCTGGCTCACGATGATGGCGGCGTCGTACTGCCGGTCATAGGTGGCTCGCACCAGGTCAAGGGCGAGGCTGACATCTACGCCCTTCTCCTGCCCTCCAGCGTTGACTCTACCCCTGTAGACGTAAATCCCCTGGCTTTTCAGGTACCTGATCTTGTTCGACCAGAAGCCGTGCCAGAACAGCTCGGATCGACCGGAGTTTGGATCGGGGACGCCCGTATAGAAACGAGTCTCGGATAGCAGGCGGCCCGGCGTTCTAGCGACTAAGGCGCCCGCCAGCTTCTCAACGTCGTAGCTCGGCCACGCATAGGGCGATTGTGGACCTGAGGCCCAAGCTCGTCTCGCCAGATGGTAGAGGTTCTGGCCGTCTATGAATACGATGGCCCGCATAAAAACACCCGCCCAGGGACTCGGCCGAGGCCGCAGTCCAGCGGGCGGGGAAGAACTTGGGCTCACGATAGCAGTCATGGCGGGGCCTCGTCAATCCCTTTCGATGGGGCGAAGTCGTGCTGGGTCGACGACCGGGTCGGCACGCTGGAGCCGGGCAAGCGGGCCGACGTGCTGGTCGTCGAAGGCGACCCGTCGCGGGACATCACCGCGCTCGGCGATACCGCCGACGTGTTCCTGGGCGGCGACCGCGTAGACCGCGCGAACCTGGTCTAGGCTCAACTCCCCCGCCGGCCTTACGACACGCCATTCGCTTCGGCAGTCGGCAAGGCGCCGCGGGTGTCGAAATCCGTCACGACGGCGAAAGCGCCAAACGAGAGTTTGACCGGCTTGCCGTACCCTGTTACGATCCCCGTTTACCCTCACGGGATCCCTGCGGCATGGCTGGTTTTGCACGCTGCATCAGACGTGGGGGGACTACCGACGGCACGTAGGCATTAGGACTACAAGGAGCAGGCTTTGATGGTATCTCTGCTGACGAGACTTGCAACGGGGGTGGTAGCGGTCGCCTGCCGCGTCCCGACGCCCGGCCGTGTACTGGTCGGCTTGGCAGTGGTCGTGCTGCTGCCACTCGTGGCCTATGGGTGCGGGGAAGGCGGTCAGTCTCCCGATTCTTCGGAGACTGAGTTGCGACCCTGGCAAGATCCGCTTGCCGGGGAGGGGCCTAACTACACTGCTTCGACTAGTGGTCATCCCCGAATGCCATGCAGACCCGATTGGTGGGGGGATGAGAACTATGGGCCAGACCTGTACGAGCATTTCATCCACTGGAGCCCGGACGGCTCCCACCTGGTGTTCGACGCCGATAACACGATATGGACCCTGGACGCCGATGGGGCCGAGTTGCTGGAATTGGCAGAGGTGGACCCGGAAGGCCTTGACTTCGGGTTCTATGCCGACATGTCCCCTGACGGCCCCCAGATCGTGTATTCGACCTGCGAGTACCCTGACGACGGTTACGAGATAGCCGCGGTGAGGGTCGACGGCACGGACAAGCGGCGGTTGACAGAGGACGGCTACTTCGACCACTACCCGGTGTGGTCGCCCGACGGCAGGCGAATCGCCTTCGTGAGTCACCGCCTCGCGGCTGATCTGAAAGCGCGTGAAGACCGGGATTATTCGTACTTGAGGGGATTCGGAACGCAGCCCGATGTCTATCCGGTGTTCCGGTACAAGGAACAACGCAAGGCGAAGCTGGCAATATTGCGTGTGGAGAAGAATCTTGCCGATCGGCTCTTGGACGTAGTCCTGCGTCGGGGAGACGTGAGTTGGTTGGAGGAGACGTCACGGCTCGCCCTGGCCCCGCCGGTGTGGTCTCCTGACAGCGAACGTCTCGCGTTCATCGTCAACGAGGGAGAGCCCCGGGGGTACTGGCACGACGGGAAATCTGCCTATCGGTACACCCGCGTCCTTCACACCGTTCGTGGGGACGGTTCGCGTCTCACCAGGATAGGTGAGACGACGGCGCTGCCAACGTGGTCGCCGGACGGCGACGAACTGGCCTACGCCACGGTCGACGGGGATGTCCCGGCGCTGTACGCCGTCAGGCCGGACGGCACGGGGCGGCGGCTGATCTGGAGCGGCGGAGCCGATGAGGGGTTCGCACCGATCTCACAGGTGCTGTGGTCGCCCGACGGGTCCGAGATCCTGTTCTTCTCCAACGAGTCGTACTTGGTGCGCCCTGACGGCGGCGGTCTGCGTCGCTTGGGGATTCCGCGCAACGTGCCGGACGCCCGCGCGGCCTGGTCGCCGGACGGTTCGAGGATAGCCATCTACTTTCCGTACCAGCAGATCGTCACCGTGTCCCGCGACGGGGCCGAGTTGCTCGTCCACGCGGAGGCAGCCAACATCGGCACCCTGCCGCCGAGGCTTTCGGCCAATCCTCCAGAGGCCAGCCCCCCAAGGGGCGATCTCCGTGCGCTGGACCCGCCGTTGACCATAGCGCTTGACCAGCTCGATTGCTCGGCGCCGGTGACGTACGTCTACGGGTCCTGGCTGGAGCACTGCAGACCAAAAGGCGAGGACGGCTCATGAACGCGGGCGCCAGAACGTCAAGGAGACCTACAGATAGAGCCGTTGCGGCAAACGCACGAAGGCGCGGCTATGCGGTAGGCGGCCTGGCGGCAGTTGTGCTCATGCTGCTGGTGGCGCACGGGTGCGGGCAAGACGCGCCCTGGCAGGATCAGTCGCAGTTTGAAAGTGATATCGGAAACCCGTGCGGCTACGACCCCATCACCTCCGACTATGGAGAGGACTTATACGAGCATTTCCTCCACTGGACTCCGGACGGCTCACATCTGGTGTTCGACGTTGACGCCACCATCTGGACCCTGAACGTCGAAAGCGCTGAGTTGCTGCAGGTGGCTGACGTAAATCCGGATCACTCATTTAACTTCGGGTTCTATGCCGATGTATCCCCGGACGGCTCCCGTATCGTCTATTCCACCTGCGAGTATTTTGACGACGGCTACGAGATAGTCACGGTGAAGATGGACGGCACCGGAAGGCGTCGGCTGACGCAGGACGGCTACTTCGACCACTACCCGGTGTGGTCGCCCGACGGTAAGCAGATCGCCTTTGTTGGGCACCGGATGTGGGCTGATCCAAATGGTTACTACGAGATCGCTGTAGACCGCTATCCGGTAGGTAGCCCCAGGGACCAGCTCACCGTGAAGCTATCCATACTGTCTGCGAAAGGTGGCGCCGGTCGACTGTTGGACATAATGCTGCGTCGTGGAGGCGTCAATCGGTTGGAGGCGACGTCACGGCTCGCCCTGTCGCCTCCGGTGTGGTCGCCTGACGGCGAGTACCTGGCATTCATCGCCAACGAGGGAGAACGCCGTCGATACACATACCAAGGCAGACAAGCCTTTCGATACACCCGTGTCCTCCACACCATTCGGTCGGACGGGTCGAAGCTTGTCAGGCTAGGTGAGACGACGGCCGTGCCGACGTGGTCCCCGGACAACGATGAGCTGGCCTACGCCGCTGTCGACGGGGAGGTCTCGGCGCTGTACGCCGTCAGGCCTGACGGCACGAGGCGGCGTCTGATCTGGAGCGGCAGAGCCGACGGCGGCTTCGGACCTATATCGCAGGTGTCGTGGTCCCCCGACGGGACTGAGCTCCTGTTTCTCTCCAACGAGCCGTACGTGGTGAGCTCCGGCGGCGGTGAGCCCCGGCGCTTGGGGATTGCCCGGCATGTGCCGGACGCGCGGGCGTCCTGGTCGCCGGACGGGTCGAGGATAGCGATACACTATCCGTATCAGCAGATCGTCACCGTGTCCCGTGACGGAACCGAGCTGCTTGTCCATGCGCAGGCGGACATCAAGGAGACGCAGCCTAGGAGCCCCCTTGAGCCCGCCCCCCCGAGGCCCCGTTTCCGTGCGCTGGCCCCGCCGCTGTTGATAGCTCTCCCATACCGGTTCGATTGTTCGGCGGCGGTGCCAAACCCCGATGCGAATCCGGGCCTTCTACAGGACTGCGAGACGCTTCTGCAGATAAGAACCGCGCTCTTCGGGCTCGAGCCCGCGGGATGGGATTGGAGGGAGGATAGGCCCATAGCGGAGTGGAAGGGCGTTGTCGTAGGCGGCGCACCGCCGCGTGTACGCCGACTGGTACCGGGTCGCGGCGTCCTGCGAGGCGTCATTCCGCCAGAGATAGGCAAGCTGACGATGCTGGAGAGTCTGGGCTTCTCATACAACCATCTGAGCGGTCCGATTCCGCCTGAGCTGGGTCAGCTGACGAATCTCGAGGGTCTGGCCCTTGTCGACAACCTCCTCAGTGGCCACATTCCGCCCGAGCTTGGAGCCCTGAAGAACCTTACGAGCCTGAACCTTCGCGAGAACTCTCTGATGGGCGCCATCCCGGCGGAGTTGGGCGCGCTGAAGAACCTTACGAGGCTGGACTTGTCCACGAACTCCCTGACAGGCGCCGTCCCGGCGGAGTTGAGAGGCTTGACGCGCCTCAAGCGCCTGAATTTATATCGCAGTGGTCTGAGCGGTTGCATACCGGCTGCGTGGCCGAAGTTGTGGGTCGACAGGTCCAGGCTGGAGTATTGTAAACCGGAAGGCGAGGACGGCTCATGACCACGGGCGCCATGAGAATACTGCCGGCGCTGGGTGCGTTGGCTCTGCTCGTGGCCGTCCACGGCTGCGATGACGGAGTACGGATAGACTCCTGACCATTGCGGCCCGGAACGCACCGTCACGGCAGGCGCCAGAGTATGGCCTCGGCGCGCCAGTCGGTGAGGACGTTGGCGTTGGCGTCGAAGGGGGTGGCGCCGGTTACGGTGACGAGCGTGCCGTCGTCGAGGGCGACGCAGGCCGGGTAGCCGTGGCCGGAGGCGAGGTGGTAGGTCTCGGGCCGCCAGGTCAGGCCGTCGTCGTCGCTTACTTTGGCACGGGTCTCGCCGCCGTCGTAAGGGTAGCGCCGGTCGTGGACCATGACGACGCGTCCGTCGGGAGACTGGGCGAGCTGTCCGTGGCACTCGCCGTAGGAGATTACAGGCGTGCCCTGCCCTGTCGTCAGCGGTCGCAGGTCCTTCCAGGTGCGGCCGTCGTCGTGGGAGTCGCCGACGAAGACGTGCTTGAAGGCGGTCGCGCCGGAGCCGGGGATGCCGGGGACGGGTGTGTTGGGCCCGGCGGCCATAGTCTCGACGATCTCCGGCGGGTCGTCCGGCCGCCAGCCGCGCTGGTAGCGGAACGCCCCGAGCAGCTTGCCCGACTGTAGCTGGAGGACGTGCGGCTCGTAGACGTCGTCGAAGGTCGTGTACGGCTCGTCCCAGGTGAGGCCGCCGTCGGTGGAGGGATAGACGAGGTGCTCCTTCGGGCCGTCGAGCTCGAATCCCGACTGGCGGACGGCCGGGAGCAGGACGACGCCGGAGCTGGTCTGGGTGATGCACTCGAAGGAGCCGGCGATGCGCTCGAACGGCGCGGCGCCGATGATCGAGGGCCCGTCCCACGTCCTGCCCCGGTCGGCCGACGCGAACACCCGAAGCTCGTCGCGCCGGTCGCTGTCGTGGTCCGGGCCGACGGTCAGCAGGAAGGTGTCGTCGGCCAGGACGGCGAATCCGCACATCCGGCCGGAGCCGGTCGGCGCCATAGGTGCGCTGTCCCAGGTGCGACCGCCGTCCGCGGAGCGGAAGAGCCGCTCGTGGTTGAAGTGCCCGTGGGCGCCGCGCAGCCCGGTGTTGAACCCGACGGCGGCCCAGACGTCGCCGTCGCTGGTGACGCCCATGCACGCCTCGGCGCGGGCCGTCAGGCCGGGGTAGTCGAGGACGACGCGCTCCGCCGGGAGCCGGTCGACGACCGTGCCGTCGAGCGTCACGGTTATGGAATCGCGGGCCATGGGTTACCTCCGCGGGTTGGCGGGTTCCGATACTGTATCAGGGGAGCGGGGCGCCGGCGCGGATGACCGGTCGGGCGCCGTGGAGCTGGTTAACCGGGAGGCGTGCAACTGCCCGAAGAACAGGAGCTGATTGGCGTAGCCGGCATTGTCTCCAAAGCGGCGCCGCGCCCACTTCGCCAACTCGTCGCCGGCGGGTTGGTCCCCGCACGGGAAATAGCCTGCGACTGCTCTTGCCACCCACCTGTCCACCGGGAACGCCTCGGTCTTGTCCAGCCCGAACAGCGCAATGCAGTCGGCGATCTTGTTTCCGATGCCGTAACACTCCATCAGCCGCCGTCTCGCCTCCGCGTAGCACACCTCGGGCCGGGCGAGGTGGCGCAGGTCCAGGTTGCCGTCACGTATCCGCTCGGCGGCGGCGACTATCTTGGAATGGCGGTCGAGGCCCAGGTTCAACTGCTCCAGTGCCCCCACGCCGGCCTCCAGTACCATTTCCGCCGTGGGGAACGTGTTGCGCACCTCGCCGTCCAGCTCCAGCCGCCGCCCGAGCGCCGCCGCTATTTCCTCCACGATGGTGCTGATGCGACTGACGTTGTTGGTGGCCGAGCAGATGTAGGACACCGTGCACTCCCAGGGGTCCGGTTGCCGCAAGATGCGCAGCCAGGGATACTCCTGCACCAGCCTCGCCATATTGTCGTCGCGGCGGGAGATGTCGTCGTGGACGGCGCCCAGGTCGTCGTTGAGGCGGAAGTAGGAAATCAGCAGAGAGTCCAGGTCGGAGGCGGCGCTGTACTCCACGCCGCGGGCGACTTGCCTGACGTGGACCAGGTTGCCGTCCAGCACGCCGGAATGCCAGCCGTCTCTCCACGGACGCCAGCGAAAATCTTGCGTCCCGTTCAGGACTGCGTCCAGGTCAAAGGACTGGTCGGTGATGAGCTGCCGTGTCAAAGGGGTTTGCCCGCGCGGATTTCGTCTACAGGTGCCAGCTCGAGGCTTCCAGAGTGGCCAGGTACGAGCGGGCCTTGAGGTACTTGTACATGTACTGGTTCATGGCGGCGAGCAGGCCGAGGTCGGACTCGTCGCGGACGGTCTCGACGTGGGCGTGGATCGTCTCGCGGGAGAGGTCGAGCGCCCGTTCGAGCAGCCGGGCGGTCTCGTTCAGCTTGCGGCCGAGCTCTTCGGGGTTTCGGTATTCCCTGGCCTCTTCGGCGGCCCTGCTGGCGAAGCCGGCGCGCTCCACGGTGTGCGCCGTCTCCAGGAAGAGCGCGCACGTCCGGGCGCGGCCGATCATGTACTCGAGGCGGCCTCTGCCCCGGGCGCGGCACCTCGGCAGCGCGGCCTCCAGCAGCTTGACGAGGCCGGCGTACGTGTCGCGGCTCTTCAGCAGGCCGGCGTGCGGCTCGGTGCGGCCGGCGAAGTTGCGCTGCATTTCGAAGTGGCGGCGCATCAGGCTCGGATACGGGAAGCCGACGGCGAATATGGTCGTGCCCTGGAACTCGCCGTTCTCCTCGAGGACGCGCAGCGCCTCCCTCATGTCCGGCAGGCAGTCTTCGCCGAATGTGCTGCGGGCGTAGTCGTCGTAGGCTCCGTCGACAGTCAGATCGGCGTCCCAGGAGGCGCGGGCGAGGTAGGCCACGCTGTGGTCGAGGTCTCCGATGGACCAGTACCGCGACTTCCAGCCCTCGAACCCGGCGTCTCGCATCCGCTCCAGGAAGCGCTCCATGCGCGCGCCCTCGGACGACACCAGCAGGCTGTTCATGTCGTCCTGCACGCTGAGCGTGACGTACTTGCCGAAGCCGTCGCCGAGCGCGGAGAGCCGGTCGAGGCGTGGAAGCGCGAGGCTGAGGTTGTAGTCGATGAGGGCTCCTACGCCGAAGTTCGGGGGAAGGACGCTGCCGAGTATGGGGTACATCTCCTCGGTGACGGACGACAGCAGCACCTCGACGTCCGTTCGGCCCAGCCGCTCCAGTAGCTTGCCCTCGGTGAACAGCTTGTCGACGAAGTAGAGGAACTCGACGTCGGCCTTCAGCTCTCGCTCCGCCCTGCCCTCCCCGTGGTACTCGCGGGCCCGCGCCTGCTCTTGCAGGCGCTTCAGCGGCGCGACGGACTCTACGCCGTACTTCTCGTCGAGCCTGCGCCAGCAGCGTTCGTAGCCGGACGCCTCGGCCCGGAACTCGGCCGAGCCGATCTCGATGAAGTCGATCTCGGGGTATGTTTCCAGATGCGCCCTGACGATCTCCTCGGCAAGCTCGGCCAGCGCCGGGTTGTCGACGTCCTGGAAGCCGCGGCCGCCCGGCGGGGCGCCCATGGAGAGCTGGCCGAGGCGAGCGTAGTCGCCGCCGTCGTCGGCCGGACCGCCTGGCACGTCGGGTGTCCATTCGCGGAGCCTGGACTTGAACTCGTCGGTGGTGTTGGTGAGGCTGAAGCCGAAGCCGATCCTCATGCCCCTGGCGCGGGCGTGGTCGAACACGGCGCGGGCGTAGCGTTGGCCCGCCTCGACCATGTCGTCGTAGCCTTTGCAGTGGCGGAACTCGGGGTTGGTGAACTCAGCGGCGCCGCCGAAGTGCTCCCGTCCTATCGTGTCGTCGTCGACCGGGTACCGGAACCCGAAGTCGAGGACTCCGGTGCTCTTGGCGACTCCCCGGAACTCGTAGTGCACGAACGGGTGGGACGGGTACGTGAGGAAGAAGATGCCGTTCATCTTCATCTTGGCGATCTGGTCGATCACCCGGCGGCATTCGGCGAGGCTCCACATCTCGGGGCCGTGGGGCTCGTCGTTCATGAGCCGCCAGATCCGCTCGGTGAAGAGGGGCTCGACGTAGGCGTCGAGGTCGGGGAGGCGGAGCGGGCCGGGGTCGTCCGGGAAGACGTCGCCCGACAGCAGATAGCGAACGCCGAGCCGTTCGACCAGCTCGTACACCGCCCACGTCGTGGCAACCGGGCTGCCTCCTCCGACGGCCCAAGTCTGCTCGTCGGCGCCGCCCCTCAGGACGATGCCCTGGTCCGACGTGGACGGCCAGCCCCGCGCGAGCCCGCTGGAGGCGATGGCGGGGTTGGTCTGCGGGCTGCCGATCAGGACTGCGTGCGCCGGCCGGCCGGCGGCGTGCTCGACGACCGGGACCGTGGGCCCGAACAGGATACGGAGGTAGCGCTGGAACTCCGAGGCGGCGAAGCGCTCGAGGGCGGGCGCGTTGGGGCCGACGACTATCCGGAGGTCGTCCATTCCGCCCACGTCACGCCGGCCCTGCGGCGGCTCAGCCTGCCTTCTTGATGATCGTCGCGGTGTGCTCTCCGACGGCCACGCCGGACCCCAGGATGCTGCCGTCGATGGCCTTGAGCAGCGCGTCTTTGGTCGTCTCAGCACCGAGGCCTTCGATCACCTTGTCCAGCGCGTACAGCGTGAAGGTGTAGGTGAACTTGACCTGGTCGACGGCCGGCCTGCCGTGGTAGACGGTGGCGGGCGGCGGGCACGGCCCGTAGTAACCGACCTCCAACTCGGAGTTGGTGCCCTGCATCGCCTGCGGTCCTATGTCCACGAGGGCGGCGGTCGTCGTCGGCACCCCTTCATCGAGGCCGCCGGCGTCGGCCGGGATGTTCCAGATGACCCAGTGGACCCACTTCGCGCCCTTCTTGAACTTGTCGAAGTACGTCGGGTCCAGGTAGACGGGCTTGTGCACGCCGACCGTGGTGCCCTGATCGCTGTCGACGACGAGCGCCACGCTGACGGTGCCCTCGGGCAGCTCGCCCCACGTGAGCGGCGCCGACTTGTTCTCCCGCTTGGACTTGACGTTGGTCGACGGGGCACCTGTGACGAACTCCACCTCGACGCAGGCATTCGTCTTCGAGATGCGCCGTATATCGTTGAAGGCCGTGCTGGTGACCTGGATGGTGGTCTCGAACTTCTGCACGAGCTGATAGCCGGCTTCGTCTGTCGGCACCTCGCTCTCTTCATCAGCCGCCGCGGCGGGCGGCGCGCCGGGTTCGTCGCCGGTCGCGTCGGTCTCGGCTCCACCGTCACTGCTCGAGCACGCCATCGCGAGCGCGGCCACGAGCAACGCCATGATTCCAACTATCAGTGCAAACCTGCGGCGGATCATCTACTGCCTCCAAAACGGCTACTTGGGCCTTGCCTCAACGCGTGTGATAGCTTACAGCGGCCCGTCGGCCTATGGCAAGTTGTCCGCGGTCGGTTCGCGTTGACCGGGGCGGCCGGCCCAAGTAAACTCCGGCCTGCCGGCGAGTGCGCGTAGGAAGTGCGCGTAGGACGCGTAGGAGAGGAATGGATGGCCGACTACCGCAAGCAAAAGCTGGTGGGCTCTGTGATATCGCTGCCCACCTTCACCGACGACGAGCACAATCTGCTGCTGGACCGCCAGCGGAAGCACATCCGGTGGCTGATTGACAACGGCATCCGGGCGGACTCCGGCGTGCTGATGGTCGCGGGCGGCTACGGCGAGAGCTATTTTTTGGAAGACCACGAATTCGAGGCGCTCGTGGAAGTGTTAGCCGACGAGGCCGGCGGCGAGGTGCCCACGATGGTGGGCGTGTTCGAGTTGAGCGCGCGCAGGGCCGCACGCAAGGCCCGGTACGCCGCCGACGCGGGCATCGACTTCGTGGAGCTGGGAATGCCCCACTACTCGCTGCCGTCGGAGGAGGACATCTTCCTGCATCACAGGTACGTCAACGACAACGCCGACATCGGGATCATGACCTACAACAACTACTGGGTCATGCCGGGGACGCGGGAGATATCCAGGGGTCTTTTGGAGCGCTACGTCGAGCTGGACAACATGGTCGGCGTCAAGTGGATCTCGGGAAGCGAGGCGCACTACGTCGGGATGGTCAGGCTGTTCGGGGACGAGCTCAACTTCATCGACAACCGCATGGTCATGGCGACCGGCGCCCGCCACGGGATGAAGGGCTTCGTCGACTTCTTCGGCAACGTCGCGCCGAGGCTCTCGCTGCGGCTGTGGGAGCTGATGAGAGAGGGCCGGTACGACGAGTTGGACGAGTTGCTGATGATGGTGCACTTCGATCCAATGACGACGCTGACGACGGCGGACGCGCCGGGCTTCGCCGGGATGGGAGACGGTCCTCAGGGCAAGCTGCGGTGGAGCATTCTGGGCCTGGAGACGGGACCGCCGTTCCCCGCCCAGGCCATGCCCTCGAAGGCGTTCGCGGACCACACGCGGAAGATCCTGGAGGCGCCAGGCGGAGTGAGGGAATGGGTAGATTGGGACCAGTCCATCCTGGAGTAGACGGCTTTCAGAGGCGCGGGCGGTTAGCCCGCGGAGGCGGTAACAAATGCGACTGATCATCACCGGGTGCGAATACACGGGCAAGACCACGCTGGCCAACGAGATCGCGCGTTGGAAGGATCGGACAATGGGGCCGCCGATCCCACCCGGCATGCCGGCCTTCCACGACCACTTCACGCTCCCGGACATCAACCACGGCGACGTGACGGACGAGGAGGCGGAGCAGGTGTGGGCGCTGAGCCCGCGCCTCAAGATGCTCATCCAGAACCACCAGGTCATCTACCACCTGAACCCGTCCTTCTACGCCGACCACGACAACATCCTGGTGGGATTCCACATCGAGGACGCCGTCTACGCGCCGAGGTACTACGGCTACGGCGGAGGCGGCGAGCGCTCCCACTGGGCGCGCATCGTGGAGGGCGAGATAGTCGGAAAAGCCTTCGAGACCATAGTGGTGCTGCTGACCGCCTCTCCGGAGACGATCCGCGAGCGCATGAGCTCGAACCCGCATCCCAGAGGCCTGGTCAAGGACGAGGACGTAGAGGAGGTTCTGGCAGACTTCGAGACGGAGTTCGGGAAGAGCATCCTGCGCTACAAGTTCACGCTGGATACCTCGAACGCAACGGTCCAGGAGACGCTGGACCGCTTCGTCGAGCAGGCGACACCCATGCTGCGAGACTCGGATATGCTCCGCATGCAGACGAACCGATGATGGCCCGCATGTTCACCGAGAACGGAGAGAGGAGCGCGCAGTGACAGACGCCTCCCGTGTCGACGCCGACTTCCTGCAAGGGTTCGCCGACGCGTGGAACGCGCACGACCTCGACGCGCTGATGGAGTTCATGGCCGACAAGTGCGTCTACGAGCTGTCGGTGGGGCCCGACCGCTGGGGCGCCCGATACGAGGGCCGCGAGCAGGTCCGCGCCGGGTTTGCGTACGTGCTGCAGACCTTCCCGGACGGCCGCTGGAACGACGCGACTCACTTCGTAGCCGGAGACCGCGGCGTCTCGGAGTGGATATTCACGGCTACGGCCGCGGACGGCTCGGCGATCGAGGTCAACGGCTGCGACCTGTTCACGTTCCACGACGGCAAGATCGCCGTCAAGGACTCGTTCCGCAAGGTCCGCACGGCCTCCTGAGCGGCCGCCGCCGTGACTGCCTCGACTCCGCCAGACCAGACAGCCCAGATCGTCGACCTGGTGCGCGAGTTCGTCCGGCGCGACGTCGAGCCTGTCGCCTCCAAGTTCGACAACGAGGACGTGTACCCGGCGGAGCTCGCCGACCGGATGGCGGAGCTGGGGCTGTTCGGCATTATCATCCCGGAGGAGTACGGCGGGCTGGCGCTGGACCACTCGACCTTCGCCACGATCTTCCTGGAGCTGGCCAAGGGCTGGATGAGCCTCACCGGAATCCTCGGCACCCACCACGTGATGGCGTCGATCATCGCCAACGGCGGCACGGAGCAACAGAAACGGCGCTTCCTGCCCCGGATGGCGACCGGTGAGCTGCGAGGCGGACTCGCACTGACCGAGCCGGACGCCGGAAGCGACGTCCAGAATATCCGGACCGCGGCGATCCGGGACGGGAGCGACTACATAATCGACGGCAGCAAGCTGTTCATCACCAACGCCGAGCGCGGGCACGGCTTCGCGGTGCTGGCCAAGACCGACGCGGCCGCCGAGCCGCCCTACCGGGGCATAAGCTGCTTCATCGTCGAGAAGAGCGAGTCGGGCGTCGAGGTGGGCCAGCACTTCGACAAGCTGGGGTACCGCGGCGTCGACACCGCCGAGCTATTGTTCCGTGACTGCCGCGTGCCGGCCTCGAACCTGGTGGGCGAAGTCGAGGGACGCGGGTTCTCGCAGGTGATGGCCGCTCTGGAGGCTGGGCGCATCAACATTGCGGCGCGCGCCGTCGGCGTCGCGACAGCGGCGCTGGAGGCCGCCATCGAGTACGCGCAGCGGCGCGAGACGTTCGGCGTTCCCATCGCGCGGCACCAGGCGATCCAGATCAAGCTGGCCGACATGGCCACCAAGATCGAGGCCGCGCGTCTGCTCACGTTCGAGGCAGCCCGCAAGAAGGACCTGGGCGAGCGGGTCGACCTCGAGGCCGGCATGGCCAAGCTGTTCGCCTCCGAGGTGTGCGGGGAGGTGACGCTGGAGGCGATGCGCATCCACGGCGGATACGGGTACGTCAAGGACTACCCCGTCGAGCGGTACTACCGCGACGCGCCGTTGATGATCATCGGCGAGGGCACCAACGAGATGCAAAAGCTCATCATCGCCCGCCGACTGCTGGAGAAATACGCGATTTGAACCCGGACCATCCACATCGTTGCGTAGGAACGCACCAGGGTCGAGGTGGATCGTACCGGATGGCGCTCCCGGCGAAGACAACGTGACCAGTCACAAACAGCCAATCACATCTGAATACGACAAGTTCGGGGACTTCTACTACGACTTCGTGAAGCGTAGTCCTCTCGGCGGGGCAGGCCTCGCGGCCGCCGCGACGCTCGACATGGTCGGTACGGTCGAGAACAAGAGGGTATGCGACCTGGCGTGCGGCGAGGGATATCTATCCAGGATGCTTGTCAGGGCCGGAGCGAATGTCACCGGAGTGGATGTGTCAGTCAACCTATTGGAGCACGCCCGGCGGCAGTCCGACGGGCTCGGCATCGACTTCATCCACGACGACGCGCAGGAGTTGACGAGCCTGAAAGACGGCTCCTTCGACGTTGTCGTCTGCCACATGTCGCTGATGGACATCCCAGACCTCGAACGAACGTATGCCGCCGTATGGAGAGTACTGAGGCACGACGGGCTGTTCGTCTTCTCGATCCTTCACCCCTGCTTCGAAGCGCCATTCGCGGCCAGGGAGGGACTGATAGAGGTCGACGACGATGACAACTTCGTCGCAGTCCGGGTCAATCGCTATACCGAGGAAGGGAAATGGTACTCGGGCGGTACCGGCATGCGCGGCACGCTCGGGTCCGTTCACCGGACACTGTCGACCTATGTCAACACCCTGCTGGCAACAGGATTCGAGCTGACGGGGCTTGCCGAGCCCACTCTGGCCGCCGGAGATTACGAACGGAAGCAAGAGCAGTGGGGCAGCAAAGTTCCTCGGTACCTCGTAGCGCGGTCCGTGAAGCGGCCTGAGGTCGGTTCCGCGGATGGAGGCGCGTGAGGGATGAGAAGGCCGGAGTTATCGGACGGAGGCCTGAGCGACGGCGATCTCGACTTCGTGATCGGGCTGGCAGCGCCGAACGCCAGGGACCCGGACCGCCTGAAGCGGCTGGCCCGCCAGGACGAGGAGATCCGCAGGGCGCTCGTCTCGGACGACGCGGTCTTCGAGCATGTCATGGCGGACGACGAGGCGTTCGTCCGTGTCACTTCCGCCCTCTACTTCGAGGTGCTGTTGCGCCGGGCGCTCAGGGAGCTGGAGACGTCGACGCACACCGTCGAGCGGTCCGGCCGCCAGGCCATCCCGGTATTCGATACGGACGAGGTCGTGCGGCTCATGGAGGCCCCGAGGGTACCGGAGTATTTGGCAGCGATGCTGGCCTCGTTCACCCGCGTCGAGACCTACGTGAGGCCCGTGCGGGTCCGCAGGGGAGTCTGGCGCAAGGTGCGCTACAACGACATGGACGTCGACAGCCTGCTGCGCTTCTGCGCGGAGGCCGACGAGCAGCAGCGTCTGCGGTTCTACAAGCGTATCGCGGACGTATGCCTGTTCGTCACGGGCATCTTCCGCGACTACGCGTCCTCGGCCGGGGGCGTGGTCGGGGCCGGCAGGGGGCGCCGCACGCTCGAGGACTACGAGACCGAGGGGCGCCGCTTCTATGGCCTGGCGGCAGGGCATCCGGCGGCGAACGGCCTCGGGTTGTCCGAAGTATTCGCTCTGCTGCAAGAGCACTTCACGTCGGCCCGCAAGCCGCTGGCCTTCATCGCGTCGCAGTACCTGCACTCCCGCCGCCACCGGCTCTTCGCCTCGCCGGGGTAGCGCCCCTCGCCGTGCATCGGACACGCCTCTTGCTCAGTGGCCCGGTATACCGGTAGGCGTCGGTCTGAGCCGTCGGTCTGGCGCGTTGCTCTCAGGCGGAGTCGACGTTCGGTCTCCGCCAGCTCCGGCGGACATCCGGGGGCAAGCACAGCGTGATCAATCTTGAACGCCTTCAAAGGTCCAGTCCAGGACGATGTTGGCGATCGACAGGGTGTCTATGCCGCTGCTCATGATATCCCGGCGGATCTTCGTATAGAAGCCTCGGAAGAACTTCGCATGAGGCCCCGTCTCCCGCACTAACAAGACGCCACTGCTGCCCTGACCCTTGGTCCGCCAGTAGTGGCCGTAGATCATGCCTTCCGCGTGACGTCCCAGGAACTCGTACTCTTCTTCTGTCTGAGGGTTCTTGCGACGGATGGTCGCTCTGACTGCATAGTCGCCCAGACGCTCGAGCAGGACCTCGTCGGTCTTTTCGACGGTTCCCCCGCTCTCGGGCTCGCCATCGTAGATGGTCTGCGCCCAGATCTCGATCCGATTCTCTGGCATCGAGGCCGATTGACTCTGAACTGCGTCAGCGGCCGGGGACGTTTCGACCACCAGGTCGTCCACCGAAACGCCCAATACTCCTGCCACCCGTAGCACGCTGTTCGGACGATGTCCTCCGGTGCCATGCTCCATGTTCCAGATCACCTTTTGGCCAACGTCCGCCTCGTGGGCCAGGTCCTTTTGGCTGAAGCCCCTGCCAAGACGGAGCTGTTTTATTTTTCCGCCGTCGACTTTCATGTCACATCCCCCGTGCTGGACCGTCGCCGGGCTCACTACGGTCTGCTCAGACTGGAATGACGACAATTTACGACCGTTGTACGAAATTGGCAATCCCGGCGTCGGTTCAAGGTGGAATCGGAGCTACGTCCCAGCAACAAGCGCGGGCCATTGAGAGCGCCGCGGCCCGCTCAGTAACGTCTAGCTGTCATAAGTGAAGAGTTCCCGACGCAGTTTCGGAAAACGCATCCGCGAATGACAGAGGAGGGGGCCATGCTGAACCGGACCATGCTTCCCGCGAGAATGGCACTCATAGTCGCCGTCCTGGCTATCCTTGCTTCTCCGCTTGTCCCGCCTCCGGCCTTTGCCGACAGCCAGGCGAGGCCCGACCTGGTTGTGGCAAACGCGACCGTCGACGACGACCCTTTTCCCTCGGAGTTCACGGTCGGAGACAGGGTCACGATCCGCGCAAGCGTCACCAACGTGGGCGGCGGACCAGCCGGCAGGTCACGTCTCGCGTACCACATAGGCAACTACTCACCCGGCCGGCTCTTCGATACTGACAGTGTGAGAAGCCTTAATTCGGGCAGGGACGATGACGAGGCTGCCAAGTACACGTTCACGGAGGACGATGTCGGCACACAGTACTTCAAGCTGGTCGCCGACCACGACTCGGAGGTGGACGAGGAGAGCGAGTCCAACAACACCACCTTGATCGGCCCGTTCACCGTCATGCCCGAACGACACAACCGGGCGCACTCGGAATCCGGGTACGAGTGGAGCTGGTCGCTCTCGGACTCCCGGATCGATGTCGGCGACTCCGTCTACCTGAAGGTGAGGGTCTATGACGTCGCAGGCCGCTTCGATCACGGCGGGGTATCGGTCTCGTTTCCCGACCTGACAAGTCGCACTGGCGGCTCCTCAGAGCACGTATCTTCCCAGGGCGATGTCACCGTCGGTTCGACTTCAGGAGGCGTCGCCGACGTCGACTTCTTTGAACGCGGCGACGAGGTCTACTCCTCCCGTGACCGTCGGATAGACGCGAGGCATCTGCTGGTGGAGTCCCACAACTCCTCCTGGGACTCGTCGTCGGACAGGACGCTCGGACTGTGGATCACGCCGAAGCGGTCCGGCAGGTTCGACATCCACGTGCGGACCTGGCTGTGCAGGGATGGGTGGACCGACTGCGACAGGCATCCCACAAGGCCTGACACCGAGGACCAACAGGGCTGGGGAGCCGAACTCCTCACGATCGACGTGAGCACCGCGGGAGGGCCTGACCTGGTTGTACAGAACGCAACCGTCGATGACGATCCGTCCCCCTCGGAGTTCACAGTCGGAGACACCGTCACCATCCGCGCAAGTGTCACCAACATCGGCGGCGGACCGGCTGGCAGGTCACGTCTCGGATACGAGGTAGGCGACTCCTCATCCGGCCGGCTCGTCGATACCGACAGCGTGGGAAGCCTCGATCCCGGCAGAGACGACGACGAGTCCGCGATGTACACGTTCA
Organism: Dehalococcoidia bacterium; assembly: GCA_965261815.1. Classification (GTDB taxonomy): domain Bacteria; phylum Chloroflexota; class Dehalococcoidia; order Lucifugimonadales; family CAZENU01; genus CAZENU01. Next base: position 281,131 of record CBDHDR010000001.1, read on the forward strand.
CGGAGGCCGACGTCGGCTCAAGCTACTTCCGGCTGGTCGCCGACCACGACTCGGAGGTGGATGAACAGGACGAGTCCAACAACACCACCTTCATCGGCCCGTTCACCGTCATCTCCGAACAACGCGATCGGACGGGCTCTGTAGATACCGTCAGCATCAGCTGTTCTCCCGTCGCGGTCGAGGGAGGCGAGATCGTTACGTGCCATCCCGACCCTGGTGGGAACGCCGACATCGAATACACCTGGGGCGCTGTGGGCGGAACTCCGGAGGTCGGTCACGGCGAAGCATTCTCCACCTCCTGGTTCACCTCGGGCCGCAAGACGTTGATCCTGCAAGCCTGCATCGCAGACGTCTGCGTCAGCCACACGCGGGTTGTTGCGGTGGATGAAGCCTCCGCCAAGTCACCGCCCAGGATCAATGACCTCGGCTGCTCTCCCTCCGCAGTGGACGAGGCCGAGTACGTTGTCTGTCGTCCGGATTTCAGTGCCGGCGGTCCTGTCCGGTACACCTGGCGCGCAGCAGGCGCGACCCCTTCCGCCGGCGACAGCCGAAGCTTTCGCACACGATGGGCCTCGACCGGTCTGCAGTCCATAACGCTGAAAATCTGCAACAGGCACGAAGACTGCGCCATCGAAGAGCAGAACATCTCCGTGGGACAGTCTGCCGGGACGGACGGCAGTGGCCAGCCTGAGAGCCGGAGGCTCACGGCGCACGTCGAGATCGAGCATTCCTGGGTGGGAGACCTGGAAATATGGGTCGGGGCAGGCCCCGATGATGACCCTCTCTGGGTCAGGCCACTCCGGGTCCGGAGCTCCGACAACTCGTCAGACAACACTGAGGGGTTCAGGGGCGACTTCGATCTGGGGTATGTGCGGCACACGCTCCTCGCCGACAACGTCTCATGGTGGCTCAAGGTCACCGATCACGCAGATGGCGATTTCGGCAGCATAGCCAAGTTCGCAATCGGTGGAGACGGGCTCTCCTGGGAGGCCAGCGACCTGCCGCTCTCGATCTCCGACCACGAGACCAGCTACGCCTACACCTCCAACAGTCCATGGCTGCGAACGGTTCTGGTCGTAAACGTCGATAAGAACGAGGACCCTCTGGTCTACCTGGTCACTATCCCTGCCCGGCACCTGGTAGCAAACGCTCAGATTTCCGGGGAAGTCCTGCTCCAGGTCGCGCCGGTGGCAGCGGTGTCATTGGGCGCGGCGGCGGTGTCGGCGATCACCTGCAAGCTGTGCGGGGCCGGAATCGCGGCAGCTGTGGCAGGAGCTCCCATAGTGGGCGTTGGGGCAGTGCCGGGCGGCGCCGTGGCAGCCGTGAGCTGCACTGTCTGCGCGGCCGGGATCGTGGTGTTCCTACTATCGCTCGATGAGCTCAGCGATTTCATCGAGGCAGTCATCGAGGCGGGCATATACCTCAAGAACGAAGGGCTCGAGGACTACTTCCTGTACGTGGACGGCGGAGACGAGGAGGCCAAGGAGAGGTTGGTAAACGCACTCTCCACCGAACTGTCCGCCGCTGTCGCGGTCGTGTCGGCTGCTGTGGGTGGGAAGGCGGGCGCGCGCATTGTCGGCAAGGGTCATGCCGCCCGCTTCAACGTGCCTCGTTCGATCAGGAACCAGAGAGAGAACGTCAGACTGCGCAACGCGGCCCGGGACGAACTGAAGCAGAAGTACCACTTCAAAGACAAAGCCATAGATGCGATAGAGGCCAAATGCAACCGAAAAGGGATCAACCTGGCCAAATTCGAGGAGGCCATGAACAGCCTCGACGAGGCCAAACCTGGAGGCTGGAGCATACTCAAGAGTAGGTTGAAAGGGGACACAGGGGGACTCATGTCGAACGTGTTCGTTGCAGGACCCCTGATCAAGTCCGGGCGCAGGATTGCCCTGGAAGTCGAGACACGTGGCCAGAGGCGCATTGACATCGTCGAGTTCGGCAAAGGCACAGGCTGGAGTCTGAAGAATGCGAAGGTCGCGAAAGAGGTAAAACAGCCTCAGGACAAGTTGACGTGGACGAAGCTTAAGCGTTTCATTCGCGAGTCCAGCGGGTTCGACACAGCGTTCCGCGACCTCACAGCCATGGGCTGGTCTCAGATAAGGCGCCAACTGGTCGTCGATGCCCGGTTCGCCACGATATTCGACAAGGCTGGGATGCTACGGTACCTCGAAGAGTACTGGTCTACGATCGGGAGCAACCTCGAAGACGTGATCATATACTTCCCCGACGAAGTTCGTGTCTCCACGCGGCTCCCAACTCGGCCATCCGTCGTGTCGCTGGAGTGACGCCTCCCATTGGCCTCACTGGCAAAGGATCGCCGGCACCGTCAGGGTATCGATGCCGGTACAAATGAAACAAGAGGAGTTGCAGATGAAATTCGATCCGACCACAAGAGCGGCGATTGTCGGATGCGGAGACATGGCCAGAGCCAGCGTTCGGGGCATTCTGGCCGACTTCCACAACACTCGCATCGAGGTCGTGTGCGAGCCTTCCGCGGAGTCGTACAGACAGACCGCAGAGATCTTCAAGGCCGCCGAGCGTGAAGCCCCCGCCAACGTCCCCGACCTGGAGCGCATGCTCGACGCGTGGGCGGGCAGTCTCGACGCGGTCTACATCGCGACCCCCCATGTCCTGCACTTCAGCCAGGCCAGGGCGTGTCTCGAGGCGGGACTGGACGTGCTCGTCGAGAAACCGATGGTCATGAACTCGGGAGAAGCCAGAGACTTGATCGAAGCCCGCGACCGCACCGGACGCCTCCTGGTCGTAGGTTTCCAGGGAAGCCTGTCGCCACAGGTCCGAAGGGCCGTAGAGATGCTACGCTCCGGGGAGCTGGGGCCGGTCCGGAGCATCTCCGGGATGCTCTGGCAGAACTGGGGCGGCATGTTCGCCGAGGCGTGGCGTTCAAGGCCTGAGATCTCCGGCGGCGGGTTCCTGTTTGACACCGGGGCCCATATGCTCAATACGGTCTGCGACCTGGCAGGCGAGGAATTCGCGGTCATCAGCGCGATCCTGGACAACAAAGGAGGGCCGGTGGAGATCAATGCAGCGATCATGGGGCGTCTACGCTCCGGCGCGCTGGTAACGATCAACGCCTGCGGCGACACCACCCGGTCATGCGCATCCGACGTTCGCGTCTTCTGCTCCGAAGCCGTTCTCCGGACCACCGTCTGGGGCGATTCACTGGAGATCATGCGGCAGCAGCCGCAGGACTGGCGCCTTACCGGATCGAGCCGGGAAGAGGGATGGGAGCCCGTCGACGTGAGGGAGACCCGGGGCGTGTGGGAGGAATTCCTCTCCGCCCGTGAAGGACTGATAGCCAACCCGTCTCCTCCCGAGCTGGGACTGAGGATGGCCCTCATATGGGACGCAATAAGACAGTCCGCCGAACAGGACGGATCGCCCGTGCGGATGTAGACGGAACCACCGGAAGCTGGGCGGCCCAACGCTCAGGTCGAACAAGACTCGAGACAGGAGCGGGAGAGATGCATAAACTACCCAGGGTAACGGTCTGGAACGAATACCGACACGAACGGCTGAAGGGGAAGGCGGCCGAGATATACCCGGATGGACTGCACGCGCCCATCGTCGCGTACCTGAAAGACCAGGGGTACCCGGTAAGGGCGGCGACCCTGGATGAGGCCGAACACGGGCTGACCGAACAGGCGCTGGACGAGACGGATGTCCTCGTCTGGTGGGGTCACCTGGCCCACGATGAGGTGGACGATGAGGTCGTGGACCGCGTTCATCAGAGGGTGCTGGACGGAATGGGATTCGTGCCTCTGCACTCCAGCCACTTTTCCAAGATATTCAGGAAGCTGATGGGCGCCAGCTGCGGACTGACGTGGCGCAGCAACGGGGAGAGGGAGCGTGTGTGGGTCGTCAATCCCGGGCACCCCATCGCCAGGGGGATCGGGGAGTACTTCGAGATTCCCAGCGTGGAGACCTATGGTGAACCCTTCGACATACCGGAGCCTGACTCCCTGGTGTTCGTCAGCTGGTTCGAGGGAGGCGAGGTCTTTCGCAGCGGTTGCTGCTTCGAGAGGGGGCGGGGAAAGATATTCTACTTCCGTCCGGGGGACCAGGACTATCCGATCTTTCACCAGAAGGAGGTCCTTCAGGTAATCGGGAACGCTGTGCTCTGGGCCGCACCCGAAGACGGCATAGACGTTCGGCCCGACCGAACGACCGCCGTGGGGAGAGAGCGACCTGAGCCCCTGGAGGACCTTGACCCCCGTTCGTGACACCCGGACGTTGGGCGTTGTCCGTGACTAATCGTGCATCACGCCTTGTGAGTCCTGGGGTCTGGCAAGACAGGGAGCCGGCAGCCTTGAGTACAACAGCACAGGGACGCATCGTGGCCGAGACCCGACAGCCGGATCATGGAGGTGATTGGCGAGGACAACATTGAGAGCCCGGCTCCCCCCACTGGCCCGAACCCCACGGGCACGGATCAGGCTGTACAATTTTCACCCAGCCCACCAACTCTGAACAGTTACGCCAGAAGGTGTAGACGCCGCAAATCCGGCAGCGCCCACTCAGGGTTGTCGTCGTCGTGCGCGTCGCTGCGGCGAATGGGGGGCGTACGAACTGGAACCATAGGTGCCACGCCTCCTCATGCGCGCCGAAGCGCGGTCGTTGTGCTTACAGGCCTCGCCTTCGCGCCGCCACCGGCTGTTCGCCTTGCCCCCGTAGCGCCGGGTGCGCCTGTCACACAGTCGCACCGCCTACCCCGGAACTTCGGGTGGTTTCCGCACAGGTTCGGGCGCGGGCGCGAGACCCGCGGTCATAGCTCCTTCAGGAAATGGACCTGCCGGACAAGCTCCTCGAAACCCATCGACGTGTAGAGGCCGTGGCCCACGTCGTTCGTCACCAGGGTCTCGATCTTCGCGTGAGTCATGCCCGCTGCCCTGAAACTGTCGAGAGCATGGTCGATAAGCTGCCGCCCGATTCCCATGCCCCTGAAGCCGGCCTTCACCGCGAGGTTGTGGACCTGGCCGATCCCCGAAGCGGCGTCCGTCGACGTTGTGACATAGCCCACGACGGAGCCCTCGATCTCGCCGACGAACACGGCGCCCGTCTCCCTCGCCACGTCCGCGTCGATGTGGCGCACTTTCCGCGCCCTCCACCCCTCGCCGTTGAGCAGCCCGTGTCGCCGCTCGATGATCTGGTCGATGGATGCGCCGTCGAAGGCCTCGGCGGTGACCTGCTTCAGCACGTCGAGCTCTTCGTCTCCCCGGTAGGGACGAATCGACAGCGGAGTCACCGTGCGACCAAGTGCAGCTGAGCGTCCAGATCCAGGTCGGACTCGGGGATGCTCTTGAGTTTACGCGCCCCTAGCCCCGTCATGGGCAGCCGCTGCTCGTCTTCGTCCGACGTGGCCGTCATGGGCAGAGTCTATCATGGCTCCGGCGACCCATAGGATAAGTCGCGACGGCCTTGTGCCGCCCGAGGAGACTCTTTGCGGGCGATCAGCAGCGTCCACCCGGGTCGTCGTCGTGTGCGCCGTTGCGGCGGATAGGCTCGTCCTACTAGAATATAGCTGTTACAGGCGTCGAAGCGGGGTCGTTGCGAGTCGAGACCTCGCCTTCATGCCCCCATCGTCTAGAGGACTAGGACGGCGGCCTTTCAAGCCGCAAACACGGATTCGAATTCCGTTGGGGGCACTTCCTCCCCGCCGCCTCGGGACACTGCGCTCTCCAACGACTTCGGCGGACGCCCGGCCCGGCTTGTCGACGGCTGTGGAACATATCCGCCGCCGCCGTCGTCTATATCCTTGACGGATGGACCGCAGAGCGGCCGCAGGGCCGTGTTGCGAACAGGTGGAGGGACGGACTATGATCTCGGACATGCGCATACTTGCGATTCTGATACTCGCCGCCGGCGCGCTGGCGCTTGCGGGGTGCAGCGGCGTGGACGACGCCGGCGGCATCTGGATGTCCGCCGCTGACGAGACAACCTCCTATGAGGAGAGCGCCGCTAGCGCTCCCGCCGCGGCCGCAGGGGCTCAAGGAGCCCAGGGAGAGTCCGGGGCGATGCAGAAGCGGGCGATGACGCTGGCGGCACCTGCCTTGCCAGCGCAGCCACAGGTGGCCGCGGCAGCCGGCGTTCCCGGCGCGCCTGGCAGTCCCGGCGCGCTTGCGGCCGTGAAGATGATCGATCCCGGCGACGGCGGCGCGGAGCAGCAGTTCGCCGAGCTGGCCACGCAGCGACGGATCATCATCTACACGGTCGACATGACGCTGGAGGTGGTCGACGTGGCCGCCTCGTTGGACACGGTCGGCGCGCTGGCGCAGCAGATGGGCGGCTGGGTCGTATCCACCAGCCGCGCCGAAAAACACAGGGGCTTCATCGCCGTACGCGTACCTGCCGACCGCCTGGACGAGGTCGTCGGCCGGCTGCGGGGTATTGCGGCAGAGGTCGTGTCGGAGGTGTCGTCCAGCAGAGACGTCACCGACGAGTACGTGGACCTGACGTCGCGGCTGGGCAATCTCCAGGCGGCCGAGGCCGCCCTCCTGCGTCTGTTCGACAGGGCGCAGACGGTCGAGGAGGCCCTGGACGTACGGCGCACGCTGACAGACGTGCAGGGAGAGATCGAAGTCCTCAAGGGCCGCATAGCGTTCCTGGAGCAGACCTCGGCGTTCTCGCTCGTCAACGTGACCCTGAGGCTGGAGCCGCAGGACATGGAGGTGGACGCCGGGGGCGAGCAGGTAGCCGGCGTCGGCCACCCGGTCACGTTCCGCGCCTTCTTCAAGCCTCCCGAGGGGATAGACGACTTCACTTTCACCTGGGACTTCGGCGACGCGTCGCCCACGGTCTTCAACAATCGAACGGCGCCGACCGCCGAAGAGGGCACCAGGGTCACCGCGCCCGTAAGGCACTTCTACGAAGACGACGAGGGCTCTCCCTTCTTCGCCGAGGTCACCATCACGGGCACGGGCGACAGCGGCTTGGTCGAGGGCAAGGCCTCGGTGATCGTGACGATCAGCGAGATACCGGTCATCGAGGTGTTCGCCGGCGAGAACGTCACGGTCGAAGAGGACGAGGAGGCGAGCTTCTCCGGCTCGTTCACCCGCCCCGAGGGCGTGTCCGACCTGGAGTTCACCTGGACCTTCGGCGACGGGTCGCCGGCCGTAACCGGCGACCTGGAGGCGGGCGTCACGATTGCGGAAGTCACTCACGCCTACGCCGACCATCGCCCGGTGCGCTACACCGCCACGCTCACCGTGACGGGCAAGACGGACGCCGGCGACGTCGAGGCGTCGGACTCGGCGACCGTCCGGGTGACCGAGAAGGAGGGCTACGTCATCGGCGGCTGGAGCGTCGGCGGCACCGGCAAGGACGCGGTGCGCGCCCTGTCGGCGGTAGGCGCCGGCCTGGTCATCCTGGCGGTCTGGCTGGCCATATTCAGTCCGGTCTGGATAGTAGCGCTCGCAGTCGGCCTGTTCTTCTGGCGGCGCAGAGGCCGGTCGGGCGACGACGCCGAGCAGCCGGCGGAACCACAGCCCGCGGACTAGCGCAGGGCGGGAACGGAGAACGGACGCATGTCGGTGGTCAGGCACTTCACCGCAACGGCCTACGTGGTCCATGTCGGCCGCGTCGCCCTGCACTGGCACCCCAAGGTGATGGCCTGGCTGCCGCCCGGCGGCCACGTCGAAGAGAACGAGGACCCGGTGCAGGCCGTCCTTCGCGAGACCGAGGAGGAGACCGGCCTGAAGACCGTTGTCATTCCGACCGGTCCGGCCATCGACCTGAGCTACCCGGTCATCGTGCAGCCGCCTCTGACGATCATGGTCGAGGACATACACGACCCGGTCGACGGCTATCACCAGCACATCGACCTGATCTACGTCAGCCGGCCGGTCGGGACCCCGGGCCCGCTGAACGACGGGTGGGTCTGGGTCGGCCAGGATGAGCTGGCCGATGGGACGGCCCTCGACCGGGACGCCGGGCCGAGGGAGCCGCCGCCGGAGGAGGTCCGCGTGCTGGCGCAACGAGCCTTCGCGCTGGCGACGGGACATCAGCCGGAGCGAGGATAGGGGACGACGGCCGCGGCTTCCGCATCACGGTCTCAGTCCCGATGTTTGCGCGATGCACTCCACTTGCGGTGCGCCGGGCACCCTCCCATCGCAGCCATCCGGCTCGCCACTCCGCCTGTGATGTAACTGTTCAGTCTTGAGGGGATCTCTCGAAGAGCCGCCGCATCTCTCCGTCATACCCGCGAAGGCGGGTATCCAGGGGCGGGGTATTCCCCTCACCGAGTCTGAACACTTACCCTGTGACAAGCCGTTTGCATTTCGTCAATATAGCTGATATGCTGATGTGCGTACTTTGCACCTATGGACACGTCCGCCTCCAACAGATCCAAGGCCCAAGTGCGATTCCATGAGCACGCCTGAGTTCCATCTGCAGACGGTGTTTACGCTGAACAAAGAAGGGCATATCAGTTGCCATCAGAACGCCCGACGACTCGTCGTAATCGGGACTTCAGGTGCGGGCAAGACGACCGTCGCCAGACAGATCGCATCCATCCTCGACGTGCCCCACATAGAGCTGGACTCCTATCGGTACGGCCCGAACTGGACCAAGACACCCGACGACGTAGTCAGGGACCGGTTGAGTGAAGCACTGCGGGCCGAGGCCTGGGTTGCGGATGGGAACTACTACAGGATCGCCCGGGACATCGTGTGGCCCGGGGCGACGACGGTCGTATGGCTGGACTACTCGATCCACGTCGTCATGTGGAGGCTGTTCGGGAGAACGATGCGCCGCGGCATCCTTCGCGAAGAGTTGTGGAACGGCAACAGGGAGAAGCTCTGGTGGCACTTCGTCACCCGCGACTCCCTGTTCCTGTGGGCGCTCAAGACCCACTGGAGTCGTCGCCGAACGATGCCGGCCGAGTTCGCTCGACCTGAACACGCCCATCTCGACGTGGTGCACCTGCGTTCCACGAAGTCGACAAACGAGTGGATAGGAACCCTATGCCCGTGACGGCGGGCGCTGACGAGGAGGTATGGAAATGACTTTCGGTCAGACGATTGCCGGGGCCCGGAAGGACCTCGGCGTCAGCCAGCGGGAGCTGGCGCTCAAGGTCGTCAAGGAAGACGGCGCGCCCATCTCTCCCCAGTACCTTAACGACATCGAACGCGACCGGCGCAACCCACCCGGCGACCACCTGCTGGGCCAGCTCGCGAAGGCGCTCGACCTGGACGAGGACTACCTCTACTTCCTGGCGGGCAAGTTCCCGTCCGACGTGCGCTCCACCTCGAAGAACCCCAAGCAGGTCGCCGCGGCCTTCAAAGCCTTCAGGCGGACGCTGGGAGGGGGGCGATGAAGTGGCTGCGCGACCGGTCCGGACGTTTCGAGCAGCGGCCCTTCTACGACCAGCACGAGCTCGACGCGCAGTGCGAGGAGATCGTGGATGGCTTCCTGAGGAGCAAGAACGGTGTCACGGCCTACCCGATCACGACCGACGACCTGACCGTGATGATCGAGCGGGACGTCGCCGAGCTCGACCTGTACGCGAACCTCGCCGGTGACGGTCGCGGCGTGGAGGGCGTGACCGAGTTTCGCCGCCGGCGGAAGCCGTCGGTGCGCATCGCGAAGTATCTCTCGGCGTCGGCCGCCAGGGAGAACCGGCTCCGCAGCACGCTGGCGCACGAGTACGCCCACGTCGTATTCCACGGCTTCCTGTGGACGATGGAGGGCGCGGGCCGCAAGCCCGGACAGATTCTGCCGCACTACCGGCGCTGCCAGCGGTCCCGGGTCGTCGCCGCGCCTCAGACCGACTGGATGGAGTGGCAGGCCGGCTACGCCGGCGGCGCGCTGCTGATGCCGATCACGCCGCTCAGGGCGACGGTCGAGGCCGCGCTGGCCGAATCGGGCGGCGGCAAGCTGGTCGAAGCCGGCACGGACCGTCACGCCGCGCTCGTGCGGCGCATCGCCGAAGCCTTCGCCGTGTCGAGAGACGCTGCGGCGTTTCGCCTCACGAAGCTCGGCTACGCCACCCCCGCGGCGACCAGGTAGGACGGCGGCTCAGTTTGTCCGGCTCACGAAGAGGTGTTCCTATGACCGGCAACGCCGAGATCTCGAACGAAGAGGTCAGGGAGATATGGGACCGGAAAGCCGCGTTCTGGGACGACTACATGAGGGAAGGCAACTGGCACTCGAAGGAGCTTGTCTGGCCGGCGCAGGAACGCCTGCTCGGGCTGGGGCGTGGCGAGTCGGTCCTGGAGGTAGCGTGCGGCAACGGCAACTTCGCTCGACGGATGGCGAGAGCGGGCGCGAAGGTCGTCGCTTCGGACTTCTCAGAAGTGTTCATCGATCTGGCCAGGGCTCGAACAGTCGAAGACGCCGACATGATCGACTACCTGGTGCTGGACGCCACGGACTCGGGCCAGCTCATGGCTCTCGGGGAAGAACGGTTCGACGCGGCCGTGTGCACGATGGCGCTGTTCGACATGTCGGCGATAGAGCCTCTGGTGGCGTGCCTGGCCAGGCTGTTGAAGCCGCGCGGGCGGTTCGTGTTCTCGATCGTCCACCCCTGCTTCGGCTCGCCCACGGCGACCAAGGTCACCGAATGGCACGACGGCGTTGACGGCGTGACCGTCGTCACGCACTCCGTGAAGGTCAAGGACTACGCGACGCCGTTCGCAGCCATGGGGACGGGCGTCCTGGGGGAGCCGGAGCCGCATTGGTACTTTCACAGGCCTCTGAGCGCGGTCCTCGGTACGTTCTTCGCTGCGGGGTTCGTTCTGGACGGCATCGAGGAGCCGGTTTCGCCGCACGGCGAGGAAGGCCGATGGTCGTCGCAGTCGGAGCTCCCGACCGTGCTGGTGGCCAGGATGAGGCTAGGCGACCGTGTTGTCCCCTGGGGAAGATGATGAGTCCGAACCACGCGGCGCGCGAGGGGGAGGAATTCGGGTTCCGCGATGGCCGCGGCCAGGACTGGACCGCGTCCTGGCATCCGCCGGAGCTTCCTGCTCCGTCCGGCAGGCCTCACGGCTCCGCGGGCATCTGCTTCACCGCCGAGCTGGACATCGTCCTGGTGACGCGGCCGGGTATTTCCTGGGAGTTCCCCGCCGGACGGCCCGATGGGGACGAGGACTGGCGGGCGACCCTCGACAGGGAGGTGCTGGAAGAGGCCTGCGCGGTCGTCCGGGATGCGACGCTGCTCGGCTTCGTCAGGGTCGCATCCATCAGAGGCGCGGAGGAGGGCCGAGTGCGAGTGAGGTCCCTCTGGTGCGCCGATGTCTCGCTGGATCCGTGGGAGCCGCGGCACGAGACCACGGCCAGGCTGGTTGTGCCACACGACGAAGCGTTGGAAAGAGTGGATTTCGGAGGCGATCACCGGCCCATCTACGAGAGGTGGTTCCGCGACGCCTTGGCCGCCAAGGGGTTGGCCTGAGCATATATTTTTTTCGCCGCAAGTACGGCATTCAGCGGATACGCATAGCCATGACACGCAGCACTCCCCGCCCCATAACGGAAGTCACGGCAATCGACGTTCACATCGAAACGTACCTGCGAGATGTTGGGGAGATATTCCGCGTCTTTCGACACCAGGACTCCGGCACCCCATACGGCGTGCTTGTCCACGGCGAAAGGTGGTTTGTGAAACCGTCCGGCGCCCCCAGCATAGTCGAGTCTCTCCGCCGCGCCCTGCGCCTCAACTCCGTCGTCCAACATCCCGCATTGCCGCGCCTCCACAACTCGTTTTCGATCCCCGGCGGCATGGCGCTGGTCTACGCGTGGGCGCCCGGAGAGGTGTTGAACGACCCGCGGTTCACCCGCGAGCAGCGTCGGCACGACCCTGCGCATCCCCACGTCCGGTTTCGTTCTCTGCCGGTCGAGCGGATACTGGCCGCGCTCGACACCGTCTTCGACGCGCACCTTCTCCTGGCCGAGCGCCGGTTCGTCGCGTCCGACTTCTACGACGGCTGCATAATCTACGACTTCCAGACCTCTCGGACCTACCTCTGCGACCTCGACGAGTACCGCGAGGGGCCGTTCGTGCTCGACATGGACCGCGCCTACGGGTCGACCCGCTTCATGGCTCCCGAAGAGTTCCAACGCGGCGCGGTGATCGACCAGGTGACCAACGTGTTCAACCTGGGTCGGGCCGCGACCGTACTCCTCGGCGACGGGACGGAGTCGATGGATGCTTGGAAGGGTACGGAACCCATGCGAACTGTGGTCGAGCGAGCCACTCTTGCCGACCGTAGGCGACGTTACCAATCGGTGGAGGAGTTCGTTGATGAGTGGCGGTCGGCCGCAATGAGAAGCCAGTAGATGCCGCAGATCGTCGTAGAGGACCTCGTCAAGACCTTTCGCATCGCGGAGCGCAGTCCGGGGATATGGGGCGCTCTGCGCGGCATTATGCACAGGCGGTACCGCACGGTGAGCGCGCTCGACGGCGTGTCGTTCGAGATCGAACCCGGCGAGCTCGTCGGCTACATCGGCCCGAACGGCGCGGGCAAGTCGACGACCGTGAAGGTCATATCGGGCATCCTGGTGCCGGACTCCGGCCGGTGCGAAATCCTGGGCCGCGTGCCCTGGCGGGACCGCGTCGCCCACGTTCGCGACATCGGCGTCGTCTTCGGACAGCGAACGCAGCTCTGGTGGGACCTGCCCGTCGTCGAGTCGTTCGAGCTGCTGCGGGAGATCTACCGCGTGCCGGCCAACGACTACGCCACCACACTGGACGAGTTGGTCCAGATCATGGACCTGGGGCCGCTGATGGACGTGCCCGTCCGCCAGCTCAGCCTGGGCCACCGGATGCGGTGCGATCTGGCCGCCGCGCTGCTGCACCGGCCCTCGATCCTGTTCCTCGACGAGCCGACGATCGGCCTGGACGCCGTCTCGAAGCTGGCGTTCCGCGACTTCATCAAGCGGTTCAACCGCGAGCGCGGCATGACCGTCATCCTGACGACGCACGACATGGACGACATAGAGGCACTCTGCACCCGCGTGATGGTCATCGGCGAGGGCGTCATCCTCTACGACGGCGCACTGGAGGCCCTGCGCGAGAGCATCGCTCCCGAGCGGAGACTCATCGTCGACCTGGCGGAGCCTGACGCGGCGGTGTCCGACCCCGACGCCGTGGTCATGCGGCGAGAGGGGCGGCGCGTCCACCTCAGCTTCGACCCCCGGCACATCCCGCCGGCCGACCTGATCGCGAGGATCGCTTCTCGCCACCCCGTGCGCGACCTGTTCGTGGAGAGCCCGCCGATCGAGGAGATCGTCGCGCGGATGTACTCCGAGGAGCGCCGGTGAGCTCCTACGCGGCGGTCATGAGCGCGAACTTCCGCACGCTTCTCCAGTACCGCGCCGCCGCGGTAGCCGGATTCACGACCCAGATATTCTGGGGCTTCATCCGCGTCATGATCTTCGAGGCGTTCTTCCGGTCGAGCACGGCCGACCAGCCGATGACCGTGGACGAGGTCACGACCTACATCTGGCTCGGCCAGGCGTTCATCGCGCTCCTTCCGTGGAACACCGACCGCGAGCTCAACGCCCTGATCCGCTCGGGTCTCGTCGGCTACGAGCTGCTGCGGCCCGTGGACCTGTACAACTTCTGGCTCGCCCGCGCCGTCGCCTACCGCACGGCCCCCACCCTGCTCCGGGCCGTGCCTCTGCTCGCCCTGGCATTGCTCTTCTTCGGGATGGACTTGCCGGCGTCCCCCGCCGCCGGCGCGGCCTTCGTCCTCTCCATGATGGGCGCACTGCTCATAAGCAGCGCGTTCACGACACTGATCAACGTCACGATGATGTGGACTGTTTCGGGACAGGGCGCGGCGGCCATGGCGGGCATCGCCGTGACAATTTTGACCGGCATGATCGTGCCGATCCCCTTCTTCCCCGATTGGGCCCAGACGATCATCAACGTCCTCCCGTTCCGCGGCATCGTCGACACGCCCTACCGCATCTACCTCGGTCACATCCCCACGAGCGACGTCCTGCCGCACCTGGGGCACCAGCTAGCCTGGGCTGCAGGCCTCGTGCTGATCGGCCGGTGGGTGCTGTCGCGCGGGCTGCGCCGCCTCGTGATGCAGGGCGGCTGACATGATCGACGCCCTCCGCCTATATCGGCTCTACGTCGGCATCTCCGTGCGCGGCCAGATGCAATACCGGGCGTCCTTCCTGGATTCCCCACCTAGATAAGAGGAGGACCTCGTTGGCGCCCGACGCGATGCGGGCTAAGATGGTTGTTGAGCAAACGAACCGATCACCAACGAGGTGTAGCTATTATGAAGCAAGGCTTACTGGCATTCCAGTACGAGCAGGAGAAGGGCTCGACAGGTATGACGGGACTGTCCGGCCTGCTGACGTACGTGGAGTTGATGGACGCAGCGGGTTTGAGGTCATCGGTAGAGCGCCACGTGAGACTGCGGGAGAGAGGTCAGGGCTGGACGGACAGCCAGATAATCATCTCGCTGATGCTGCTGAACTTGGCAGGCGGCGAGTCGGTGTCCGACCTTGATCTCCTTGAGAAGGACAGAGGGTTGTGCAGGATGCTTCGAGAGTTCGAGTCCTGTGGTATGCGTCTCAGCGAGCGCAGGGCGTTGGAGAAGAGATGGCGAGTCGAGCGTCTTCGGAGCGTGCCGTCGGAGTCTGCGGCGTTCCGGTATCTGGAGGGGTTCCACGACATGGACGAGGAGTCGAAGCGGGAAGCTCACAGGGCGTTCATAGCGGCTCCCAACGAAGCGCTACAGGGTCTGGGGAAGGTCAACGCCGACCTGGTGGGCTTCGTGCAGAGCCGTTCGCCTCAGACCGAGGCCACACTGGACATGGATGCCACACTGGTGGAGACGCGCAAGCAGGAGGCGCTCCACAGCTACAAGGGGTACAGGGCGTACCAGCCTCTGACCACCTACTGGGCAGAGGCCGACCAGATTGTGCATTCAGAGTTTCGGGACGGCAACGTACCTGCGGGCCATCGGCAGTTACGAGTGTTGACCGAAGCACTGGAGCATCTGCCTGCCGGTGTGGAGAGCGTGATGCTCAGGTCTGACACGGCGGGGTACCAGCAGGAGTTGCTGCGGTACTGCGCGGAGGGTAGAGACGAGCGGTTCGGGGTGATCGAGTTTGCGGTTGGGGTCGACGTGACGGCGGAGTTCCGCCGTGCGGTGTCAGAGGTCGCCGAGCAAGACTGGCAGACGCTGTACCGCAAGGTTGGGGAGCATCGTGTGGACACGGGTCAGCAGTGGGCTGATGTGAACTTCGTGCCCAACTGGATAGGGCACTCCAAGAACAGCCCTGAGTATCGGTTCATAGCTACCAGGGAGCGGTTGATCGAACAGCCTCTGCCGGGAATGGAGGGGCAGATGGAGCTTCCGTTCCCCGCGATGGAGCTGTCCAACAGAGGCTGGTACAAGGTCTTCGGAGTGGTGACCAACCGGAGCATTGCGGGGGATGAGTTGATCTGGTGGTCGAGACAGAGGTGCGGTAAGGGCGAGGAGGTCCACAGCGTTCTGAAGAGTGACTTGGCTGGGGGCAGGCTTCCGTCGGGGCTGTTCGGAGCCAACGCAGCATGGTGGGCTATAGCAGTGCTGGCCTTCAACCTGAACTCTGCCATGAAGCGGCTGGTGTTGGGCGGACAGTGGGTGGGCAAGCGTCTCAAGGCGGTGCGTTTCGCCCTGATCGCCCTACCGGGCCGTGTGGTGCGTCACGCTAGGAGGTTGATCATCCGTCTTGCCCGTGGTCATCCCTCATACGAGTTGCTGCTCAGGGTGCGGCAGAGGATATTGGCGCTGGCTGCCGAGCCGTATCGGGCGTAGGCGACCCTGCCTGGAGCATCGGTTTGTAGGCGACTCTGCCGAGTTGCCAGGCCGGGCCATGCCTTCTTCGGCCTGACAACAGCCATAATTGGCAGCGAACCGCTGCCGATACCCTCAAAGACGGCACCCGAGACCCTCTCCGATGCCTGATCATGTCATGCGTCACCCCAAGTCGACACCCGGACACCCCTGAAAGCACATGAAACAGCTCTCAACAATTCAGCTGGGGGATTTGGGTCCTTCGTCATGGAGACGATCGGGCAGTTCGGCATCGTCGGCGTAGAGTTCGTCGGCATCCTGGTGCTCTTCAGCCGCTTTGACACGCTGGAGGGATGGACACTACCCCAGGTCGCCTTCCTGTACGGCCTCGTTCACCTGGGCTTCTCGTTCGCGGACACCTTCAGCCGGGGTTTCGACAGCTTCGGGGTCACGGTCAGGCTGGGCGACTTCGACCGGCTGCTGCTCAGGCCGCGCTCGACCGCCCTGCAGCTCATGGGCAAGGAGTTCGTGCTCAGGCGCCTGGGTCGGATCGTGCTGGCGCTCGGCGTGATCGCGTGGGCAAGCGTGGCGCTGGAGGTCGAATGGACGGCCCCGAAAGTGGTCCTGTCCGTCGTAACGGTCGTGTGCGGCGCCGCGCTCTTCTCCGGGCTGATGATTCTCCACGCGACCCTGGCCTTCTGGACGACCGAGACGCTGGAGGTCACGAACATCGTCACGCACGGCGGCGTGGAGACGACCCAGTTCCCGCTCTCGATCTACCGCCCGTGGTTTCGCGGCATTTTCACCTTCTTATTCCCGCTGGGCGCCGTCAGCTACTTCCCGGCCGTCGCCATTCTGGGCAAAGCCGACCCGCTTGGATCGCCGCTCTGGTTCCAGTACGCGGCGCCGGCAATCGGCTTCCTGTTCCTGCTGGTGTGCCTGCGAGTATGGGGGTTCGGCGTCCGCCACTACATGTCCACGGGAAGCTGACTTTCCTGCCCGGCGGTTCCTGGGGCCGAGCGACAACAGCCACCGGCCGGCGGAGGTCTAGGCCGCGCCGCTCGCCCAGCGTGCGAGGGCCTTGTCGGGAGACGCGATCTCGGCGATGGACGTGTAGTAGCAGTCGCGCCAGCTCTCCAACGGCATCCCGGTGAACAGCATCAGGTTGAGGGGATATTCCTCGCTGTCGGTGGCGCGTCGGAAGTCGTCCCGGAACAGGAACGTCGGCTTGCCCAGCGCGATGGCCATTCCCAGCTCGACCATGACGCCCTCGTCAGGCGGTACTCCGTTCACCACGGCGAAGATGGCGTCCGCGTCGCGCACGTCCCTGAAGTCGGCCTGCCCTATCCGGTACGCCCAGCCCGCCTCGGAGAGGTCGACCTGGTTGTTGCGCTCGAACGGCTCCCACACCTCCAGTCTCAGCGCTTCGAGGGCGTCGACGAGTTGCGGCAGCAGCAGCGCCCGCTGCTGCGCGGAAAAGCCGTAGGGGTTGGCGAGATATATGGTCTTGCGGTGGGTGAGTCCCATGCTACGCCGTATCCTATGAGGGCCGCGTCGGGCGCTTCATGCCGCAAGCAACGTGGAGTTCGGGCCCGCCTGCCGCCGCGCGGGCTCCTCGACGTCGATAGACCGTGTCGGGCCCGGCAGGAGCGGTCATGGCGCACCAGGGCTCTTCAACTCAGGGAAATAGGTGGAGAAGAATCCTCGGTCCCGCGTGACGAAAGCGTCCGCTACCGCCGTGGCGTGAGCACCGATCAGAAAGTCTGTCATTATCCGCTCCCGTGGGCCGCTGGCGGCACGATACCGCTTCCAGCGTAGTCCCGCCTCGTAGGCTATCGAGGAGTCGATCGGGGAAGGGACCGTGCCGATCTCATGCAGCGCCCTGTCCAAGGCGGCTCGGTCTCCGAAGGCAGGCGCGAGCTCCGCGTACACGACGTCGCAAACGACGATGGCGCCGGCGTTATAGGCAGCGGCAAGCCGCGCTTTGGACTGTGGACCATGCTGGCCGCTGGCCACAAATACATCCAGCAGGACGTTGGTATCGACGGCGGTTATCATCTCCCGCGGATCTGTTCGATGTAATCATCGACGGAGACGCCCTCGCCGAGCGCGTCTCCGTCAAGGATCCCGTACACCCGGTCCACGGGATGTTCCGCGGTCGTTTTCTTTCTGATCAGGAGACCTTGCTCTGTAGGGCTGATCTCAACCTCGACCTCGTGGTGCATCCCAAAGCGCTGTCTCAGGTGCTTTGGGATGGTGATCTGGCCCCGCTCCGATATTCGCATGGTTTTCTCCGCATGAAAAACGGATACATGCAATCATACCGTCTTGGGCATGGACGTGCAATCCGTGCGAGCGAAGTGGCCCGGATAGCCTCGTTTGCTACCAGAGCGTGTTGTTGGT
The DNA here is from genome assembly GCA_965261815.1 of Dehalococcoidia bacterium. GTDB lineage: Bacteria > Chloroflexota > Dehalococcoidia > Lucifugimonadales > CAZENU01 > CAZENU01. Next base: position 299,295 of record CBDHDR010000001.1, read on the forward strand.
AGGATTTGGCGGCGACACCAAAGGGTAGGGATTCGAATACCGGAGGCTTGCCACATGTACAACGTTCGATCGTTTTTCATCCTGCTGGGTATGGCCCTGTTCGCCGCCGTCTTCGTCGCCGGTTGCTCCAGCGACGAAGGAGATGCCGAAGATATCGCCAGCGGTGCCTCCGCCGACGCCAGCGGCGCCACCGCAGCAGCAGCAGACACCGGTACCGCTGCCCAAGACCAATCCAGCGAAGCTTCCATCCAGCAAGAGATCGACCTCAGCATGACATTTACCAGTCCCGTGTTCAATGAGAAGCGACGCATTCCGAAGACTCACACCTGCATCGGAGGTACGGTGGACAAGCCGGGAGCGTATTTTGCCCGGTCTAACCTGACTCCGACGGATGCGCAGAACCTGTCGCCGCCTCTGGCCTGGAGCGGTGCACCGGAGGGGACCCAGAGCTTCGCCTTGATCATGCGCAGCACCGAACTTTTGGCATCGGACGAAACCTGGGTTCATTGGGTGATGTGGAACATTCCGGCTGAGGTGAACGAGCTGGCTGAAGGTGTGGAGGAATTGGAAACACTGGCGAATGGCGCCAGCCAGGGGTTCAACAGCGGCGGAGTGACCGGATACCTTGGGCCATGCCCGCCGGATATGCTCAGTGTTTACAAGCCTTCAGCTTCAGTCGGCAATGAGAATCCCAAGCAAGAGATTGAGAAGTACCGCTTCGAAATCTATGCGCTGGACACAACGCTCGACCTGCCTGCTGGCGCCACGAGAGATGACCTGCTCAAGGCTATGGATGGTCACATACTGGCAAGTGGAGTGCTGGTTGGTGAGCGCCAGGGCAAGCTGATTATGAAAGCGACCGGATAGAGACCACGCTCCTGGATACCTCTGGAAGCGCTGTGTACTGCGGTGGAGGGGAGTGACCCGCCTCGGACACCCTCCCGTTGTGCCCGCGAAGGCGGGCATCCAGGGGTCTGGAGGGACATTTGTCCCCTCAACTGTGAACAGTGTACCGTCGCCCTAGGGATGGTCTGAATAAGTCCGTGGACTGCAGCTCCACACATAGGAAATTAAGCTGTGCTGATGGGTTATTCAGAGTATCCCTAGATTCCCCACCTGATTGGGTCGGGGGGGCGTGACGGACTGCTTCCGGTGTCATAGTGGTGCACCCTGTCGGGGATGGGTTCCCGCCTTCGCGGGAACGACGGAGGTGGGGGATTTGGGTCGCCGGGCGCGGTTGACCGGGGTGGGTCGCCGTGCTAATTTGGAAAGAGATACATAGATGCGTCGACGGGGAGTAGTAGCGGGTACCGCGCGATAGAGAACGGGGTTTAGGTGGAAGCCCGGTGCGCGTTCGGCCCGTGAACTCGCCCTCCGGTGGCGGCCTGCCATCGGAGCCCGGCCCTGCGGCCGGGCCTGAGCATCCGGCCTGAACGTCGAGTAGGGCCGGCCGGCAGAGCGCCGTTATCGCTGTGAGGAGGCCCCGCATTTGCCGGGGCAACCAGGGTGGTACCGCGGGGTACTGCGTACGATGATCGCATTTCCCGTCCCTGAATCCAGGGGCGGGTTTTCTTTTTTGGGGCGGCCCGGACCAGCCGGACGAGGCACTCCGGCGGCGGAAGGACAATGCAGGAGGTCGACATGGCGACGACGGACACGGCTGTGAGAGCTGACGCACGGTACGACGCCGCGCAGATCGAGGCGAAATGGCAGGCGCGGTGGGACAGCGGCGGGACCTACCGGGTCGACGACGACGACCCGCGCCCGAAGTGGTACGAGCTCACGATGTACCCCTACCCTTCCGGCGACCTCCACATCGGCCACTGGTACGCCATGTCCGGAGCGGACGCCCACGCGCGCTTCATGCGGATGAGGGGATACAACGTGCTGCATCCGATGGGGTTCGACGCCTTCGGGCTGAACGCGGAGAACGCCGCCATCGAGCGCGGCATCCATCCGGCCAGGTGGACCATGGGCAACATCGAAAAGATGCGCCGGCAGTTCCGCTCGATGGGGCCCATCTACGATTGGGACCGCGAGCTCGTTACGTGCGTGCCGGAGTACTACCGCTGGAACCAGTGGATATTCCTGCGGTTCCTGAAGGCCGGGCTGGCCTACCGCGACTTTGCGCCCGCCAACTGGTGCCCGACCGACAACACCGTGCTGGCCAACGAGCAGGTCGTCGACGGCCGCTGCGAGCGCTGCGACTCCGAGGTCGTCCGCCGCGAGCTGAACCAGTGGCTGTTCCGCGTCACCAAGTACGCCGACGAGCTGCTGGACCAGTCCCAGATCGACTGGCCCGAGAAGATCAACGTCATGCAGACGAACTGGATCGGCCGCAGCGAGGGCGTCGACATAGAGTTCGACATCTCCGAGTACGGGCTGGACGAGACGGCGCTGACGACCTTCACGACGCGCATCGACACGATCTTCGGCGTGACGTTCGTCGTGCTGGCGCCCGAGCACCCGCTGGTGGACGAGTTGTCGACGCCCGAGCACAGGGCCGAGGTAGAGGCGTACGTCGACCAGGCGCGGCGCCAGACCGAGATCGAGCGCATGTCGACCGAGAAGGTCAAGACGGGCGTGTTCACCGGCTCCCACGCCGTCAACAGGCTGAACGGAGAGCGCGTGCCGATCCTGATCGGCGACTACGTGCTGCTCACCTACGGCACCGGCATCGTCATGGGCGTCCCGGCGCACGACCAGCGCGACTTCGAGTTCGCCAAGAAGTACGACCTGCCGATCAAGGTCGTCGTCGCTCCGCCCGACTGGGGCGGCGGCGAGCTGGCCGAGGCCTACGTCGACGAGGGCGCCCAGGTGAGCTCCGGCCAGTTCGACGGCATGCCCAGCGCCGAGAGCAAGGGACGCATAGCCGACTTCATCGAGTCTCAAGGTTGGGGCAAGAGGGCCGTGCAGTACCGTATGCGCGACTGGCTGATCTCGCGCCAGCGCTACTGGGGCACGCCGATTCCGGTCGTCTACTGCGACGGCTGCGGCACGGTGCCCGTCCCGGAGGGGGACCTGCCGGTGCTGCTGCCGGAGGACGCCGAGTTCCGACCGACCGGCGAGTCTCCGCTGACGCTGCACGAGGGTTTTGTGAACACCAACTGCCCGCGCTGCGGCGGGCCGGCCAAGCGCGAGACGGACACGATGGACACGTTCGTCGACTCGTCGTGGTACCAGTTCCGGTTCGCCAGCCCCAAATTCGACGGCGGCATGTTCGAGCGCGAGGCGTTCCAGGCCTGGGGCGCGGTTGACCAGTACACCGGCGGAGCGGAGCACGCCGTCATGCACCTGCTGTACGCGCGCTTCTTCACGAAGGCGATGCGCGACCTCGGACTGCTGGACTTCGACGAGCCCTTCATCCGCCTGTTCAACCAGGGGCACATCCTGTCCGAGGGCGAGAAGATGAGCAAGTCGCGCGGCAACGTCGTCGCGCCCGACGAGTACGTCGGCGAGTACGGCGCCGACGCCGTGCGCTGCTACCTGATGTTCATAGGCCCCTGGGACCAGGGCGGGAGCTGGAGCGAGTCGGGCATCAACGGCGTCTCCCGGTGGCTGAATCGCCTGTGGGAGCTGGCGCAGCGCGACCCGAGCGAGCTCGACGCGGGCCCGGTCGACGATAACGCCGCCGCCGACCTGAGACGGAGCGTCCACAAGACGATCAGGCGAGTCATCGACGACCTGGATCGCTTCAAGTTCAACACGGCCATCGCGTCGCTTATGGAGCTGTCGAACACGATGAACGCCGCCTGGTCCGAAGGGAAAATCACCTCCGACGCGTGGAGCGAGGCGGTGGAGTCTCTGCTGGTGCTGCTGGCGCCGATGGCGCCCCACGTCACCGAGGAGCTGTGGGAGCGCACCGGGCGCCCGTTCAGCATCCACGACCGACTCCTGCCGGAGTGGGACCCTGCCCTGGCGGCCGATGAGACGGTAACGCTCGTCGTGCAGGTCAACGGCAGGGTGCGGGACCGCATCGAGCTGCCCGCGCCGATCACCGAGGAAGACGCCAGCATAGCCGCGCTGGACAGCCCGCGGGTACAAACGCACACGGCGGGCAAGAACGTGGTCAAGGTCGTCTACGTACCGGGCAAGCTCGTCAACATAGTCGCGAAGTAGAGGCGACCGCGAGGGACGCGGCTGGATCGATACCGCCATTCCCGCGAAGGCGGGAATCCATGGCTGGGAGGGGGATGGGTTCCCGTTTGGGGAGGCGTTTGCGTAACTCCCTCGCGGGCAACGGGTGTGGTGGAGATGCCTCGATTTCGCATCTGGAGGCCCACCCCTGGGTTCCCGCCTGCGCGGGAACGACGGTTGTGCAATGGTCTTGCTGTGCGGGAACGACGCGCAGCGGGGCACGACCGTAACGCCGCAAGAGCAAGTTGCGGACAGGTGTGCCTTCGCGGGAGCGACAGTTGAGTAGGGGCCTGAGATTGGCTGAGGTAAGGGTTACAGAGAGTAGAATGGCAGCGACTTCCAACGGACCGGAAGTCGCTACCATCCTGGCGGAGCCGGACGACGCCATCGCGCTGATGGTGTTGGGTCACGGCTCCGGGACTCCGATTCACCGGCCGCTGATGGTCCAGATGGCCGAAGCGCTTGCCAACCATCGGATCGCGACCTTCCGCTACAACTACCCATACAGCGAGGGTATGACCACCTACTCTCCCGACTTGATCGACCCTCTCGACGTCCTCCTGGCCACTACAAGCTCGGCCATGAGCGCCGCGACACGTCTGGCGCCCGACCTCCCGCTATTCCTTGGCGGACGCTCCATGAGCAGTCAGGTCGTTTCGCTCGCCCTGACGCGCGAGCACTGGCCAGATACCCGGGGTGTCGTGTTGTACGTCTTCCCAATGCGGTGGCGCAACCTGCTGGAGAATCCCGTCGGCCATCTACACCGAGTGCCGGTACCCATGCTGTTCGTCCAGGGCGGCCACGACGAAGAGTTCTGCGACCTGCGCGAGTTTCAACCCGTGCTGGACGGATTGGGGGACCGCGCGACTCTTTACGTCGTAGAGGGCGCCGACCACTTCTACGATCCGCCGGTCGAGTCGGGCAGAACGAGGTCGGACGCGCTATCGGAGGTTGCTTCCGTGACGGCCGGGTGGATGCGCAGGCAACTGAAGTGAGGACAGGAGCACGGCCACGATACAATCGGTATGGGTCTGCACGATCGTGGGAGCGATTTCAGTGCACGGACTGGGGGACGTCTCATCTGTTCTGACATCTTGACTTCCTGGAGGCACGGCGCAGTCGAGCGCGTCGCATCGCTTGTCGCGCGTCAGTTTCTGGCAGCGGCGGCGGCGTTCGGGATATTCGTCCTGGCCGCTTGCGGCACCCTGTCGCCGCAAGACCTCACGGCGATCGCCGAGCTGGAACCGTCCCCAACGCCCGTGGCGGACGTCGTCGCTATGTTCGGGGGAAGTCCGAGCGGCGATGGCGTCTTCGATGCCCGCGGCCCGACATTCGCCCCTGACGAGGCGTGGAGGTTTCCGGCTGCCGACATAACCTCCCCTCCTGTGGTCTCGGGCGGGCTGGTCTTCATCGGAGTGGCTGACGGCGCGTCCGAGTCGGGGTTCTACCTGTCCGCGTTCGACGCTCGAGCGCAGAGAGAGCTATGGAGGTTCGCCACGGACCGGCAGGTATACTCAGCGCCCGCCGTGTCCGACGGGGTCGTATTCGTGTCCAGCGTGGACAGCCGCCTCTACGCACTGGACGCCGCGACCGGAGAGGAGCAGTGGAGGTTCGAAGCCGTGGGCGGATCGTGGGCCTCCCCGGTTGTCTCGGACGGGACTGTCTTCTTCACCGCGTCGGACGGCCATCTCTACGCGCTGGATGCGACGACCGGAGAAGAGCGCTGGAGATTCGAGCTGTTCGGCCCGAGGCAACTGGACGCAAACTCGTTTGGACGGGGGACCTGGCTGTCTCCATCGGTCCATGACGGGACCGTCTACGCGGGAAGCCTGGACTGGCATCTCTACGCGATAGACGCCGCCACTGGACAGGAGGCGTGGCGATTCAAGACGAGAGGTTCGGTGTGGGGCTCACCCGCGATATCGGGCGGCATGGCGTACTTCGGAAGCGACGACCTCAACCTCTACGCGGTGGACGCCAAGACCGGCGTGGAGAGGTGGTCGTTCAGGTCCCACTGGCCGCTCAAAGCCTCTCCTGTCGTCTTCAACGACACGGTGATATTCCAGAGGGGATACGTCCACGGGCTCGACGCCGCCACGGGCGAAGAGAAATGGCGGACCGAGATCGTGCCGCAGCGCTCCTCGGCGCAGCCTATCATATCCGGCGGCAACGGCCTCTTGTACCTTACGAGCTGGCGTGGTGTCTACGCTGTGGATGCCGAGTCTGGGAAGCCATGGTGGGACAAGAACGTCGAGGGCACGCCCTCCGGGTACCTCACCGTCGAAGACAACGTGCTCTACGCAGTCATCCGCCAGAACGATGGCGCATACCTGCTCGCGCTGGAGTAACGGGAGCGCTTCTATCCACCGGATACTCCAGATCGGTTATGGCCGCGGACGCTAGATTCGCGGCTCTCAGAACATCCTTCGCTGGCCACCCGGCATTCTTTCGGAAGCCTTACTCCAGAAGTCTAGACCCTTGGGATGCCGAGACGCGAATAGCAGATAGAACATCGGCGCGCCGTGGGTGTTACGGATCACCTCTGGATCTCCGAAGTGGGTAAATCCCAGGCGCTCTCGCAGTTTCGCGGTGAACGTTTTGATCAACACGTGGGTTCGTGGACGCGATGGGTCACCTTCGGCGGCAAAGTATTCTTCCCTCCAGGTTTCGTCGCCAAGAAACCTGTCCACGGCCGCAATATCGTGATGAGCATTCCGCTTTATCGCGGTGCTGTGGAAGGTCACTATCAGGTCAAGCGAGCGATGCTGGCATAGTTTAGCCAGGCTGTCGAACGTGATCTCGTATGTCCAAGGGTCGATGAAGCAAAGTACCAGCGCCCAGGAGGGAACGTTGTCATAGACAACGCTGGCCGCTTCGTTGCAGTCCAACTCGTAGTAGGACACGTTGCTATCGGGAAACACGCTTTCCTGTCTCTGCTTCAGAGCGCTGACGTACCCTGGATTTCCATCGTTGAGGTATAGGTGTGTGAACGGCGTCTTGCACCTAAGCGCCAACATTGGTGAGCCGTGGAACTCTTCGCCAGTCGTCCTGTCCAGGCACAGACCTGGCCCTGCGAACAGGTCGACATAGGCCCGTGTAGGCCAGTGATTTTTCATGCCCATGCTGAACATCTCGGCGAAGCGGGAGACGAAGTGGAGCTTGTCCCGACTCCACGGGCCCTGGTCTATCGCCGGCAGTCCGTCGCTTGCCAGTGTCGTGTCTTGAACCATCGAAGGCTAGCCTTGTGCGAGAGCGGGCTGAAGACTGACGTCCGGCATTTGGTCCCACGTGCGTCCTTCGAGAGTCCTGCCGTTGGACTTGCTCGTACGTCCACCCCACTGCTTGAAGAAGAATGGCACGTCGGCGTCCAGACAGTCGTCGCGCACGCGGATTGCCCACTCGGCGTCCATGGGTCTCGCCTTGTGACCGCTCTCTCCACCGACGATCACCCACTGAATATCCGCCAGGTGCGAACGCAGGTCCACTGCTTTCAATAGCGGCTCGACCGATAGGAAGCGCACCCTCGCCGGAGTATCCGCCAGCAGCGGGATGCGGCGGTCGGCCCAGTACTGGTTCTCGACCGACACTCCCGCCCAGACGTGGTCAGGCCAGTCGGGGCCATTGCCCCAGTCAACATACTCCAACATTCGTTCAGGACGCTTCGTAAGTACCTGGTAGATGTGCTGGTCGTACTCGGACATTCGCAGGAACACCTCTCGCACGAAGTCGAAAGGCACCTCTTCGTGAAAGAGGTCGCTCATGCTGTTCACAAAGACACGACGACGCGACCTCCACTTGCCAGGGGCATCGAGCCTGTCGTGGTGGAGGTTGATCGTGGTCTTGCCGGGAAGAAAGGGACCACCGCGTTTGAACCTCAACGTAATGCTTTCCGCGTAGCAGTAGGCGCATCCAGGGCTGATCTTCGTGCAGCCGGTTACCGGGTTCCACGTAGCGTCCGTCCACTCGATCGCGCTCTTATCCGACATCGCCCCCACCAGCAACGAGATACGAACAAAATAGAACACTAGTGCGCCTGCTGTCAAGCAGCGTAAGGGTCACAAGAACGTCGCAAGGGAGATTACGAAGGGCCTACCGCGGCAGAACGACGGCGCACCCGTACTCCAACGCCGCATCCTGGAGCCACAGCGCGGTGTAGTCGGCGAAGCTGCGGCGGACGGTGAGCTCGAAGGACGGCGAGTCGGCGACGAACTTGTGCGGCTTACGTCCAACACGGCCATCGCTATGAACGCTCGGCGCGGACATCCTTTGCAAACACTAATTGTGTGCTTTAGTCTCTGGTGATGGCCGAAGCACCAAACACCGGACATGGAGGAACTGGATGACTGACCTGCCGACAGGGTTCTATGCACCGGCACCCCGGGATCGTGTCACCGCGCTTGGCTACGCGACAGGCGAACTGCGCTCGCTGATGATGGACGGACTACCCCAATGGCCGTTGTATTCGCCGGGTTCGTTGAATGCCTGGTTGGTGTTCCTGGGGCCGTCCCCTGGATTCTCTCCCGGCGATGCTTGGGGATACGACCCCCTGCCTTCCGTAGGAAGGGCTCACCCCGGCGTGGCCGAATACCTAGACACGAATGGCTTTTGGAATGGGATCAGACAGTACGCTCGGACCATCTTCCCGGAACTCAAACCGGCGGATGCCTACGCCGCCACTATGGTTCGTAACTTGGACCCGCAGCAGTCCGCCACTGCTCCGACGGGAGGGCATATGTACCCAGCAGCCGTCCAGGTTGTCGATGTATTGGACAAGCTCATTCGCCCAAGGTTGATAGTGGCACTCGGCGGCGCGAGGAAGCTCGCTGATCGGGCAGTTCAAGAGAACACGAACGCCGCGAACTTGGACTCCGGTGTGCTATACACAGCCAAGAGTGGCGACGAGCGTGCGTGGTTCTCGCTGGCGGGCAATTGGGAGTCTGGAGAGCCGTTCTTGTACGTCTCGCCTTCAGGGATTCACCCCTCGTTGAGGCACATCTCAGAAGCGGACAGTCTGGGATTTGTGCGCTCGCAATCTGATGCGGCAAGAGGACTCTAGCCTACATCGACCATCAACACGCTGTGACTATCTCGGCGCACCGCGCGAAGCCAATGACCCGCTGATACCATGAACCTCCGCGGCCAAGGTCAACGCGGCTATTGTCCAGCGCTACCGCGGGAGAACGACGGCGCACCCGTACTCTAGCAGCCTGTCCGAGAAACACGGTTGGTGAGTGGTTGGGGGTATGATGTGCCCAGTCCAGTAGCGGGGAGTCGTTGATGAGCAAGACCTACCTTCCCTACGAACCCGACCAGCAGTTGCTGTTGCCAGCGGCGTTGCAGGAGTGGCTGCCAGACGAGCATCTGGCCTACTTCATATCCGACGTGGTGGACCAGTTGGACATGTCGGAGGTCACCGCTCGCTACGAGCGGGAACGGCGTGGCGGGCCGCCGTATCATCCACGGATGATGGTCAAGGTGTTGCTCTACGGCTACTGCGTGGGGGTGTCGTCCTCACGCCGCATCGCCCAGCGTCTCCACGAGGACATCGCCTTCAGGGTGTTGGCGGCGAACAACACACCGGACTTCCGGACCATCTCCGACTTTCGCAAGGACAATCTGGATGCGCTGTCGGGCCTGTTCATACAGGTACTGGCGTTGTGCCAGCAGGCGGGGCTGGTGAAGCTGGGGCACGTGGCGCTGGACGGCACGAAGGTCAAGGCCAACGCATCGAAGCATAAGGCGATGAGTTACCAACGTATGAAGGAGAAGGCAGCGCAGTTGGCGGCGGAGGTAGCGGAGTTGTTGCGACAGGCCCAGGCATCGGATGATGAGGAAGACCGGCGGTACGGCAAAGACAAGCGTGGAGATGAGTTGCCGGAGGAGTTGGCCTTTCGAGAGGGTCGGTTGGAGAAGATACGGGAAGCCATGGCGGCGCTGGAAGCCGAGGCGCAGGCGGCTGCCGAACAGGCCGAGGCCGAAGGTGGTAAGCACCCGGGGGTGCCCGACGACAAGGCCCAGCGTAACTTCACCGATGCCGAGTCGCGCATCATGCCCGCACCTGGAGGAAAGGACTTCCTGCAAGCGTACAACTGTCAGGCGGTGGTGGACAGCGCTCACCAGGTGATCGTGGCGGCGCGGGCGACCAACCAGACTTCGGATAAGCAACAGGCTGCGGCGATGATGGAGGAGACCATCGACAACGTCGGTGCAGTCCCCAGGGAAGTATCCGCCGATGCTGGCTACTACTCGGCAAAGGCAGTCGACGAGCTCTATGCTCTGGGCGTGGACCCGTTCGTCGCGCCTGAGCAGACCCGCCACCGCCGGGTTGTGCCACCCGCGCCCCGAGGTCGCATACCCAGCAATTTGTCTCCCAGGGACCGGATGCGACGGAAGTTACAGACCAAGCGGGGTCGTCAGCGCTACGCTTTGCGGATGCAAACTGTGGAGCCGGTATTCGGCCAGATCAAGCAGGGCCGGGGATTCCGGCAGTTCCTGCTGCGGGGACTGGAGAAGGTGAACGGCGAATGGTCGCTGATCTGCACCGGCCACAACCTGCTCAAACTGTTCCGCTTTGGGGTCAATCTGCACAGGGAAGCACGGGGCGATGGGCCAGCCCAACGCATCAGGAGCTTTGCCGAGGTAGCGAGCACGGCGCTATTCGCAAAGCTATCTGCGGGCCGGCCGGGGCAACCGGCACAATTAGTTGTCGCCATCCATTGTCGCTGACCCGCAAGCACCGTTAGATAATCCTCGGACGGGCTGCTAGCGCGGCGTCGTGGAGCCAGAGAGCGGCGTAGTCGGCGAAGCTGCGGCGGACGATGAGCTCGAACGACGGCGAGTCGTCGACGCAGCGGATGGTCACGTTGGCCTTGGCGAGCAGGGTTTGCGCGCAGGCGCCGGGGCCGAAGACCGCGGGGTGGAGGTCGAGCGGGCAGCCTTTCGCAAGGACTTCGCGGGCGCTTGGGCCGCTCAGCGTTATCACGGTCTGACCGCCGGTCACGTCGGTGACCGAGGCGTGGACGCCCTGGAGCGCGGCTTCGAGGGAGTCCGCAAGCCGTGTCTGAACGTCCGGGGGCGTGACGACGAGCCACTCGTCTGGCCCCAGCCACAGCGCGAGCAGTCCGCCCTTCCCGCCCGTCGTGTTGGGCTCCGTCGGCAGCCCGAATCCGAGGACGCCCGCCGCCGCGCTCGTGAAGCCGCCGTCTACGGGATCGCCGCGCAGGTTCAGGTGCCCGAGCAACGGCCGCTCGGAGATGACGGCGCCGGCGCCGTCCGACGGGTCGTCCGCGGCCGTGGCGAAGAAGCCGCTCAGCGGGGACTGGCGTCCCGTGCCGTCAGTCGACATTCTGCTTCTCCCCTTTCGGGTCGTAGAACGACGGGCTCGCGATCCGCGCCGGGACCGAACGCCCGGCCCCGATGGACACGTGCACGATGTCGCCCTCGCGGGCTCGGCCGCCCTTGACGATGCCCATCGCGATGGAGCGCCTGAGGTTGGCGCTGTAGTAGCTGGAAGTCACGTGGCCCAGCATCGGCGCCGGGGCGGGAGCGGACGGGTCGTCGACGATCTGTCCGCCCTCGGGCAGCACCTCCTGATCATCTTCGGTGAGCAGTCCGACGAGCTGCTTCCGGTCCTCCCGCACCAGGTGCTCCATGGCGAGCGACCGCCTGCCGAGAAAATCCTTGCGCCGCGACACCATGCGGCCGACGCCGAGGTCGACCGGCGTGACCGAGCCGTCGGTGTCCTGGCCGACGATCACGTACCCCTTCTCCGCTCTCAGGACGTGCATCGCCTCCGTGCCGTAGGGCGTGATCCCGAACTCCTCGCCTGCCTCCATCGCGGCGTCCCAGACGTGGAGCCCGTAGCCGGCGTCGACGTTGACCTCGAAGGACAGCTCGCCGGCGAAGCTGATCCGGAAGATCCGGGCCGGGACGCCCGCCACGGTGCCGGTGCGGACCGACATGAAGGGGAACGCGTCGTCGGAGAGGTCGACGTCGCCGCACATCTTCTCGATGACCCGCCGCGCCCGGGGCCCGTTGATCGACACCGTCGCCCAGTGGTCGGTGACCGACGTCAGGTAGACCTTCAGGTCAGGCCACTCGGTCTGTAGCCACCGCTCCAGCCACGCCATGACCGTGGCGGCCCCGGACGTAGTGGTGTGCATCAGGAAGTGTTTTTCCGAAAGCCGCGCCGTCACGCCGTCGTCGAGCACCATGCCTTCTTCGTTCAGCATGAAGCCGTAGCGGCAGCGCCCGACGCCGAGCTTCGTCCAGCCGTTGATGTAGACGCGGTCCAGGAAGGCAGCCGCGTCCGGCCCCCTGACGTCGATCTTGCCGAGGGTCGACGCGTCGAGGACACCCACCGCGTTGCGCACGGCGAGGCACTCCCGGTCGACCGCTTCGTGCAACGCCTCCCCAGGCTGGGGGTAGTACCACGCCCGCTTCCACTGGCCGACGTCTTCGAACTTCGCCCCTGCCCGCACGTGCCACTCGTGGATGGGCGTCTTGCGCATGGGATCGAAGAGATCCCGGAGGTCGCGGCCGGCGATGGCGCCGAACGTCACCGGCGTGTATGGCTGCCGGAATGTCGTGGTGCCTATTTCCGGGATCGGTTTCCCTAGGACCTCGGCGAGCGCGCCGATCCCGTTGACCGCGCCGGTACGGCCCTGGTCGGTGCCCATGCCAAGCGTCGTGTAGCGCTTGACGTGCTCGATCATCTCGTAGCCCTCGAGGGCGGAGACGGCTATGTCGGCAGCCGTCGTGTCGGTTTGGAGGTCGACGAAGCTCTTGCTCTCCCTCGTCACCGGCTTCGTTCCCGGCACGATCCAGCAAACGCTCAAGGGCTCTTCTGGCCAGTCGTTGGCGCCCGGAGCAGGCGCGGAGGGACGGCCGTTCCCAATTCCGGCATCGCCGGCCGCGGCCGCGCCGGCGGCCGTGCCCTGCGCAAGGGACTCCCGAAGCGTGAACGCGCCGTTGCACGAGCCGGCGGAACGCTCCGCCTGTACCGGCGGACCGGGCACGAAGCACGACAGCGCGTCGTCGAACCGCGGCAGCCCGCCCGATTGGGAGTGGAGGTTCAGCGTCGGGTTCCATCCTCCCGACACAGCCACCAGGTCGCACTCGATCCGTCGAGGCTCGCCGACTGCCGAGCCTCCGTCGACGCGCATCACGTCGACTGCCTCCACGCCTTTGCCGCCGTGCACGTCGACCAGCGCGCTGCCCGTCAGGACCTCGATCTCCAGCGCGGCAACCTTCCTCGGCAGCTCGCCGTCGGGCTCTGGCCGGAGGTCGACGACAGCTTCCACTTCGACCCCGGCGTCATACAGGTCGAGCGCCGTGAGGTACGCGTTGTCATTGTTGGCGAACAGGACGGGGCGCCGCCCAGGTGCGACGCCGTAGCGGAGCAGGTAGGTCGACACCGCCGAGGCGAGCATCACGCCCGGGCGGTCGTTGTTGCGGAAGACCAGCGGGCGCTCGATCGCGCCGGTTGCCAGGACGACCTGCTTCGCCCTGATTCGCCAGATGCGCTGCCGCGGCGCGTCACCGTCGGTCGGCCCAAGGTGGTCGGTCACACGTTCGAGCACCGCGACGAAGTTGTGGTCGTAGTATCCGAACGCGGTGCTTCGCGGGAGGAGGCGGACCTCGTCCATGCCGCGCAGCTCCGCCAGCGCCGCTTCCAGCCAGTCCCCTGCCCACTCGGTCCCGATAGTCCGGCGGCTGGCCAGCAGGCTTCCGCCGAACTCCCGCTGCTCGTCGACCAGGATCATTCTCGCGCCGGCCCGGCCCGCCTCCAGAGCGGCCGCGACTCCGGCCGGGCCCGACCCGACCACGAGCACGTCGCAGTGGGCGTGCATCTTGTCGTAGCGGTCCGTGTCGGGCTCCGTCGGCGCGACACCCAGGCCGCCGGCCTTTCGGAGCTGACGCTCGTAGAGGGGCCAGAACGACCTGGGCCACATGAAGGTCTTGTAGTAGAAACCGGGCGGAAGGAAGCGCGAGATGAGGCCGTTGACGGCGCGCAGGTCGAAGCCGACCGACGGCCAGCAGTTGACGCTCGACGCCTCCAGGCCGTCGTACAGCTCGACCTGGGTGGCGACGTAGTTGGGCAGCGTCTGCGCGCCGGTCCCGAGCTGCACCAGCGCGTTGGGCTCCTCGACGCCGCTGCCGACGATTCCGCGCGGCCGGTGGTACTTGAAGCTCCGGCCGACGAGACGAACGTCGTTCGCCAGCAGCGCCGAGGCGAGCGTGTCCCCCTGGAGGCCGGTGTAGCTCTTGCCGTTGAACGTGAACGCGAGCGGCCGGCCGGGGTCGACGTGGAAGCCTTGTGGAAGCCTGTTGGGCTGCGTCATGACTCGCCTCGCGGCGCCGTCTCCCCGATACGGTAGACGTGCTCGATCTTGTAGGTCATGGTGTCGCGCCGCACGTTGAACCAGCGCCTGCATCCGGAGGAGTGGCACCACTGTTCCAGGTGGTCGCCCTTCGGGTTCTTGCGGAAGAAGAGATAGTCGGCCCACTCTTCGTCGGTAGCGCCGTCCGGGTCCGCCGGGCGAACGATGTGGGCCTCACCGCCGTAGGTGAACTCGGACTCGTCTCTCTCCCCGCACCAGGGGCACTCGATGAGCAGCATCTGTGCTGGGCTTCTCCCTTCGCGGCTAGTGGGCGACCCCGGCCGCACCGTGCTCGTCGATCAGGTGGCCGGTCCTGAAGCGGTCCAGCGAAAACGGCTTCGCGAGCTCGTGGGGCTGTCCGGTGGCGAGGTCGTAGGCGAACACCCACCCCGAGCCCGGCGTCGCCTTGTAGCCGCCGGTGCCCCAGCCGCAGTTGAAGTAGAGGCCGTCGACCGGCGTCGCGCCGATGATCGGGCAGGCGTCCGGGCACGTGTCGACGATGCCGCCCCACTGCCGCATCATCCGCAGCCTGCTGAAGACCGGGAACAGCTCGACCAGGGCCGCGATGGCGTGCTCCGGGACGCTGAAGCTGCCGCGCTGCCCGTAGCCGTTGTAGGAGTCGATGCCCGCGCCTGAGAGCAGCTCACCCCGGTCTGTCTGGCTGATATAGGCGTGGACGGCGTTCGACATGACGACCGCGTGGAGCAACGGCTTGATCGGCTCGCTGACCCACGCCTGGAGAGGATGGCTCTCGATCGGCAGCCGAAAGCCCGCCATGTCGGCCAGCACGCCGGAGCTGCCCGCGGTGACGACGCCGATCTTCTTCGCGCCGATGTACCCGCGCGTCGTGTCCACGCCGACGACCCGGCCGTTCTCCTGGCGGAAGCCGACGACCTCGCACTGCTGGATGACGTCGACGCCGCGGGCGTCCGCCGCCCGGGCGAACCCCCACGCGACGGCGTCGTGGCGCGCCGTCCCTCCCCTGCGCTGGTAGGAGGCCCCTAGTATCGGATATCGGGCGTCCTTCGAGATATCGATGATCGGAACGAGCTCCTTGACCTCCTCTGGCCTCAGCAGCTCGCTGTCGATCCCGTTCAGGCGGTTCGCGCTCACGCGCCGGGCGATGTCGCGCAGCTCCTGAAGGCTGTGTCCGAGGCTGAGCAGGCCGCGTTTGCTGTACATCAGATTGAAGTTGAGGTCGCGGCTCAGGTCCTGCCACAGCTTCAGCGAGAACTCGTACAGGTGGGCGGCCTCGTCCCAGAGGTAGTTGGAGCGCACGACCTCTGTGTTCCGGCCCGTATTTCCGCCGCCTACGTAGCCCTTCTCCAGCACGGCCACGTCGGTGATGCCGTGCTCTTTGGCGAGGTAGTAGGCGGTTGCCAGACCGTGGCCGCCCGCGCCGACTATCACGACTTCGTACTCGCGCCTCGGCTCGGGGTGGCGCCAGGCCCGCGGCCACTTCTCGTGGTGGCTCAGCCCGTTGCGGACCAGGTTGAACAGCGAGTACTTCAAGGGGCCTCCGTCGGCGCCGTGTCTGTGCGGCGGGCCATATGATAGTCCAACCGGTTGGCGGCGGCTACCGGCATGGAGCCGCACAGCTTGGGCACTCTTCGGTGAACCGCTGTTCTCGTTTCCGGGACTGACACTACCGATCCGACGCGGGCCTCGCTGTTTTCCTATAATAGTTAGTAGTCCAGAAACCATGACGCAGGGAGTATCAGGGCACAATGCAATTTAGGATAGCGGTCATTCCTGGTGACGGTACCGGCCCTGAAGTCGCGAGGGAGGGAATCAAGGTACTGGAGGCTGCCGCCGCCGGCATCGACCTCGAACTGACATTTGTCTCCTACGACTTCGGCGGAAACCGGTATCTCCGTACCGGGGAGCTCCTCCCCGACTCAGCCGTCGAGGAGATCAGGGGCTTCGACGCGATCTACCTGGGAGCGATCGGTCACCCTGACGTCACGCCCGGCGTCCTGGAGAAGGGCATCCTGCTGAGGCTGCGGTTCGAGCTGGAGCAGTACATCAATCTGCGGCCGGTCAAACTGTACGCCAACGTCGAAACCCCGCTGAAGGACAAGGGGCCGTCCGATATCGACTTCGTTGTAGTGCGGGAGAACTGCGGGGGTGTGTACACGGGCCTGGGCGAGGTGACGAACAAGGGCCTGCCGGACGAGCGGGCGACTCAGATCATGGCCTACACACGGCCTGAGGTCGACCGGTGCCTTCGATACGCGTTCGACCTGACCCGTGAACGGGACAGCGAACGCCAGCTCACCCTGTGCGGCAAGACGAACGTCCTGACCAACGTCTACGGTATGTGGGACCGGGCATTCCACGAAATGGGGGACGCTGACTACCCGGACATCAAACGAGAGTACGCCCACATCGATGCCACGGTCATGTGGATGGTCAAGAACCCGGAGTGGTTCGACGTCATCGTTACCGGGAACATGTTCGGGGACATCATCACGGATCTCGGCGCGATGATCCAGGGAGGAATGGGGATCGCCGCAGGGGGCAACATCAACCCCGACGGAGTCTCCATGTTCGAGCCGATAGGCGGCTCCACCCCGAAGTACACCGGAATGAACACCGTCAATCCGCTGGCCGCCATCGAGGCGGGACGGATGATGTTGGAGCACCTGGGGCAGAAGGTAGCCGCAAGACGGATCGAGGACGCCGTGGCGAGTTTCCTGCAGAGCGGAAAGCTGGGCGGTCTATCCGCCCGGGACGTAGAGGAGAGCGGACTGGGCACCGATGGCATCGGTGACGCGGTCGCGCACGGTGTCTGACGGGCCGGCATTGTCCGGGGGGCGCGGGTAACCTCACGAGGGAGACGACGTGAGCCTTCTGCGTAACCTGGCGAGGCGAAAGCTCCGCACCGCGCTGACCGTTGTCGGCATCACGGTGGGCATCTGGGCGCTCGTCGTGATGACGTCGATGGCGACCAAGATCCAGACGCTGATCGACGGAAACCTCACCTACTACGAGAACAAGATCGTAGTCAGCGACGCGAACGCCCCGGCCTTCCAGTTCGGGCTGACCCCGATGCCGATCGGCATCGTGGACCAGATAGCGCGGGTCCCCGGGGTGGGAGTCGCAGTCCCCCAGGTCTTGCTGCTTCTCGATACCGACGATCTGGGGAGCGGCTTCGGCTCGCCGGACTTCGTCCTGGGAGTCGCGGCCGGCGCGGATCAGGGCCGCGAAGTGTTCGAGCGCAGGGCCGCCCAGGGAAGGTTGATGGTACCGGAGGACGAGGGCCGAATGGTCGTCGTACTGGGCGCGGACATGGCCCGGAAGTTCGACAAGAGGCCCGGGGATACCTTCCGGATACGCGGTGTCGGTTTCGAGGTCATAGGCGTGTTGGAGCCAACGCTGACGACCCCTGACACGACCGCGATCATCCCGTTCGAGGCCGGACAGGCGCTGCTCGCGGGAGCCGCGCCGATCCTTGCCAGGACCGGCCAGGAGGCGGGCCAGCTCGTGTCTCGAGTGCTCGTATACCCCGAGGCCGATGCCGACGTTCATGCCCTGGCGCAGGCGATAGAGGAGACAGTCGTACAGGTGCAGGCGACCACGGCGGACGACTTCGACCAGGCATTCGGGTCGACCGTCGCGATATTTAACGCCATCATTCTCGGTGTCGCTCTGATCAGCCTGGTCGTGGGCGGCCTGTCCGTGATCAACACGATGGCCATGAGCGTGGCGGAGCGCACCCGCGAGATCGGGATCAAGCGCTCCATAGGAGCGTCGCGGGGCTCGATCATGGGCGAGCTGATGACCGAGGCGGCGTTCATGGGGCTGTTGGGCGGGGTGATCGGACTCGCGCTGGGCGCGGTCGTCGTCTACGCCTCCAACGAGGCCGGTCGAACTTCGGGAACGATCCTGTTCCTTCTGACTCCATGGACGGCTCTGTTCGCCGTGGCCTTCTCTACGGTGCTCGGAGGCGTGGCGGGTGTCGTGCCCGCCTGGAAGGCCGCCGGGCTGGACCCTGTCGACGCGCTCAAGTACGAGTAGAGGAGTCGGCATGGCATTCCTGCAAGCGCGCAATCTCCACAAGACCTACCGTCTGAGTCGTCACAACCTGGTCTACGCCCTGCGAGGGGTCGACGTGACGATCGATCAGGGCGAGATGGTGGGAATCATGGGGCCGTCGGGGTGCGGCAAGAGCACGCTGATGCACATCATGGGCCTGTTGCACTCACCGGACGACGGCAGGGTTCCGACGCCGAGCCTCTTGATCGGCGGCACGGACGTTACGGACTTGCCGGACCGAGAGCGTACCAGGATGCGGGCGGAACAGATAGGGTTCGTCTTTCAGGCGTTCAACCTCGTCCCTACCCTAACCGCGATCGAGAACGTCGCGCTCCCGGCCAAGTATGCCGGCAGGCGGCGCTCGGAAACGAAGGCGGCCGCCGCTGACGCGCTCCGAATGGTGGGCCTCGCCGACCGAGAAAATCACAGGCCGATGGAGCTTTCCGGCGGTCAGCAGCAGCGCGTCGCCGTCGCCAGGGCGCTGGTGAACGAGCCCTCTCTTCTGCTGGCGGACGAGCCCACGGGCAACCTCGATTCGGAGAGCACCGACGAGATGCTCGGCCTGCTGCTCCGCTTCAACGCGGAACGCGGGCAGACGACCGTGGTGGTGACGCACGACGCGCGCGTGGGCGAGGCCTGCAGCCGCACCCTGACGATGCTCGACGGCGCGATCAGCGACGGTCTGCAGAAGACTTCGAGCGAGGCTGCCTAACGCCCATCCCCGACGGCATATGGCCCACCGCTGCCGCCCGCGCCGCCGGCTGCGATCTACGCGTCGGACTCGGCCATCGCGAGGATGGTGTCCCACTCCTGTTGCGTGATGGGGTGTATGGAGATGCGGGGGCGCTTGAACAGCGAGATGTCCCCAAGCGCCGGGTTCGCCCTGATCTGCGCCAGCGTCACCTCGTTCGGCAGAGCCTCCAGTCCCTTGATGTCCACCATGAACCACCGGGGATTGTCCGGCGTGGACTTCGGGTCCGGATGGTCCGAGCTCGGGTCCCAGGCCGTGAAGTCCGGGTAGCCCTCCCGCACGACCACGGCGGTGCCTACGACCGACGGAGGCGACGCGTTCGAGTGATAGAAGAGCACGCCGTCGCCCTCCTTCACCTCGTCGCGAAGGAAGTTGCGGGCCTGGTAGTTCCGCACGCCGTCCCACTCGGCCGTCTGGTCGGGTTCACCCATCAGGTCCGAGAAGGAGTAGGCCGAGGGCTCGGACTTGAACAGCCAGTAACGCTCCGCCATAGCTCGCTTCCTCCATCGAGACCGCTGCACTGGGTTCGAATAAGTGTAGCACCGTGTCGAGGCGCATCGAGCGCGGAGGTTGCGCCGGACGCTCCTGCAATGAGAACATCACCCGCATTCATGTAGTTCCCTGCCGGAGGGCTTCCATGGGCGCGAATCTTCCCGACCGTGCCGAGATCGTCATCATCGGAGGCGGAATTGTCGGCTGCAGCGTCGCCTACCATCTGGCGAAGCTGGGCCGCAGAGACGTAGTGGTCCTCGAGCGAGGCAAGTTGACCGGCGGTACGACCTGGCACGCCGCCGGCCTCGTTACCCAGCTCCGCAGCACGCGGACGCTCATCGAGATCGCCAAGTACGGTGCCGAGCTCTACGGCGGACTGGAGGCCGAGACCGGCCATCCCACCGGGTTTCGCCAGTCAGGCAGCGTCACCGTGGCGCGTACGGAAGGCCGCATGGACGAGCTCAAGAAGATCGCATCGCTGGGCAGGTCTTTCGGGATCGAAGTCGAGCCGATCAGCCTGCAAAAGGCGGGGGAAATGTGGCCGCTGATGCGGACGGACGACCTCGTCGGAGCACTGCACATCCCCAACGACGGCGAGACGCTGCCGGAGCATACGGCGAAGGCGTTGGCCGCCGGCGCTGTAAACAATGGCGTGGCGATATTCGAGGATGTCGTAGTGACGGGCATCGACCAACGAAACGGCGCGGTGACCGGCGTGTCCACGAACCGAGGCGCCATCGAGTGCGAGCTCGCGGTCAACTGCGCCGGCATGTGGGCGCGGGAGATCGGTAAGCTGTGCGGGGTCAACGTCCCGCTCCACGCGGCCGAGCACATGTACCTTGTGACCAACCCGATGGACGTCCCGTTGGACCTCAAGTCGCTGCGCGACCCCGACGAGCAGATCTACTTCCGGCGCGACAAGGAAGAGCGGGGAGCCATCCTGATGGGCGGCTTCGAGTCCCGGGCCAAGCCCTGGGGCGGGGACGGCATTCCCGAGGGCCACAACTTCAGCCTGCTGAAGCCCGACTGGGACCACTTCAAGGTCTTCTGGGAGGCCGCCATCCACCGTGTCCCGGCGATGGCGGACGCCGGTATAGACCGGTTCTACGTCAGCGCGGAGAGCTTCACCCCGGACAACCGCTACGTCATGGGCGAGGCGCCCGAGCTCGGGCGGTTCTTCGTGGCCGCGGGGCTGAACTCTACCGGCATCGCGGCAGGCGCCGGGGTCGGCAGGGCCGTCGCGGAGTGGATCGTAGCGGGCCACCCGACGATGGACCTGGCCGAGGTGGATATTCGGCGCTTCCACCGCTACCAGAACCACTCGCGCTACTTGTACGACCGCACCGTGGAGACCGTCGGCACCCTGTACGGGATGCACTGGCCCCACCTGCAGCCGGAAACCGCCAGGAACGCCAGGCAGTCGCCCATGCATGATCGGTTGGCCGCCGCGGGCGCCGTGTTCGGTGTCGTGAGCGGCTGGGAGCGGGCCAACTGGTTCGCCCCCGAAGGCGTGGCGCGGGAGTACGAGTACTCATTCGGGCGCCAGAACTGGTTCGACTACTCCGCCGAAGAGCACCGCGCGGTCCGTGAGGCCGTCGGGCTGTTCGATCAGACCTCGTTCGCGAAGCTGCTGGTACAGGGCAGGGACACGGAGCAGGTGCTCCAGAGGCTATGCGCGAACGACATGGGCGTCCCGCCGGGACGGGCCGTCTACACGGCGATGCTCAACGACCGCGGTGGATTCGAGGCCGACCTCACGGTCACCCGGCTTTCCGAGGATGCGTACATGGTCGTGACCGGCTGCTCCACCGAGACGCGCGACGAGCACTGGATTCGGCAAGGCATCCCCGCCGATGCGCACGCCTTCGTGACGAACGTGTCGTCCGCGTTCGCGGTGCTGGGCGTCATGGGACCGCGGTCTCGCGAGCTGCTGTCGCGGCTGACGGACACTGACCTGTCGAACGAGGCGTTCCCGTTTCTGGCCAGCCGGGAGATAGAGCTCGGCTACGCGCCCGTGCGCGCCACGCGGATCACCTACGTCGGCGAGCTGGGATGGGAGCTGTACGTCCCGACCGAGTTCGCCGCCCACGTCTACGACGCCATCGTCGCGGAGGGTGGGCCCTTCGGGCTGCGGCTCGCCGGATATCACGCCCTGGAGTCGCTTCGCATGGAGAAGGCGTACCGGGCCTGGGGCACCGACCTGACCGATCTGGACACACCGCTGGAGGCCGGGCTGCGTTTCGCCGTGGCGTTCGACAAGCCGGACTTCATCGGCAAGAGGGCGCTGACGGCGCAGGCAGGCAGGGCTCTGACGAAGCGGCTGGCGGTGTTCACTCTGGACGACCCCGAGCCGCTGCTGCTCGGCGACGAGCCGATCTACCGGGACGGCGCGCTCGTCGGGCGCACGACGGACGGCGCTTACGGCCACACGGTCGGCCGTTCGGTGGGCATGGGATACGTCGAGAACGAGGGCGGCGTCGCCCCGGCTTACGTCCGGCGCGGCAGCTACGAGATCGAGATCATGGACGAACGCCACGCGGCGACCGCGTCTCTGCGCCCTGCCTACGACCCCCGGAGCGCGCGCGTACGGATGTAGCCCGACCCGCCAGACCCGACATGCCTCCATCGGCCTGCGAGGCCGCGTTCGCAATCCACCAAACCCGCGCCAGGGCAGAGCCTCGGGTAACTGTTCAGAGTTGAGTGGCCCACGCAACCCGTTCACCCTGAGTAGCGCCGCTGCTTCATCTGCGCTATGGCAATCTGAGGAGGCCGCCAATCCCTGGTTTGTATTGTTGACAGCCCCGTTACAGTCCGCTAAGCTGCGCCAAACCCCGACATGATTAGGGGTAATACGGCCGTATATTAGGGGAAGCTCCTTGACCCTCAACACCGCTACCGTCCGAAGCAAACGGCTCAAGACCGGTCGATACCTCGACGGAGATGGTCTGTACCTGGTCGTCGCCAAGGGCGGATCGAGGTCATGGACGCTCAGGACGACCGTCAACGGCAGGCAGAGGGAGTTTGGACTGGGCTCAGCCAGGAAGGTCAGCCTCAAGGCCGCTCGCGTCGCCGCAAGGGCCAAGAAAGAGCAGATCGACCACGGAGTGGACCTCACCGCATCGGTACCCACTCTGGCCACGGCTGCCCGTATCGTCCACGACCTGCACGCTCCGAGCTGGACCTCTTCAAAATACAGTCACCAATGGAAAGCCGACCTACGAAATCACTGCGGTGGCATTATGGACGTCCAGGTCGACCGGCTCAGCAGCGCTCACGTCCTGGGCGTGCTTGAGCCCCGCTGGAACTCGAACCCCAAGCTCGCCCGAAGCCTCCGGCAGCGCCTCAGCCTGATCGGCGCATGGATCGTCGCCCAGGGATATCTACAGACCAATCCCGCAGGGGAAGTCCTTGACGGCGTCCTGCCCAGGCGGAAACCACCAACCCGGCACTTCGCCTCCACACCGCCCCATGAAGCACCCGCCGCCCTCGCTGCCCTCGAAGCCTTGGACACCCCGGCCGCCCTCGCCATCCGGTTCGCCATCCTGACAGCGACACGCTCCAACGAGACTCGCGACGCACGCTGGTCTGAGATCGATCTCGACGCCGCACTGTGGACGATCCCAACCGAGCGGACGAAGATGCGCCGCCCGCACCGCGTCCCGCTCTCGACAGCAGCCCTCGCGGTGCTCGAAGCGGCGCGAACGCTACCCGCATCCGATGATCTCGTATTCCCATCTCGCCGAGGCCGGGTCATCCACCACAGCACGATCGCGCTCGCGGTACGAACCGCAGGGCTCGACACCACCCTGCATGGGTTCAGGGCGACCTTCCGCTCCTGGGCTCTGGAGAACGGCGAGGACTGGGCGGCCAGCGAGCTGGCCCTCGCCCATGAGCTCGGGAATGCCGTCACACAGGCCTACGCGCGGTCCGACATGCTCGACCAGCGCCGAGGACTGATGCAGCGCTGGGGCCAGCATCTAATGACCCGTCAGATCGAAGACGCCTGATCCACGCCCTGCCGGCTAGGGTAAGCCCGACCACTCAGAACCGCTCAAGGAGACCGCGTGCGCTGTTCCGGTTCGGGCGCCTGTCCAGGAACCGAACGTGTGTATGTATATGGAAAACCCCTCTCGCGCGCGGATATCATATGTATAGGAAATCGAAACTGGGACCCTCGTCGCGGTACCCTGAGTGACCCTGAGCCATGCGGCCGGCGGCGAATCTCTTAGGTGTACGGAGGTCCGCTGCAACCGCCGACCAGAGCGGGCCACACAGTGACGATCCAGACGCCTGCCATCGTCCCCGCTCCCTTCGCCGGGTCTTGTGTCGCCGGCATCTGTGGCCTCGCCGCTCCTGGTCGGCGCATCAGCGGTTGCGGGTAGCGGTTGTGACGTCGGGCGCCGAAGACTTCACGCGAGAATCGACAGGGAGCGACGTTTTCCGGCCAGCAAGGCCACGGGGGTGCCTTCAACGCCGCAACGCCGACGTGTGCCCCGTCAGCGCCGCCCCGGGGCCACGGCCGACTCGGGTCAAGGCTCGACCCCAGCCCACTCAGGCCAGTCAGTCGTCATGGACGACGCCCGTCGCGTCGGGCAGCCCGTCCATCCACTCCAACACATCGGAGAGTCGGAAGCGGACCGCACGAGGGCCAATCTGCTTTCCCCTGGGGAATTTGCCCGCGTCGATCATCTCCCGCAGCTTCGTCTCCCCCAGTCCCGTGAGCTCGCACATTTCCTTCATCTTAAGCAGTCGGTCCGCCATCTTCTTTCCCCCGGGTTGACATGTCAGGTCAACGCCATCCAGCCGGCCGCTCTTCGACCTGTATGAACCGTCGGACGTGCCTCGAGTCGGACATCACGACGTACCATCGGGGAAAGTCTAGGTCGACGCTCCGCCCAGGAGTCGGGGATTAAATGGCGAGTTTGGCAATAACCGTTGTCGGGAGACGCCCCTACGCGAGGCAACGCCCTCTGACAGGGAGGCCGGTTGTCTCCACCAAGCCGTTAACGGGGGTTGGGAGATTGGTGACGGGGAGCTGCGAGTAGCAGTCTCCCCAATGGAGATGGGAAAGACCCCTAGTCGGAGCGGGGCTCAGTGGTATGGAACGGCCCTGTCCGTTCGGCAATGGCCTTCGAATGCTTCTGCATCACGGGCACGAAGGACTTCTTCCAAAGGCACCTCTTCCAGATGTCCTCCACGGTTCCTTCGGGAATCCCCAGCGCCTCAGAAACGATGTCCAAGCCGGAGAGCGGATAGCCCCACGGCGATACCCCAAGCCTGTCCAGGACCTCGATGGTGAACTGAATATGCAGATCACGCCGAAGTATCGCCGGATTGAGTGGGCGACCGCGCGGGAGAGGATTCCTGGCTGGACGCTTCTGGCGCTTACGGGCAGACTTCGGCCGATACTTCTTGAGCGGGAGTGGGATGTCCTCGCCCCGGCTCTTGGCTTTCTCCTCGATGCGTTCGACGGCGTCCAAGTAGACCGGGCTGTCCTCGGCGCGCTTGATGTACTCCGGCAACGCGCTGGGCGAGAATACGCCCAAGCGGGGTGGAGATGCCAGAACTACCGACACGCCGGTGGACTCCCACTCGCGATCCAGCCTGCCGACCTTCGGTGTATCGGCCAGCATCGCCCTGGCAACCCGGAGGCCTTCCTTGCGATCTGGCGTGCGTCTACTGTCCAGAGTGCCACGTTCTTCCCTGCGTCGGGCGGCCCGCTGATACAGAAGCCGCAAGAGTTGACGTTCGGGCAAGAGGCGCACCCACTCCGTCAGCTCGGCTCTCATGTAGTCCTCAACGGCCTCCTCCTCAGCCTTGATATCCCTCCGCTCCCAGGCCCGCTGAATGCGCTTCATCGCTTCCTCTTTGCCGGGTGCGTCGACCCAGGAGACTTGGGGACCGCCAACCACCTCTTCGATGAGTCGCAGCCGCATTGCGACGCCCCAACGCAGGTTGGGGTCCAACTCGTCGACGCTTTGCGGTATCAATCTCACCCGCCGGTTCCTCCTTCCGGTCGCTGAACGACGTCAACCATTCTTGCCGGTTGCGCGACAATCATTTTTGCCGGTCTGACGCCTTGTCTGTCTGACGATTCTGGGCCGCGTTGGTCCTATAGCTCGGCAGGTCGAACTCCAGGATCACAGAGTGGTGGACGATCCTGTCTATCGCCGCCGCGGTCGCCATCGGGTTTGCAAACACCTTCTCCCACTCGCTGAACACAAGGTTGGAGGTGATGCCCAGAGACCTGCGCTCGTAGCGCTCTGCTATCAGGGTGAACAGCACCTCGGACTCGTCGGCTCCCTGCGGCAGGTAACCCAGGTCGTCGATCACCAGCAGGTCGAAGTTATCGAGCTTCCTGAGCATCCTGGGCAGTTCCAGGTCCCGCTTGGCTGCCAGCATGTCCTGCACCAGACGGTAAGCTGGGATGAACAGGACCGAGCGGCCGGACTCAACCAGCCTGTGCCCTATGGCGCACATGGCATGGGTCTTGCCCGTGCCGGGCATCCCGAACGCCAGCACGTTGACGCCACGGTCGACGAAGTCCCCCTCACCGAGTCTCTTGATCTGCTGTCTGAGCTGCACCGGGGTCCTGTCGTGCTCGAAGGTGTCCCAGGTCTTGCCGGCAGGCAGCTTCGATGCCCTCCTCAGACGGTCCACCCGTCTGAGCCGCCTGTCCTCTGCCTCCTGCTCCATCACCTCCACCAGGGTCACGAGAGCGTCGGCATGACCGGCCTGACTGAACCTGCCTACGGTCTCGGCCGCCAGGGTGGGCAGCTTGAACTGCCTGCACAGCTCCCTGACACGTTCTGCTACCGCGCTCGGTGTGTGAGTGTCTACCATCATCGTGCACCTCCCACCAGCAGCCGGTCGTACACACCGAGATCCACTGTCCCTGACAGCTTCAGGTCCGGCACCGGAGGCGGAGCAGGCGCAGACAGCCTGCGCACCATCGCGTAGTCGAAGCTCAGGCCCGACTCAAGCAGTCGCTTCAGCGCCCTGTCCACCTTGGACTCCATGGTTGTCGCAGCCAGGTGCAGGATCCTCACGTACTCCACGTCGGCACGCTCTCCTCTCCAGCCACGCAAAGCGTCATAGGCAAGCCTGAACGTGTGAGTCGGGAACATTTGCTCCCTGAAGCGATAGCGGGCGAACGCACCTGGCTTGCGCACCAGTGATCCGATAATGTGGCGGTAGTCGATCCGCGCTTCACCTGTGCCGTGTACCCGCTCCATGCTCTCGGCGAGATGCCCCTTGTAGTACACCTCGACGTGATCGGCGTACAGCCTGACGTCAACTACCATACCTATCAGTCTCGATGGCACCGAATACGTCCGGTTCGACACCCTGATCGTGCTCCACCTGCGCACTCTGACACGGTAGTTGGCGTACTCGGGGACCGGCGCTGGTGGAAGCGGCCGCAGATGGCGACGCTCTGTCTTGAGCTTGGAGCTCACCAGCCTGTTGCGCCGGTCGACGACTCCTCTGACGAACTCCCTGTACTCTTCCTCGGACTCGAAGTCACGGCTTCCCCTGAGTATCAGGGCCTGGTCAACGGCGTTCTTGAGACGGCGGTGTCTCTGCTCGACCACGCCGTTCTCATGCGACGATCTCGGGTTGGTCCTGGTGGCCTCCACTCCGTAGTGAGCCAGTACCGCCTCGTAACTGGCGTTCACGGCACGGCCCCTGCTGTCCCTCAACTCGTGTGTGGCAGCGGACAAGTTGTCCGTGCGCACCACCCTCGGCACGCCTCCCAGCTCCCATAGCGCTCCCTGCAGTCCCTTCACCAACGCCACGAACGTCTCTCCGAAGCACACCTCGGCATAACTCCATCCTGAGTGGCTCAACGCGAGATGGAACAGCAGGTGACGGAAGGGCTCCCCGCATATGGTCACCCCAAGCCCCGAGCAGTGTGTGAAGTCCACCTGTGCCTCCCGACCGGGCGGATGTTCCTGCTGGAAGTACACCTCCCTGTCGGGCCCGTGAAGTGCCCTGTAGTCGCGGATCCGGCGCTGCAACGTCCTCAGTTGGGAGTTGCCGAACCTGCCGGGGTGTCTCTCGTCGAGCCACTCAAGAATGGTTGTCGCAGAGAGTTCACCCTCTGGATCGGAACGCAGCAGCGGCACGACCTCACTCTCCCACACGTCCGCGAACGGGTCCGGTCTGCTTCTCCATCTTCGCCTGGCCTTCTTCCTCTCCGACGGCAGCGCTCCACCCTGCCACTTCCTTGCCGATCTCTCGCTCATGGCGGCTGATGCCGCCGCTCCCTGCTGTGTCTTTCCTTCCATTAGCTTCTGCCTCAGTAGAACTACCTGTTGATCCGTGATCAATCTGGCACCTCCTGGGTACCAGATCATCCCATCTACGGACCGGCAAGAATGGCTGTCGTCACCGGCAGAAATGATTGTCGTTGTTCAGTCGCGCACGTCCCTATCCGCCCGGTGGCGCGTGCAGCCCGGACGGTACCTCGGGTATACGTCGCTTCACAGGGGGCGCCTCGGCAAGGGACTGTGGGGGTGAGGTGGCGTGGCCGGCACCGGTGTAGACGTATGGCCGCGCCAGCTTCGCCGTGCACTCGTTGGCACCCATCCGGCTCCGCGGCGGCATGGTCAAGGTGGTGACGGCGGCTTGTCCTTACCGTGAGCGGAGCAGCCGGCCACGTACTGTGCCCAGCGACTTCCGAGTGACAGGATGGGGCGCCATGGCCGTCCGCTGAGGGCGCAGAACCAGGATGTCAGCGCCAGCTGTGCCTCTTGCAGGTAGGATTATGACCTAGATACGACATCGCCTTGATTCGCGATACGGTACCACAGTCACTCCCACTCGCGACCAACGATACCCCACCGCGGCTGCTGGCCGCGCGGGTCAGGCGGTCGGGGTTGCGGACGCCGCCGCGGGCCTCGAGCTGCCAGCGGGCGGCACGCAGCAGGTGGGTTGGGCACCGGGCACGCGGCCGGCCCGAGACCTCGATGGCCACCGGCGCGGCGCAATCAAGGCAGAGACCTTGAGACCGGCGCTTGGCGCGAGGATGGCGGTGGACTCCGAGTCGTGCGCCGCAAACGCTGACCCGCATCCACCTGGAACGCAACCCGGTTGCGACCTTGCTCGGAAACCTTGCTCGGGAAACCCCGCTGACCTGGGCGCGGCGGCTTGACCAGGGACCGCGACGGGCGTGTAAACATGGGGACTACGGGCATGGCCGACACCCCACCACGTCACGGGGGGTGTTGGCGGTCAAAACAGTTCCCTTTGAGTAATTGATTAGCGGTTTAGTGGCCCGTAGAGGGGTTGCGGCGAGCGCTGGGTGCTGGTTTAGACTTTGGCTATGTGCAGTTCCCCAAGCTTGTCCCCCTCTGAACGGGATCAGTTTATCGCGTTGGTGACGCGGCTTCAAGAGCAGAACGCGCGGTTGACGGCAGCCAACGAAGAGTTGCATAAGGAACTCGCCGAGGCCAAGCGAGCGGGAAAGCGACAGGCTGCGCCGTTCTCCAAGGGCAGGCGCAGCAGCAAGCCCAAGCGTCCTGGCCGCAAGCCGGGTACGGGGCAGTTCATCTACCGCAAGCCGCCGTCTGCCGATGAGGTGACCGAGCCGGTTGTAGCAGTGCCAGTGTTGGGGGACACCTGCCCCGGATGTGGAGGCGTCCTCGAACATGAGGGAGTGCGGCTTGCCTACGTGACCGACCTTCCACCGGTCCCACGTCCCCAGGTAACGGCGTATCGTGTGCAGGTATGCCGGTGCCGGTCGTGCGGCAAGGCTGTGCGAGGGCGTCATCCGGACATAGCGCCTGACCAGTACGGGGCCAGCGCCCACCGAGTGGGGAAGCGGCTGATGGCGGCGGCCCACGTGCTCCACTATGGGGTGGGCGTTCCGGTACGGAAGGTTCCTGCCGTTCTCAGAGCGCTGACTGGTGTGAGAGTGAGCCAGGGAGCGATCAGCCAGGACGCGCTGCGTCGTGCCAAGGGTGCGGTGGGTGATGCCTACCGCAAGTTGCGGACATCGGTGCGGGCGAGTCCGTTCGTCCACACCGACGACACGGGCTGGCGAGTGGGAGGCGAGCGAGCGTTTCTGATGGCGTTCGAGACGGATGAGGCTGCGGTGTATCAAGTCCGTGCTCGTCACCGGAACGAAGAGGTGCGGGAGGTGGTCCCCTCGGACTATGGAGGGGTGATGGTGACTGATCGGGGCCGCAGCTACGACGCCCAGGCGCTGTCCGAGGTGAGGCAGCAGAAGTGTCTGGCGCACGTGTTGCGCTCGGTCAGCGAGGTGGTCCAGACCAAGACAGGGAGGGGACGCAGCTTCGGCAAGAGTCTGAGTGCGCTTTTGCGAGAAGCGATGGACCTGTGGAGGGCATATCACCGAGGAGAGGCTGAGAACTTTGCGGTCCAGGCCGAACGGTTGAAGCAACAGCTGAGCTATCATCTCCGCGACCGCCCGATGGCTGATGCGGACAACTTGAGGCTGCAGAACGAGTTGGGCTGGCACGACGACCGGGGCAACCTGCTGCGCTTCCTGGACGATCCGGGCATTGAGCCGACCAACAACCGTGCTGAACGAGCGCTCCGCCCGGCAGTGATCGCGCGGAAGGTATCGCACTGCTCCAAGACGGTGGAGGGGGCCGATGCGTTCTCAGCCTTCACCAGCGTAATCAGGACGTTGGAGCGCAATGGAGGCGACCAGCCTGTCGTGGACCGGCTCTGCGCTGTGTTCAGCGGCACTCCCATCTACTCCCCTTCACTCTGAACACCCTTCCCTTCCATCCGCTAATCAATTACCCCTTTGATATATATGTATAACGGTATGTGGCCCTCCTACTCATCTGTGACACCCAAGGGCCGTCGGACACGGTCAGTGGTAGAAAGGTTTCTGGCTTTCTGGGATCGGTGTCATGAGGCCAGCGTATCGTCCAGTGTCGCCATTGATCGTTACCTTGCTGTTATCCACCGTGGGCGCGTGGCGCTGCCTTCGCCGCGCGGCTTCCGCGTCTTCCTTCACGGCTTGCTGGTAGCGTTCGCGCTCCTCTTCGGCGACGGCCGCGCGCCGCTTGGCTCGCTGCTGTTCGAGAATGGCCGTGGCCTTGCGGTGGTACTCCTGTCGTGCGGCCTCGGCGCTTGCCAGGGCCAGGGCCTCGGCTTCGGCCTCGTTGTCCGCCTTGCGCTGCCGATAGACCGCCGTGCGGCATTTGGCAGAACACGTCAAGCTGCTCGACTGTTCGAAGCGGTACTGTCGGCCGCATTTTGAGTTGTCGCAGCGGCGGCGTTCTTGCTTGGCCAAGGTGTCACACTCCCGTATCTGAGCGGTGTCACGCCGCGATTGCTCGCTATGTGACACCCAATCATACCCCGATCCAGCCGCGTCAGTCGTCCTAGCTGACGCGGCCGGCCGCGATCATCTTGAATGTCCGACAGCTCTCACAACCGCAACAGGCGACGTGCATCCGCCAGCTACCGCCGCGCAGCTCCTCATGGGTCTTGTCCTTGCCGGCCGCGTACTGGTTTCGCGGTCTCACCAACTGGTCGGTCACAAGGCAAGTCTCATGTCCTCACCCGCTTATTTCCCTGGTGCGGCGTCGAGCCGCTTGAGCGTGCACAGACAAAGGCCGAGATGGCCGTCTATGTCGACACAGGCCTCGGCGAAGAGTTGGGCCAAGTCTGCGGGCTCAGTCTCAGGAATATCAAGGGTAAGCTGGTGATGGTCAAGTCTACAGCGTCGGGCTAGGGAGATGGTTCTCAGGGCCCACCCCGAAAGGACCTAGAATCCCACCGACGCGAATCCCATCAGAACCTGGCACCGCTGGACTCGGATGTCTTCAGGGGTTGGTAGTCTCGCCGTCATCGCCCTTGATGTCCTCAAGGCCCTTTCCCGTTATGAAGTACTTCGGTGTCTGTCCTTCACTCGCGGGAAGATGGTGGAGCTTTCCAGTCCCGACTACTCCCACCGTACGTATAGCGTTCGGTCCAGATATCAGATCTCGAACTCGCAACAGCGTTATTTCATCCTCGGTTGCGTCGCACACCGTACTCGAATCCCTGACCTGAGTCAAGATTTCGATCCGTCTCTCGCGTTCCATACCATAGCCTCCGTAAGGCGGGGATAGAATTGCCTGTGCCATGACCCCTCACTACTAATGGCAGATTATCGCGGCCACGCGCAGCGCCTCATACAGCGGCAGGCCGTCGCGCTGCAGGTCGGCGGCGTACTCCCGCCACGCCTCGGCGTCGACGGGCGCAAAGGGCGCGCCCGCGGCTCCGGGGTCGTCGCCCGCGCCGACGTGCTGGATCGAGGCGAGCGAGCGAAATGTGGGTATAATGGGCGGCCCGACGGCCAAGCGGGACACCGCGACCGCCACAACGCCCAGCGTCTGGCCCGGCAGCGAACCGCTGCCTGATCTTACGGCGCATAACCTGGCCCGCTGGACCGCGCGGACCGGTCTGGGTGAGCAGGTGGTGACCACCAAGACCCTCCTTTGGCGGTTCTTCTCCCTCGCCGGACGAATCACCCGCTCGGCCCGCCGCCTCACCCTGCATCTTCCCCAGCGCTGGCCTTGGGAAACCCAATTCAGTCGCGCCCTGGCCCGATTGCGAGCCCTGCCATTGCCTGCCTGACGGCACCGACGGCGCCTGACACGTCCACCAGACTACCCAACCGACCCACAGAGTCGCACCGGCCCGGTCCGCGATTGTCTTCCCCTGCATGCTGTCCCGCCGACCCCGCCCCAGCGCCGCTGCCCAGGACCGCCATCGGCGCCCCCAACGACAACCAAAGGCCG
Source organism: Dehalococcoidia bacterium (assembly GCA_965261815.1). Lineage (GTDB taxonomy): Bacteria > Chloroflexota > Dehalococcoidia > Lucifugimonadales > CAZENU01 > CAZENU01. The sequence goes on from CBDHDR010000001.1 coordinate 331,862, forward strand.
CCACCGGCCCCATTTATCGGAATCGAGCGCGGACCTTCGCGTCCCACGGCCCTCACCCCTTGTTTCAACCCCAAGGCCACTCCGCATCGGTGGATTCGGGATTAGGTGTCCACGGTCGGAAGGTCGGACAGAGTGATCTTGGGGCAGCACTTCTGAGGGTCATAAGCGACCTGCGCAACTCTGAGGATGATTGATTTCCTCGTAACCAGGGGCTTTCGGGTTGGTACTGGGGAGTGAGGACGGTTAGGTGTGGAGGGGTTGGATGTTCCGGTTGGGGGTTGTGTAGTGGCCGAAGAGGTCGTTGTGGTGCGACCTACGCCGTCCGGGTAGGGATTACCGGGTTGGCAGCGTCGCCCGCAGGGTCATGCAGCGGCGGGGACAGTGGCCAGGGCAGCCGGCCGGGCCAACGTCTCGTCCATCTCGATCAGTCGTGCCCCGACCATCCGCTTGACGTTGCACGCCAGGGCCTTGAGGTAGACGGCGAGCCGGACCCTCTCGCCGCCACGTACCCGTAAGCGGCCAAGACCATGGCGCCGTTTCATTTCCGAGTTCGTCCCCTCTATCCCCGCACGCAGCCCGTACCGTTTGCGCCACTGTCCGTCTGACTCTGCCGCACGCCTCCGTGCGATGTTCATCCTCGCCAGGTCCGCACTCAGCACGTAGGCTCCACCCCGTGACCACTCTCCCCCAAGCTCAGGGCGACTGCGCCACCTCACAGGACACCGGGCACGCAGCGCGCAGGGCTCACACACCGCCCGGGCGAAGTGTATCTCCACCCGCTCAGGCGCATCCTCATCCTCGTACTCCGCCACCGCCCCATGTCCCGCGGGACACACCGCACTCCTCGTCGCCATAACGTCGATGTCAAAGTCAGCAGCAGTCAGTCTGACCGGCTCATCACCACCTCCGTCGGGTTCCTTGTGCGACCGGCCACCGACCGGGCTCACCAGCTCCGTACCCCTGCGCTCCGCCTCCCATCCGTTCCGGCCAGAACCATATGACGTGTCCGCCCACAGCTCCGAAGGACCTATCCCCCGCTCACTCAACTCGTCGATCACCCGCGTCGTCACCACAGAGTCGCTGCCGCTCGATGGCGTGACCTCCACGTGCGTGATCATCTGAACGGCGTTGTCGCTCTCACACGTCTCGGCCACCTGCACCTCGTATCCCTTCCCCTTGTGTCCGCTGTAGGTCACCGCAGGGTCGTGCGGTGTCTGCAGCGAGTCCGACCGCACCTCCCTCGGCTCCCTCAGCGCTATCGGCACCTTCCCCTCTGCCGCATCGTCGTCATCCGCTCCGGGACGACCGTCCCTGTGACGACCCACGTGGCACTGCTCGCGCAACAGCCGCTCCAACAGCCCGTACTCGTCCATCTGCGCCACCGCCGTCCCGCGGAACCGATCGACCAGCCGGTACACGTCGCGCGCGCACACCGACAGCCGGCGACGCCCCTCTTCCGAACGCGCGTCCTCGTATCGGGATGCTTCTCCGGTCTCCTTCAGGTACCGCTGGGCCAGACCATACCCAATCCCTTCTCCCAAGCCAGGGTGCTCACGGCTCACCGCCAGCAGAAACACCCGGATCGTCTCGCAGAACAGCCCCAACCGCGTCAACACCGCGATGTTGCTCATGATGTGCGTAGAGTCAACGCGCTGCTTGCCTGTACGAAGACCCAGAGCCTCGATCATCCGGTCCGTCGTCTCGCAGAACGCCAACCGCCCCCCGTCGTGCTCCATCAACCGCACGCGAAAGTTGTGCAGCGTCTTTTGCGCAAGGTGTGCCTCCTCCATCTCCAACCCCAGCGCGTGATGCCACAGCAGGTTGAACTCCAACTCCTCCAGGGCCTCGATGTCCGTCAGATCGAACATCTCCTTGAGCACCAGCACCCCGAGCACCGTCTGCACCGCGCGGTTGGGCCTGCCCATGTCCGCGCTGTACATCGCAGCGAACCGCTCCTCGTCTATCAGCGGCAGAGCCTCCTTCCGAAACACCTGCGCCCAACTCCTCCGCATCAGCCTTGCCTTCCTCGGCGTGATCAGAAACTCCGACTGCCATAAGCTCTCTTGAGGCTCTCTCGTTCGAAACATCGACTGACTACTCCTGCTCCTGAGTCTTCTCTCCTCCACCTTCTCCAGCACCTATTATCTTCAATCCCACAACCCTTAACCACGACTTTTTACGACAGAATCAAGGTTGCCTTAACAGCCTCATCAAGAAAGCGAGCTTCCTCACCGGTCAAATCGGAACCGATGCCGCTTGCTTTCCTTGCCGTCCCTCGGCCACCCCTATTCGCCGTAAGGTTGCCGATCATGCCAAGGACATTCTTGTCTATTCCATATGTCTTGGCGGCCGCCAGCCGGCCACTGCACAAATGCCCTTCCAGCATTGTTAAACAGAAATATGCCATGCCCGCCATCGGTTCCTTGTCCTCGAGATATCCCTTGTAGCGATTGAGCATGGTGAGTGCGTCCGGATCATGGGGATCAAGCGTCACTCCAGAGGGTGGTGAGGGGTAGGGCTTCGGTGTGGTGACTGTGGCAGACGGTCTAGAGATTGACACGGTTCCTTTGATGGGTAATGCGGAGATTCTCACCTCACCCGTCTCAGGAGGCGGGGGGTTGCGGTCTATGATCTCCGCCCTGTTATACCTTAACCCAAATCCACCGAAGGGATGACTATGCAGCAGCGGAACGGGTGATAGGGGCAAGGGAGGGCGATGGTTCGGGCACGATTTGGGGTAGGGGGCCCCGGTGTCTGTCTTCAGTTGCCGCGGGGAGACTTTGTGACTCTCTGCGGATGTTGGTCAGGGCGAGATAGCGGGGAGAGGACGCAGCAAGAGGCACTCGCAGACCGGACTGGCGCGAGTTCGCGGGGACGTTCGGTTGGCCGGATGGCGGCCGGTTGCCGCCGCCGCCGTCAGGCAGGGAGTGGCAGGGCGCGCAATCGGGCCAGGGCACGATCGAACTGGGCTTCCCAAGGCCAGCGCTGTGGCAGATGCAGAGTGAGGCGGCGCGCCGAGCGGGTGATCCGTCCGGCCAGGGAGAAGAACCGCCGCCGGAGGGTCTTGGTGGTCACCACCTGCTCGCCCAGACCGATGCGCGCTGTCCAGCGGGCGAGATTGTGGGCCATCACCTGGACCGCCATCCAAGCGGCGTTGGCGGCGAAGCGGCCCGAGGGGAGATGATTCAACCCCACACCGTGCTTGAGGTCTCGGATGGCATTCTCGATCTCGGCGTGGCGGCGATGATCGGCCTCCAGTTCGAGCATCTCCCCGTCCCGGTCGGTGATGAAGCCGTGATAGCTGTAGGAGGCGAAGAGGGCCAGCTGGGAACCGGGCGTGGGCTTCACACGCCGGACGATGAGCCGCACCGGTGCGGCGTCAGGCTCACTCTGGAAGGGAGTGCAGGTGGTCTCGGCCTGAACAACGACAATCATTTCTGCCGGTGACGACAGCCATTCTTGCCGGTCCGTAGATGGGATGATCTGGTACCCAGGAGGTGCCAGATTGATCACGGATCAACAGGTAGTTCTACTGAGGCAGAAGCTAATGGAAGGAAAGACACAGCAGGGAGCGGCGGCATCAGCCGCCATGAGCGAGAGATCGGCAAGGAAGTGGCAGGGTGGAGCGCTGCCGTCGGAGAGGAAGAAGGCCAGGCGAAGATGGAGAAGCAGACCGGACCCGTTCGCGGACGTGTGGGAGAGTGAGGTCGTGCCGCTGCTGCGTTCCGATCCAGAGGGTGAACTCTCTGCGACAACCATTCTTGAGTGGCTCGACGAGAGACACCCCGGCAGGTTCGGCAACTCCCAACTGAGGACGTTGCAGCGCCGGATCCGCGACTACAGGGCACTTCACGGGCCCGACAGGGAGGTGTACTTCCAGCAGGAACATCCGCCCGGTCGGGAGGCACAGGTGGACTTCACACACTGCTCGGGGCTTGGGGTGACCATATGCGGGGAGCCCTTCCGTCACCTGCTGTTCCATCTCGCGTTGAGCCACTCAGGATGGAGTTATGCCGAGGTGTGCTTCGGAGAGACGTTCGTGGCGTTGGTGAAGGGACTGCAGGGAGCGCTATGGGAGCTGGGAGGCGTGCCGAGGGTGGTGCGCACGGACAACTTGTCCGCTGCCACACACGAGTTGAGGGACAGCAGGGGCCGTGCCGTGAACGCCAGTTACGAGGCGGTACTGGCTCACTACGGAGTGGAGGCCACCAGGACCAACCCGAGATCGTCGCATGAGAACGGCGTGGTCGAGCAGAGACACCGCCGTCTCAAGAACGCCGTTGACCAGGCCCTGATACTCAGGGGAAGCCGTGACTTCGAGTCCGAGGAAGAGTACAGGGAGTTCGTCAGAGGAGTCGTCGACCGGCGCAACAGGCTGGTGAGCTCCAAGCTCAAGACAGAGCGTCGCCATCTGCGGCCGCTTCCACCAGCGCCGGTCCCCGAGTACGCCAACTACCGTGTCAGAGTGCGCAGGTGGAGCACGATCAGGGTGTCGAACCGGACGTATTCGGTGCCATCGAGACTGATAGGTATGGTAGTTGACGTCAGGCTGTACGCCGATCACGTCGAGGTGTACTACAAGGGGCATCTCGCCGAGAGCATGGAGCGGGTACACGGCACAGGTGAAGCGCGGATCGACTACCGCCACATTATCGGATCACTGGTGCGCAAGCCAGGTGCGTTCGCCCGCTATCGCTTCAGGGAGCAAATGTTCCCGACTCACACGTTCAGGCTTGCCTATGACGCTTTGCGTGGCTGGAGAGGAGAGCGTGCCGACGTGGAGTACGTGAGGATCCTGCACCTGGCTGCGACAACCATGGAGTCCAAGGTGGACAGGGCGCTGAAGCGACTGCTTGAGTCGGGCCTGAGCTTCGACTACGCGATGGTGCGCAGGCTGTCTGCGCCTGCTCCGCCTCCGGTGCCGGACCTGAAGCTGTCAGGGACAGTGGATCTCGGTGTGTACGACCGGCTGCTGGTGGGAGGTGCACGATGATGGTAGACACTCACACACCGAGCGCGGTAGCAGAACGTGTCAGGGAGCTGTGCAGGCAGTTCAAGCTGCCCACCCTGGCGGCCGAGACCGTAGGCAGGTTCAGTCAGGCCGGTCATGCCGACGCTCTCGTGACCCTGGTGGAGGTGATGGAGCAGGAGGCAGAGGACAGGCGGCTCAGACGGGTGGACCGTCTGAGGAGGGCATCGAAGCTGCCTGCCGGCAAGACCTGGGACACCTTCGAGCACGACAGGACCCCGGTGCAGCTCAGACAGCAGATCAAGAGACTCGGTGAGGGGGACTTCGTCGACCGTGGCGTCAACGTGCTGGCGTTCGGGATGCCCGGCACGGGCAAGACCCATGCCATGTGCGCCATAGGGCACAGGCTGGTTGAGTCCGGCCGCTCGGTCCTGTTCATCCCAGCTTACCGTCTGGTGCAGGACATGCTGGCAGCCAAGCGGGACCTGGAACTGCCCAGGATGCTCAGGAAGCTCGATAACTTCGACCTGCTGGTGATCGACGACCTGGGTTACCTGCCGCAGGGAGCCGACGAGTCCGAGGTGCTGTTCACCCTGATAGCAGAGCGCTACGAGCGCAGGTCTCTGGGCATCACCTCCAACCTTGTGTTCAGCGAGTGGGAGAAGGTGTTTGCAAACCCGATGGCGACCGCGGCGGCGATAGACAGGATCGTCCACCACTCTGTGATCCTGGAGTTCGACCTGCCGAGCTATAGGACCAACGCGGCCCAGAATCGTCAGACAGACAAGGCGTCAGACCGGCAAAAATGATTGTCGCGCAACCGGCAAGAATGGTTGACGTCGTTCACGAAGCAGCTCGCTCACGGTGCGGTCCTCCTCCTTCACCACCTGCCGCAGCTGCTGGGCCATCTCCGGCGGTAGGGAGAAGGTGATGGTGTCCGTGTTCCTGGGCTTGGTGGGCATGGCGTGCTTCTCTCGCCTGTTATTATAGCACAGCGTCTTACTCTTATCATCTTCCACCCGTAGCTCTGCCGTCAAGGGAGCGCGGGCGAGAATCGGGCCGGAAGCCGGTCCTGGGCCTGCGACATTGAAGCTGCATGGGAGCACGCAATTTCAGGCCAGGACTACGGGAGGAGCGAGGTCCCTCGCAAAAGAGCCGGTTCCGGCGAGAGTTCCTGAAAGGGAAGTCGGGAAGCGGATGGCCGCAGCTAAGTTGCAGCCACATTCCAGCTACGTGAAGGCAAGTGTCATCCGGGGGCCGTCCGGGGCTGTGCAGGTCGTCCAAGGGCCGTCTGAAGCCGTCAAATGCCGCTCCGGGAGCCGGATGTGCTGTCATACCCGTGTACAGGGATTTGCGTCAGTTCCCAAGAGGGAAGTCGGGGGTCGTTTTGAACGTGAAACAGGCGGGAAAAAAGGGAAGTGGAGCCAATCCTGCGAGCACTTTGGCGAAAGGGTTGGTTCCGGAAAAGTGGCAGCAGTTCCCAAAAGGGAAGTCACACGGAGAACGGGGTGATCAGGGCCGGTGGCGGTCGCAGCGCAGCCGCATCGGAGCAAGCAGTTCGGAGGCCCGTTCAGGCCGCGTGAGGCAGGCTGAATCCCCCCTACAGGATGGTGGGGTGCGTGACGGCGCGAGTGGCGTGGGCGGACCCCTGGGCGTTGGCAACCGGCGTCGTGCGAGAAGGCTGAGTCGGGGCCGGTGCAGTCAGTTCCAGGTCGGGCGCCGACCAGGGCGGTTCGACTGCACGACGGAGCCCGGGTCGAGCCGCTGTGCGGGATCACGTTGGCTCTGAAGGACCTGAGGCTCGACTCAGGCATAGTGTGTGAGGAGGGCCTGTCATACGTGCCCGGGCTCGCGCAGAGTCCCCCCTTGCAGGGCCTGATACATGGCGGCCCGGTTGTGGTGTGATACCCGTGTACAGGGATTTGAGTCCGGTGGACGGGTTGTAATCGAGGTCGTGGGCAAGCTGATACAGGTTTGGAACGCCCCCCTACAGGAGGTAGCCTGCGAGCACTTTGTCTCCGGGGTCCTTCCACGGGGTTTGGACAACGCCCCCTGTGAAAGTTGCGGAAGTGCAATCGGGAAAAGCGGGTGCGAGGGGACAGCTCCCCCTACGAAAGTTGTAGAAGTGCAATCGGGAAGGCCGAAGGCGTGACTGAACAGGATTTCTACCCCGAATCGAGCCGGAGTCTGGACAGCCTGCGGCATATGCGGCTCATGGCGCTGCTGCGGGACATGATCGAAGCTGAGGGCAAGGTGCAGACGGCGGCGGCGCTGGGCGTCAACTACCGAACCCTGGTGTGTCACGAGGAGACGGGCCGGTTGACCGACCGGATAGCCAACGCTTTGGAGCGGCACCTGCTGCTGGGGGGCGGCTCGGCTGCCGCCCAGCAGCAGGATCGGGTCGATGCGTTGGTAGAGCGGGTGTCCGCTTTGGAGCGGGAGCTGCGTGGCGGCTCGGAGCCGTCGTGGGAGAGGTCAAGGCGTTCAGGGAGGAGCACGCAAGGTCGATGCGGCACGTGGAGCGGCGGCTGGTACGGCTGGAGGCGGGAAGGAACGGGTCTGAGACGCCCTCTCCGACCGGAGCAGAGACTGAGCCGACGAAGCGAAGGTACGTGCGCCCAAGGACGTATCCCCAGCTGGTGACCCCGGAGGCCGAACCCGACGAGGACCTGGTGTACGGCGATGCGGCGCCGGTGATCGTCGAGTGGCGGAGGGTGCGGGCCGAGTTCCTCAAGACCGGCGCCACGCTGGACAGGACGGAGGTCCAGGAGCCAATGTTGGAGATGGAGATCGCCCTCGTCGGGGAGCACGAGCTGACGCTGCCCCCGGCCTCGTTCCCCTGGGACGAGTTCGACCGGCGGGATAAGGTCTGGGAGTTGACGCAGGACCTCAAGCGGGTGCGGGCGGAGCGCAACCGGACGCTGCTGCGGCGGTGGCTGCGCCGCGTCCTCACCTTCGGACTGTGGAGGAAGTAGGCGCGGTTCGGTGTCTGCCACATGGGAGCTAAGTCGGAGCGAGCAATTTGGGCGTAGGGGGCCGAATTGCCCGTCCGGGGCCTTCCATTCGGTCGGATGTTCGGGCGATAATTGACTCAGTTTCCGGCTTTTTCCAGCGTTTCGTGCCTAGGGATACTCTGAATAACCCATCAGCACAGCTTAATTTCCTATGTGTGGAGCTGCAGCCCACGGACTTATTCAGACCATCCCTAGAAACCTGGAGGATTCCCGTCCCCCGAATCCGGGACCGGCTGCATAGGATTGAGCCTTGCTCTCCGAACAGCCGCCCAGGGGTCAGACCGGAAGGATTGAGCCTCGCTCTCCCGATGGCCGCCCCGGAGGACACATTCGCAGCGGTTGGAGCGTCTCTCGCTTCGGCCCCTCGGACACCCTCGTCGGAGTGCGCCCCGCACACTGGCCGGTTCCTCACGTCTGCGGCATGGTTCCTGTGGAACTGGCCGCAGCTTCACCACGCGCCGGTCTGCCATTGCGTTGTAGACTGGCCGCTTCCCTCGCGCAGCATCCCAGGACGTTACCGACGTAGCTCCCGGGTCTCGCTGCGTCTCTCACCGGGCCGTCCTGTGGTTGATCTGCAGGCCGGTCGGTTCTCCCCCACTTCATAGCAGCTCCCCCTGAGTCCGTTCCTCTGAGTTGACTCTGGGCCGGGCTGCGTCTTCTTCACCCCCCTAGTAGCAGCAGCTCTCCTGAGTCGATTCCCGTGAGTTGACCCTGGGCCGAGCTGCGTCTTTCTCACCACGGCGTCTCCCTGCGTTCGTCTCGTGGTCGGACTGCGTATGGCGGCGGAACGGCAACACGGATTCATGGAGTCAACAGCAACAAGGAGGTAACGACGATATGGCTACTGAACGGACGGACGGCAACGGCGAAGGAGGAGCGCACATGACGGAACGGTACACGGGACCGAGCGCGAAGCGGATCGCAGACCTGCTTCGGCACCGGGTGAGCTTCGAGCGGGGCTGGTTCTGGACGACGTCGGCCATCTGTCACGGCGGCAAGTCGGACGGGCTGGCGTTCAGGCAGCGACCGGACGGCAACGGCATCGACGTGCACTGCCACACCGGGGGCTGCTCGGCCGGCGTGGTGATAACCGAACTTGAGGCGCTCATCGGGCTGCCCATCTGGACGGCCTACGAACCGGTGCGCGACGCGGCAGCCAAGGCCCCCGAGAAGCGGCCTTGGTGGAAGCGACAGCGGGTCTGGGCGCTGACGGTGGTCGCCCTGGTCGTAGCGGCGCCGCTTATCACCGGCGACGTGGAGCTCTTCGTCCTGAACCTCGTCGGGCTGGGCACTGGGGCGCTGCTGCTCCGGCGGTTCATGCCTCGGCGTCCGGTAGGGAGGGTCCGTCGCCGCTGACGACAGGTCCTCCGGCTCCCTCATACCCATCCCAACACGCAAGGGTCGTCTCCATCCGGGGACGGCCCTTCTTCTTTGCCCGCAAGCGGGCGCAATCCAAAGGCAACACAACATGAAGGAGGTCGTGATGACGACGGCAACATTTGCAACTGGCAATCGGACGATGACGGAAGCTCGGCCTAGGCGCAGCCTCGAAGAGCTGGTCGACCGGCTCATTGCGGCGCTGTTCAAGGAGCAGGAGCCGGAGACGGCATCGGCGACGGAGACAGCGAGCGTGGCCAAGAGCGTCCACGAGGCGCGGCGGCTCAGGCAGGCGGGAGATGTGGACGGTGCGCTGGCGGTCCTCGCCGGCACCGCCACAACGAAGGCTGGGCCGCACCAGGCTAGGTGGGCCTACGCCGAGTGGACTGACCTGGTGAAGCGGCGGTTCGGGGACCGGGACGTCCTCGTCTACAGCCAGGGCGCGGGACAGGCCGCCGCCCTGATGCCCACCGGAAACGGCGGGACGCTGGAGGTCGCGGCGGTCCTGGGGATGCGGTGGCCGCCCGGCAAGGTCGTCTCGGGGCGCAGCCTCCGGGGGCTCCGGCCCCTGGCGAAGGCTTGCCCTCGGCCCTGACCGGAGACTGGCCCGGCGCTGGCGTAGCGCAAGCAACGGTTGACGACTCGTGAGGCAAACGGGGCGCTCCAGTGCCCTGCTTGGACCCTGGGGCGCCTCCTTCTTGCGGCTGCTTGCGCCCGCACGGGGGTCGCTGCCTCCTCCGCCCGCTCCCCTGCGGGCTTCCACCCCTCTTCCCCCAATCCCACACGCGTCGCACAGGTCTTCTCCTCGACTCCGGTTGGGGGTGGGACCTGTGCCCTATGCACGACGGAGCCTGCCCCGGACTTGATTCCGGGGGCTTGCCCCGCACACGGCCTTGCACAGAGGCCGCCCCGGACTTGATTCCGGGATGCCGCACCGGCCATTCGCCACGGCAACAACGCCACCCAAGGAGACAGTCCCGACCATCGGGACACGGATTCGAGCGGGACTGTCTCCGACAAGGGGGCGGTCCCGCTTCTTCATTACAGGAGGAAGCGACATGACGACTACGAGCATTGACAGAGCCTGCCCCGCACCTGATGCGGGGACCGAGAGCGAGCTCAGGGCTGCGGCGAGGCGGCGCGGGATCACCATGAAGGAGCTTGCGGCGCTGATGGACGTGTCCGTTGGCTACCTTTCGCAGATTGCGAACGGGAAAAGGCCGTGGACTCCGAAGATGCGGGAGAAGGCCATGGCGGTCTTGGGAGAGGTCCCCGGACAGGGGATCGTCTACCGCCAGGGCGGCGTGGTGACCGGCGAGAGCAGCTTCATCAGGGAGCGCGCACGCACCCTGGGCATGACCATGCATGACCTGGCCGACCGCGTTGGCGTGTCCTACAGCTACATGACGCAGGTTGCCCGTGGCCGCCAGAGCATGGGCGTCAAGGTCCAGGCCAGGGTCGAGTCGACGTTGCACGGTCCGGCGAAGGTCGCGCCCGCCAAGTGCGCCAACCGCCAGGGCGTCGTCGTGGCCGGAGAGAGCAGCTACATCCGGGAGCGGGCCAGGGAGCTGGGCATGAGCCTGCGGGACCTGGCCGACCGCGTGGGGGTCTCCTACGGCTACATGTCAATGGTGGCGCGGGGTCATAGCAACATGGGTGTGAAGGTCCAGGCGCGGGTCGCGTCGGCGCTGGAGGCCCCGGTGAAGGTCGCGCCCGCGCAGCCAGCCTGCATCGACCGGGAGGCCGTGTGGGACCGGATGAACGCCCACGGCTTCAGCCAGAACGAGGTCGCCCGGCGAGCGGGCATCAGCTCCGCCAACCTCTCCCAGATCATGAACGGCAGGAACAACCCGTCGCCGGTGGTGCTGAAGAAGCTGCACGGCGTCCTGTTCCAGCCGACGACGGCGGAGCGCGTCATGCCCGCCGAGGTGAAGGTGCTGGGCTGGCGGAAGGGCGAGCGGAGCGGGATGGTCGTTCGCGGCGCCGGTGGGCCTGGGCGCGGCGCCAAGTCCGGCGGCGGCACCGTCAGAGTCGGCGGCCGGGTGCCCTGGGGCGCGAAGGCGGAGTACGCCTACCGCGCCGGGTACGACGGCATGGGCCGGGTCTCGGTGACGCACGTAGTCGAGCGGGGCTACTCCGCCATGCTGAAGCAGCCGGAGACGGCAGCTGCGTAGGGCTCCATGACACACCGCATGATGGGCGGCTGCCTCGGAGCAGCCTGGGACGGCCCGCACCGGGCCGCATACGCGAGTCCCGCCACCGGCGGTCCTTCGCACGTTCAAGCATTCGCCTGGGGGCGTTGCCGGAACCCGACCGCCCCCGCTGGGGCGGCGCAGTCCGTCTCCCGTCGCTCTCCGCCTTGCGGCGGCGACTGATGGAGACGTGCGTCCGGGTTCCGGCGTCGTCCTCTAACTACCACGAAAAGGAGGACGACACGACATGAACCTCGGAGGTTTCATCGACAAGTTCAAGGACGCCATAGCGCGAAGGGTGGTGGAGTCCTACCCGCCGCTCTACCGGCCCTCGGAGAACGGTGGCACGATCCCCAGGCTGCTCCGCAAGCCCCTGGGGGCGCAGGCCGACGCCATCAGGGGAGCGGCCCTCTCCCTGAAGGCCCACCGGGGCACCACGGTCGTCGGCGAAATGGGCACCGGCAAGACCTTTATCGGCGCGGCGGCGGCATACATGGCGGGCTTCGAGCGGATTCTCGTCATCTGCCCGCCCCACCTGGTCCCCAAGTGGAAGCGGGAGATCGAGCAGACGGTGCCCGGCGTCCGCGCCGCCATCGTCGAGTCCATCACCGACCTGGAGCGGCTCCGCCTCTCCGTCGGCTCCGGCCCCCTCTTCGCGGTGATGAGCCGGGAGAAGGCCAAGCTGTCCTACCGCTGGATGCCCGCCGTCATACAGCGGTGGGCCGTCTCGAAGGGAAGGCTCCTGCGGGAGGAGGAGACTGGGGAGCCGTTCCGGGTTCCCTGCTGCCCCGACTGCACGGCGCAGATCGTGGACAAGGACGGCGTGCCCCTGACCGACGCCGACCTGAACCGCAGAAAGCACACCTGCGCCGGCTGCGGCTCTCCCCTCTGGCAGGCGGACAGGTCCGGCCCGGCCCGCTACCCGCTGGCCGACTACATCAAGCACAGGATGAAGGGCTTCTTCGACCTGCTGATCGGCGACGAGGTACATGAGTTCAAGGGGCGTGGCTCGGCCCAGGGCATCGCCGCCGGCATCCTCGCCGACGTGTGCGGCAAGTCCCTCAGCCTGACCGGCACGCTGCTCGGCGGGTACTCCTCGACCATCTTCCACCTGCTCTATCGGTTCTCCCCGGAGATTCGCACGGAGTTCGGGCGCTCCGACGAGCACCGCTGGATACAACGGTACGGCTTCGAGGAGATCACCGTCGGCAAGCCCGACGACGACGCGGTGGAGGACGGGCGCAACAGCAGGCGGCGCAAGTACCGCAAGGTGGTCAGGGAGAGGCCGGGCCTCGTTCCCAGCGCCCTCTTCCACATCATAGGCAACACGGTCTTCCTCAGACTGGCGGACGTTGCCTCCGGCCTGCCGGACTACGAGGAGAAGATCCTCGTGTCCTCGATGGACTCGGAGGAGGACGCGACCGGCTACTCCCAGCGTACGGCCTACAACACCGTATTCGAGGAGCTGCGGAAGGAGCTGGCGGCCGCCCTCAAGAGCGGCTCCAAGCGGCTGCTGGCGACCTACCTCCAGACCCTCCTCGCCTACCCGGATGGCTGCACCAGGGGGGAGACGGTCTTCGACCCCCGGAGCGGGGACGTCATCGTGCAGGTGCCGCCCCTGTCCGAGGAGAAGCTCTACCCGAAGGAGAAGGCGCTCATCGACCTGGTGGCCGCCGAGCGGTTGGAGGGAAGGCGGGTGCTGGTCTACGTCACCCATACGGGGACCAGGGACATCACGGGGCGGATGGACGACATCCTCACCCGGCACGGGTTCAGGGTGGCGGTGATGAAGGCCGACGCGGTGGCCCCGAACCGCCGTGAGGCGTGGGTGGCCGACAGGGTGCAGGAGGGCATCGACGTCCTCATCTGCCACCCCAGGCTGGTGCAGACCGGCCTCGACCTCATCGACTTCCCGACTATCGTTTGGGACGAAACGGATTATAGCGTGTACGTGGTCCGGCAGGCGTCGCGGCGGTCGTGGCGCATCGGGCAGACCCGCCCGGTGAAGGTGGTGTTCATGTCCTACCGGAACACGCTCCAGGCCGACGCGCTGAAGCTGGTGGCGAAGAAGATGCAGAGCTCCCTGGCGGTGGAGGGCGAGCTGCCGGAGGACGGGCTGGCCGCCTACGGCGACGACGGCGACGACATAATGATGGCGTTGGCGAGGAAGATCGTCAGCGGCGACGAGGAGGAGAACGAGACGGAGACGGTGGAGTCCGTCTTCGCCCAGGCCAGGGACGCCGAGGCCAGCGCCGAGGAGTACCTGGTGGACGACGACTGGAAGGTCGTCGAGGTCGAGCCGGAGGCCGTCGCGGTCAACGGCAACGGCCACCACGCAGGCGGCATCGGGCCGACGGTCGAGCTGGTCCTGGACACCGGGCACCACGCCAACGGGAACGGCCACAGTGACGAGGCCCCGGAGCCGCAGCAGTCGCTGTTCTCCTGGGCGGAGTTCATGGCCGAGGAGCCGGTGAAGCCCAAGGGCCGGAGCCGCAAGCCTCAGCCCGCAGCCATGTCCCTGTTCGAGTGGGCGCTGGAAATGGAGCAGGAAAGAGAGGAGGAGCCGGTCGGCGCGGGACGCTAGACCGCTAAGACACAGGGGAGGCCATCGTTTGAATACGATAGCCTCCCCTGCTCGTCCATGTATGCGGGCCTTTTTTGTTGCCCTTTTTCGACCGCGTATTGAATTCTTTCCGTGTTTACCATAGTCTAAGAAGTGAAAAAACCATCCTGAGGAGGGATTGACAATGGAGGTCAAGAAGGAGAGACTCACGCTGGACCTGGCCCCCACCTTTTAACGTCGGCTGAAGATCATCGCCGCGCTCAAAAGCGTGAGCATGCGCCGTACTGCCGGACCGCCAGCGACCGCGCCCTGAAGAGGGTCAGGCACATATCGGACACCAGCACGAGAGATGAGTGGACGGTATGCTGGAGTCCATATGAGCAGCTATGGGGCCATCATGCCGAGAGTGGCGGCGTTGGCACGGCTCCCGGCGGAGCCCAGTGCAGAAGCCAAACGCCGCGAGAAGGCCGTCTTGTGGTACGTCGACAATGGGCGGAGGGTGCGGTTGACGGCGCGGCACTTCGGGTTCAGTCCCGACAGCATCAGCCGCTGGGCGCGGGCCTACGACGCCTTCGGTCTGGCGGGATTGGAGCCTGGGAGTCGGCGACCCAAGCGAATGCGCCAGCCCCAGATACCGCTGTACGTGGTGCAGCGCATCCAGGCGGTGCGAGAGGAGTATCCCCGATTGGGGCGGAAGAAGCTGCGGGCGCTGCTGGCCCAGGAGGGGGTGTCCCTCTCTGCCAAGAGCATTGACCGGGTGATCCGCCGCCTCAAGGCCCGGGGTGTGCGGAACGCTTGCTCACCGCAGTAAACTGATGGAGAGAGTGGGACCGCCGATGATAATACAGCCGCCTTACAGTCTGGAGCTCCTGTTGAGCATGTGTTCGAGGAAGGTGCGCCGGTGGGTGGAGGGCAGGCTGTACCGGTGAAGAGTAGGCAAGGTGGAGACGGTCAGCCTTCCGCATACTGGAACGGCAAAGCTCCCTGGCTCATGACGGTTGCACCTCCTGTGAAACTGGCTACAGTTAGGCATTCTCTTATTTATCAGGTGGTGGATTTGGGGTCAACGCGTCCTGGACAACTGAAATCTTAGATTGGAGACGATGATTCCAGTCTTCCCGCACGCATAAACGATATGATGTTCGCTAAACTGCACCGCCGGCAGCGAATCCTGTCGGCGATATGCGCCTTACTTTTGGCCTTCCTCACCTTGAGCAGCGCTACTGCGCAAGCGGCCAACAGCCAACCGGCGTTCCCGTCCAGCGAGGACGGCGCCCGATCGGTGGCCGAGAACACCGCCGCCGGCGCAAACATCGGCGCGCCGGTTGGGGCCACGGACGCGGACAACGATGCGTTGACCTACACCCTGGGCGGCGACGATGCCGCGTCCTTCACCATTGTCCCCTCCACCGGCCAGTTGCAGACGCTGGCCGCCCTCAATTTTGAGGGCAAGAACTCCTACAGCGTAACGGTGTCGGCCAGCGACCGGAAGGATGCCACTGGCAACGCCGACACGGCCATCGACGCCACTATTGACGTGACCATCAGCGTAACCAACGTGGACGAGCCCGGAACGGTCATCCTGTCTCCCGCCCAGCCACGGGTCGGCGAGGTGCTCCGGGCCAGGGTGAGCGATCCGGACGGAGTTGTGGTTGGCTCAGGTATCTGGGGCTGGCTGAAGTCCAGGGACGGGACACCAGACTGGTCGACCGTTCAAAATAGTGCGCCTTACCCTAGCTCCTACGAAGTTCAAGCCGCCGACCTGAATTTCTACTTGCAGGCCACCGTGAGTTATGTGGACGGGCACGGACTCGGCAAGAGCGCGGTAGGTGTCTCCCAGCGTGTGGCTGCCAAAGCGGCGGCGCCGCAGATTCATGTGGAACAGCTGGTCTCCGGCCTGAGCATCCCCTGGGGAATCGCCTTTGCGCCCGACGGGACGATGCTGTTCACCGAACGCGCCCGCAAGCTGAGCGTCCGCCTCGCCGACGGAACGGTGCGGAATGTCACCGCTGACCTCAGTGATGTGATGGTCGCATCAGAAATCGGGTTTATGGCGATAGTCGTCGATCCGGGCTTCGCCACCAACCGGCGGTTCTATACGTGCCAGGGCCATACCGGGGACAAGGTGCAGGTAATTGCCTGGACCATGAACGCCGGATATACGGAGGCCACCCGGGTCGCCGACCCCTTGGTCGATGGGATACCTGGCAGCAGTAGAAACCATTCCGGCAAGCATTCCGGCTGCCGGCTGCGCTTCGGGCCGGACGGCTATCTTTGGATTGCTACCGGGGATGCGACAACCGGATCGGCGCCCCAGAGCCTGACCAACCTTGGCGGCAAGGTGCTGCGGGTAGTTGCATCGACTGGCGCCGGGGCGCCGGGCAACCCATTCTCTGCCCCCAATTCGCCGCTGATTTACACCTACGGCCACCGCAACCCCCAGGGCCTGGCCCTGCGCCCCGGCAGCAGCGGCCAGATGTGGTCGGTGGAGCACGGCCCGGCCTTTGACGACGAGATCAATCTGTTGACCGCCGGCGGCAATTACGGCTGGGACCCGGCGCCCGGGTACAACGAGTCAACACCCATGACCGACCTGGAGAAATTCCCCAGCGCCATCGAGGCCAAGTGGGCCTCGGGGAACAAATCCCTGGCCGCCAGCGGCGGCATCTTCCTGGAGGGCGCCTGGTGGGGCCCGTGGGACGGCCGGCTGGCGGTGGCGTCCCTCAAGGACAAGACATTGCGCGTCCTTGAGTTCAGTCCGTCCGGCGACCTGTTGAGCGAGATCAGCGTCAGCAAACTCAAAAACGTCTATGGCCGACTCCGCACCCCGATGATGGGGCCGGATGGCGCCCTGTATGTCTCCACCTCCGAGGACAACGGCGAGGACAAGATCCTGCTGGTCACTCCCCAGGTGGCTCCCCGGTTCCCAGTCAATACCGACACCACCTGGGATACGCCGGAGAACGCCGATATCACCACCATCGTCGCCACTGTTGCGGCCGAAGAGCCGAACGGCGAGGCGATCACCTACTCCCTGGGCGGGACCGACGCCGCCTCCTTCAACATAAAAGATACTGCCGTCGGGGAATTGCGGGCCAACGCGCCCCTGGACTACGAGACCAAATCCTCGTACCAGGTCGATGTTATCGCCACCGACCCCAATAGCTTGAGCAGCAAAGTAACACTGACCATCACAGTAACCAACGAGGACGATGCGGGCGCGATAACCCTGTCGTCCCAAGCACCCGTCGTTGGCATAGACCTGACGGCCAGTATCACCGACCCCGACGGGGGTGTTTCCAGCATAGGTTGGACCTGGAGTAAATCCTCGGACCAAACTACGTGGACCGCTATTGCCGGCGCAACGTCGTCCACGTACCGACCGGTTGCCGCCGACGTTGGCAGCTACCTGCGAGCCACGGCGGCTTACACCGACAGCCAAGGATCGGGCAAGAATGCGCAACAGAAAACGGACGCCCCGGTTGCGGCGGCTCAGATCGGGGTGAGCGTGTCCGAGACCGCGCTGACAGTCGCCGAGGGCGCCAGCGCCACCTACACCGTGGTCCTGGACGGCCAGCCCGCCTCCGATGTGGTAATCGAGGTGACCAGCAACAATTCCGACGTGACGCTGGACACCGACGCGGCGGCGTCCGGCAACCAGACCACGCTGACCTTCACCCGGGCCAACTGGAGCACGGCGCAGACGGTGACGGTGGCCGCGGCCGACGACGCCGACGCGGTGAACGACACGGCCTCCATCGCCCACGCGGTGGTGGCCGCCGAAAGCGCCGACGAGTACGACGCGGCGACCATCGCCGGGGTGGTGGTGACCGTGACCGACGACGACACCGCCGGGGTGACCGTGTCCGAAAGCACGCTGACGTTGGACGAGGGCGCCAGCGCCACCTACACGGTGGTCCTGGACGCTCAGCCCGCCGCCGCCGTGCTGATTCGCATTGACAACAACAACCAAGACGTGAAGGTGGACGCCAACGCGACGATACCAGGCCTCCAGCCCGGCATGTTCTTCACCCCGAGCAACTGGAACACGCCGCAGACGGTGATGGTGTCCGCCGCCCAGGACGCCGACGCGGTGGACGACAAAGCCCAGCTGAGCCACGCTGTAGACTATCGCGACAGGTCCGGCGGCCCGTACAGCCGCGTGGTCGCCGTCGGGGTGGCCGTGACCGTCACCGACGACGACACCGCCGGGGTGACGGTGTCCGAAACCACGCTGACGGTGACCGAGGGCGGCAGCGCCACCTACACGGTGGTCCTGGATGCCCAGCCCGCCGCCGACGTGCTGATTCGCATTGACCTCAACAACCTGGACGTGGGGGTGGACGCCGATGCGGGTAGGGCAGGCGCCCAGGTCTTCATGCTCTTCACCCCGGGCAACTGGAACACGCCGCAGACGGTGAAGGTGTCCGCCGCCCAGGACGCCGACGCCGCGGACGACCAAGCCCAGCTGGGCCACGCGGTAAGCTATACGACCGACAGGTCCGGCCCGTACAACAGCGTGCTCGCCGCCGGGGTGGCCGTGACCGTCATCGACGACGAGACCGCCGCGGTGGCGGTGTCCGAAACCACGCTGACAGTGGTCGAGGGCGCCAGCAACACCTACACGGTGAAACTGGACCCCCAGCCCTCCTCCGACGTGGTGATCAGCGTCACCGCCAGCGGCAATACGGACGTGACCGTGTCTCCGGCGCGGCTGACCTTCACCTCGAGCAACTGGAGCACGGCGCAGACGGTGACGGTGTCCGCCGCCCACGACGCCGACGCGGTGAACGACACGGCCTCCATCGCCCACGCGGTGGTGCCCGCCGAAAGCGCCGACGAGTACGACACCGCGACCATCGCCGGGGTGGCGGTGACCGTCGCCGATGACGACGCGGGCGTGACAAACTCCGAATCCACGCTGGTGGTGGCCGAGGGCGGCAGCGCCACCTACACCGTGGCGCTGACCACCCAGCCCTCCGCCAACGTGGCGATTATCATCGCCGACGACAACCCGGACGTGACGGCGGACACCGACGCCGCGACGTCCGGCAACCAGGACAGGCTGACCTTCACCCCGGCCAACTGGAGCACACCGCAGACGGTGACGGTGGCCGCCGCCCACGACGCCGACGCGGTGAACGACAAAGCCCAGCTACGCTACACCGTGTCGTCCGACAACGCGTCCGGCCCGTACAGCGGCTTGGCCGCCGCCGGGGTGGCCGTGACCGTCACCGACGACGATACCGCCGGCGTGACGGTGTCCGAAACCACGCTGACCGTGGCCGAGGGCGGCAGCGCCACCTACACGGTGGTCCTGGACGCCCAGCCCACCTCCGACGTGGTGATCAACGTAACCAAGAGCGGCAGCTCCGACGTAACGGTGTCGCCGGCCACCCTGACCTTCACCGGGGACAACTGGGACACGGCGCAGACGGTGACAGTGGCCGCCGCCCACGACGCCGACGCGGCGGACGACGCGGCGTCCATCACCCACGCGGTGGCGCCCGCCGAAAGCGCCGACGAGTACGACACCGCGACCATCGCCGGGGTGGCGGTGACCGTCGACGACGACGAGACCGCCGGGGTGACGGTGTCCAGGCCCAGGATGAGGATGGACGAGGGCGGCAGCAACACCTACACCGTGGCGCTGAACGCCCAGCCCGCCTCCGACGTGGTGATCGCGGTGACCAGCAACAATTCCGACGTGACGGTGGACACCGACGCGGCGACGTCCGGCAGCCAGAACACGCTGACCTTCACCCCGAGCAACTGGAGCACGGCGCAGACGGTGACGGTGGCCGCGGACCAGGACGCCGACGCGGCGAACGACAAGGCCGCCATCACCCACGCGGTGGTGGCCGCCCAAAGCGCCGACGAGTACGACAGCGTGACCATCGCCCGGGTGAGGGTGACCGTCGTCGACGACGAAATCGGCACCGCCGGGGTGAGAAGCTCCGTGTCCAGGCTGTCGGTGGCCGAGGGCGGCAGCGCAACCTACACCGTGGTCCTGGACGCGCAGCCCGAGGCGAGGGTGAGGGTCTGGATTACTCTCATCTCCGACGGGAACGTGTCACGGACGCCGAGTCGGCTGGACTTCACGCCGTCCAACTGGAGCACGGCGCAGACGGTGACGTTGTCCGCCGCCCAGGACGCCGACACGAGGATCAGCGCGGCCCAGATCTCCTACTTTATATCGTGCGCCAGCAGATGCAGACCGTACAACAACAACACGACATACAGCAACGTGGTGGAGGTGATCGTCGTCGACGACGAAGTTGTAGGGGTAACGCTGCCCGAAACCACGCTGACGGTGCTCGAGGGTGGCAACCGCACCTACACCGTGGTGCTGAACAGGCAGCCCACCTCCGACGTGGTGATCAACGTCACCAAAAGCGGCAGTGACGACCTGACGGCGACTCCGGCCAGCCTGACCTTCACCACGAGCAACTGGAGCACGCCGCAGACGGTGACGGTGCGGGCCGCCCAGGACGCCGACGCAGCGAACGACACGGCGTCCATCACCCACGCGGTGGTGGCCTCCCGGAGCGCCGACGAGTACGACGCCGTGAGCATCGCCGGGGTGGCCGTGACCGTCACCGACGACGAGACCGCCGGGGTGACGGTGTCCGAAACCACGCTGACGGTGGCCGAGGGCGGCAGCGGCGCCTACACCGTGGTCCTGGACGTGCAGCCCACCTCCGACGTGGTAATCAACGTAACCAAAAGCGGCAGTGACGACGTAACGGTGTCTCCGGCCACCCTGACCTTCACGACGGCCAACTGGAGCACGGCGCAGACGGTGACGGTGGCTGCCGCCCAGGACGCCGACGCGGTGAACGACGCGGCCTCCATCGCCCACGCCGTCGACGCCTCCCGGAGCGCCAACGAGTACGACAACATGACCATCGCCGGGGTGGCCGTGACCGTCACCGACGACGACACCGCCGGGGTGAGCGTGTCCGAGACCACGCTGACGGTGGACGAGGGCGGCCGCGGCTCCTACACGGTGAGGCTGAACACGCAGCCCACCTCCAACGTGGTGATCAGCGTCACCAAGACCGGTAGTACCGACGTGACGGTGTCGCCGGCCACCCTGACCTTCACGACGAGCAACTGGAGCACGGCGCAGACGGTGACGGTGGCTGCCGCCCAGGACGCCGACGCGGTGAACGACGCGGCCTCCATCACCCACGCGGTGGTGGCCTCCCGGAGCGCCGACGAGTTCGACGCCGTGAACATCGCCGGGGTGGCCGTGACCGTCACCGACGACGAGACCGCCGGGGTGACGGTGTCCAAATCGACGCTGACGGTGGCCGAGGGGGGCAGCGGCGCCTACACGGTGGTCCTGGACGCCCTGCCCACCTCCGACGTGGTGATCAGCGTCACCAGGACCGGCAGCAGCGACGTGACGCTGGACACCGACACGGGGACGTCCGGCAACCAGACCACGCTGACCTTCACCCCGGCCAACTGGGACACGGCGCAGACGGTGACGGTGGCTGCCGCCCAGGACGCCGACGCGGTGAACGACGCGGCC
This sequence comes from Dehalococcoidia bacterium, assembly GCA_965261815.1. Taxonomy (GTDB): domain Bacteria; phylum Chloroflexota; class Dehalococcoidia; order Lucifugimonadales; family CAZENU01; genus CAZENU01. Next base: position 353,517 of record CBDHDR010000001.1, read on the forward strand.
TCCATCACCCACGCGGTGGTGGCCTCCCGGAGCGCCGACGAGTTCGACGCCGTGACCATCGCCGGGGTGGCCGTGACCGTCACCGACGACGAGACCGCCGGGGTGACGGTGTCCAAATCGACGCTGACGGTGGACGAGGGCGGCAGCGGCTCCTACACGGTGAGGCTGAACCTTCAGCCCGCCTCCGACGTGGTGATCAGCGTAACCAGGACCGGCAGCCCCGACGTGACGGTGTCTCCGGCCACCCTGACCTTCACCCGGGCCAACTGGAGCACGGCGCAGACGGTAAGGGTGTCCGCCGCCCAGGACGCCGACGCGGTGAACGACGCGGCCTCCATCGCCCACGCGGTGGTGGCCGCCAGCAGCGCCAACGAGTACGACGCCGTGACCATCGGCTCGGTGGCGGTGACCGTCACCGACAACGACGCCGGGGCGACGGTGTCCGAGACCACGCTGACGATTACGGAGGGCAACAGTTCCACCTACACGGTGGTCCTGGACGCCCAGCCCGCCTCCGACGTGGTGATCACGGTGAGCAGCGACAATTCGGACGTGACGGTGTCGCCGGCCACCCTGACCTTCACGCCGTCCAACTGGAGCACGGCGAAGACGGTGACGGTGGCCGCGGCCCAGGACGCCGACGCGGTGAACGACGCAGCCTCCATCGCCCACGCCGTCGACGCCGCCCGCAGCGCCAACGAGTTCGACGCCGTGACCATCGCCGGGGTGGCCGTGACCGTCACCGACGACGACACCGCCGGGGTGACCGTGTCCGTCATTTCGGTGACGGCGCCGGAGGGCGACAGCGGCGCCTACACGGTGGTCCTGGACGTGCAACCCAGCTCCGACGTAGTGATAAGCGTAACCAAAAGCGGCAGTCCCGACGTAACGGTGTCGCCGGCCACGCTGACCTTCACGCCGTCCAACTGGGACACGGCGCAGACGGTGACGGTGGCTGCCGCCCAGGACGCCGACGCGGTGAACGACATGGCGTCCATCAGCCACGCGGTGGTGGCCGCCCGCAGCGCCAACGAGTTCGACCTAGTCACCGTGGCCGGGGTGACGGTGACCGTCGACGACGACGACACCGCCGGGGTGACGGTCTACCCCACGAGTTACAATACGTTTGAGGACACCGCGAACGCCTACAACGTGAAGCTGGACGCCCAACCCAGCTCCGACGTGGTGATCCTGGTCGCCTCCACCGGCAGTTCCGACGTGACGGTGGACACCGACCGAAGGACGCCCCGCAACCAGAACACGCTCACCTTCACCCCGAGCAACTGGAGCACGGTGCAGCGAGTGTGGGTGGTGAGCGCAGCGGACGACGACGCGGTGAACGACATGGCCTCCATCACCCACGAGGTGGTGGCCGCCGAAAGCGCCGACGAGTACGACAGCGTGATGATCGTCTCGTTTGCCGTGACCGTCACCGACGACGAGACCGCCGGGGTGACGGTGTCCGAAACCACGCTGACGGTTGCCGAGGGCGGCAGCGCAACCTACACGGTGGTCCTGGACGCCCAGCCCGCCTCCGACGTGGTGATCGGCGTCACCAAGACCGGCAGCTCCGACGTGACGCTGGACACCGACACGGGGACGTCCGGCAACCAGACCACGCTGACCTTCACCCCGTCCAACTGGGACACGGCGCAGACGGTGACGGTAGCTGCCGCCCAGGACGCCGACGCGGTGGACGGCGCGGCCTCCATCGCCCACGCCGTCGACGCCGCCCGCAGCGCCAACGAGTACGACAACGTGACCATCGCCGGGGTGGCGGTGACCGTCACCGACGACGACACCGCCGGGGTGACGGTGTCCGCGTCGTCGGTGACGGTTGCCGAGGGCGGCAGCGCAACCTACACGGTGGTGCTGAACCTTCAACCCACCTCCGACGTGGTGATCAACGTGACCAAACGCGGCAGCCCCGACGTGACGGTGTCGCCGGCGCGGCTGACCTTCACGACGGCCAACTGGAGCACGGCGCAGACGGTGACGGTGGCCGCGGCCCAGGACGCCGACGCGGTGGACGACGCGGCCGCCATCGCCCACGCCGTCGACGCCGCCCGCAGCGCCAACGAGTACGACAACGTGACCATCGCCGGGGTGGCCGTGACCGTCACCGACGACGACACCGCCGGGGTGAGCGTGTCCGAGACCACGCTGACGGTGGACGAGGGCGGCCGCGGCTCCTACACGGTGAGGCTGAACACGCAGCCCACCTCCGACGTGGTGATCGGCGTAACCAGGAGCGGCAGCCCCGACGTGACAGTGTCTCCGGCCACCCTGACCTTCTCCTCGTCCAACTGGGCCACGGCGCAGACGGTGACGGTGGCCGCCGCCCAGGACGCCGACGCGGTGAACGACACGGCCGCCATCACCCACGCGGTCGACGCCTCCCGGAGCGCCAACGAGTTCGACGCCGTGACCATCGCCGGGGTGACGGTGACCGTCGACGACGACGAGACCGCCGGGGTGACGGTGTCCGAAACCACGCTGACGGTGGCCGAGGGCGGCAGCGGCGCCTACACCGTGGTCCTGGACGTGCAGCCCACCTCCGACGTGGTAATCAACGTAACCAAAAGCGGCAGTGACGACGTAACGGTGTCTCCGGCCACCCTGACCTTCACGACGGCCAACTGGAGCACGGCGAAGACGGTGACGGTGGCTGCCGCCCAGGACGCCGACGCGGTGAACGACGCGGCCTCCATCGCCCACGCCGTCGACGCCGCCCGCAGCGCCAACGAGTACGACAACATGACCATCGCCGGGGTGGCCGTGACCGTCACCGACGACGACACCGCCGGGGTGAGCGTGTCCGAGACCACGCTGACGGTGGACGAGGGCGGCCGCGGCTCCTACACGGTGAGGCTGAACACGCAGCCCACCTCCAACGTGGTAATCAACGTAACCAAGACCGGTAGTACCGACGTGACGGTGTCGCCGGCCACCCTGACCTTCACCCCGTCCAACTGGGACACGGCGCAGACGGTGACGGTAGCTGCCGCCCAGGACGCCGACGCGGTGGACGGCGCGGCCTCCATCGCCCACGCCGTCGACGCCGCCCGCAGCGCCAACGAGTACGACAACGTGACCATCGCCGGGGTGGCGGTGACCGTCACCGACGACGACACCGCCGGGGTGACGGTGTCCGCGTCGTCGGTGACGGTTGCCGAGGGCGGCAGCGCAACCTACACGGTGGTGCTGAACCTTCAACCCACCTCCGACGTGGTGATCAACGTGACCAAACGCGGCAGCCCCGACGTGACGGTGTCGCCGGCGCGGCTGACCTTCACGACGGCCAACTGGAGCACGGCGCAGACGGTGACGGTGGCCGCGGCCCAGGACGCCGACGCGGTGGACGACGCGGCCGCCATCGCCCACGCCGTCGACGCCGCCCGCAGCGCCAACGAGTACGACAACGTGACCATCGCCGGGGTGGCCGTGACCGTCACCGACGACGACACCGCCGGGGTGAGCGTGTCCGAGACCACGCTGACGGTGGACGAGGGCGGCCGCGGCTCCTACACGGTGAGGCTGAACACGCAGCCCACCTCCGACGTGGTGATCGGCGTAACCAGGAGCGGCAGCCCCGACGTGACAGTGTCTCCGGCCACCCTGACCTTCTCCTCGTCCAACTGGGCCACGGCGCAGACGGTGACGGTGGCCGCCGCCCAGGACGCCGACGCGGTGAACGACACGGCCGCCATCACCCACGCGGTCGACGCCTCCCGGAGCGCCAACGAGTTCGACGCCGTGACCATCGCCGGGGTGACGGTGACCGTCGACGACGACGAGACCGCCGGGGTGACGGTGTCCGAAACCACGCTGACGGTGGCCGAGGGCGGCAGCGGCGCCTACACCGTGGTCCTGGACGTGCAGCCCACCTCCGACGTGGTAATCAACGTAACCAAAAGCGGCAGTGACGACGTAACGGTGTCTCCGGCCACCCTGACCTTCACGACGGCCAACTGGAGCACGGCGAAGACGGTGACGGTGGCTGCCGCCCAGGACGCCGACGCGGTGAACGACGCGGCCTCCATCGCCCACGCCGTCGACGCCGCCCGCAGCGCCAACGAGTACGACAACATGACCATCGCCGGGGTGGCCGTGACCGTCACCGACGACGACACCGCCGGGGTGAGCGTGTCCGAGACCACGCTGACGGTGGACGAGGGCGGCCGCGGCTCCTACACGGTGAGGCTGAACACGCAGCCCACCTCCAACGTGGTGATCAGCGTCACCAAGACCGGTAGTACCGACGTGACGGTGTCGCCGGCCACCCTGACCTTCACCACGAGCAACTGGGCCACGGCGCAGACGGTGACGGTGGCCGCCGCCCAGGACGCCGACGCGGTGAACGACACGGCCGCCATCACCCACGCGGTCGACGCCTCCCGGAGCGCCAACGAGTTCGACGCCGTGACCATCGCCGGGGTGACGGTGACCGTCGACGACGACGAGACCGCCGGGGTGACGGTGTCCGAAACCACGCTGACGGTGGCCGAGGGCGGCAGCGGCGCCTACACCGTGGTCCTGGACGTGCAGCCCACCTCCGACGTGGTAATCAACGTAACCAAAAGCGGCAGCGCCGACGTGACGGCGTCTCCGGCCACCCTGACCTTCACTCCGGGCAACTGGAACACGGCGCAGACGGTAAGGGTGGCCGCGGCGCAGGACGACGACGCGGTGAACGACACGGCCTCCATCGCCCACGCCGTCGACGCCTCCCGCAGCGCCAACGAGTACGACAACGTGAGCATCGCCGGGGTGGCCGTGACCGTCACCGACGACGATACCGCCGGGGTGAGCGTGTCCGAAACCGCGCTGACGGTTGCCGAGGGCGGCAGCGCAACCTACACCGTGGTCCTGGACGCCCAGCCCACCTCCGACGTGGTGATCGGCGTCACCAAGACCGGCAGTACCGACGTGACAGTGTCTCCGGCCACCCTGACCTTCACCACGAGCAACTGGAGCACGGCGCAGACGGTGACGGTGGCTGCCGCCCAGGACGCCGACGCGGTGGACGACGCGGCCGCCATCTCCCACGCCGTCGACGCCTCCCGCAGCGCCAACGAGTACGACGCCGTGACCATCGCCGGGGTGGCGGTGACCGTCACCGACGACGACACCGCCGGGGTGACGGTGTCCGCGTCGTCGCTGACGGTGGCTGAGGGCGGCAGCGCAACCTACACGGTGGTGCTGAACCTTCAACCCACCTCCGACGTGGTGATCAACGTAACCAAAAGCGGCAGCAGCGACCTGACGGCGACTCCGGCCAGCCTGACCTTCACCACGAGCAACTGGAGCACGCCGCAGACGGTGACGGTGCGGGCCGCCCAGGACGCCGACGCGGTGGACGACGCGGCGTCCATCACCCACGCGGTGGTGGCCTCCCGGAGCGCCAACGAGTACGACGCCGTGAGCATCGCCGGGGTGGCCGTGACCGTCACCGACGACGAGACCGCCGGGGTGACGGTGTCCGAAACCACGCTGACGGTTGCCGAGGGCGGCAGCGCAACCTACACGGTGGTCCTGGACGCCCAGCCCACCTCCGACGTGGTGATCAACGTCACCAAAAGCGGCAGTACCGACGTGACGGTGTCGCCGGCCACCCTGACCTTCACCACGAGCAACTGGAGCACGGCGAAGACGGTGACGGTGGCTGCCGCCCAGGACGCCGACGCGGTGGACGACGCGGCCTCCATCACCCACGCGGTGGTGGCCGCCAGCAGCGCCGACGAGTTCGACGCCGTGAACATCGCCGGGGTGGCCGTGACCGTCACCGACGACGAGACCGCCGGGGTGACGGTGTCCGAAACCACGCTGACGGTTGCCGAGGGCGGCAGCGCAACCTACACGGTGGTCCTGGACGCCCAGCCCACCTCCGACGTGGTGATCAGCGTCACCAGGACCGGCAGCAGCGACGTGACGCTGGACACCGACACGGGGACGTCCGGCAACCAGACCACGCTGACCTTCTCCCCGGCCAACTGGGACACGGCGCAGACGGTGACGGTGGCTGCCGCCCAGGACGCCGACGCGGCGAACGACGCGGCGTCCATCACCCACGCCGTCGACGCCTCCCGCAACGCCAACGAGTACGACGCCGTGACCATCGCCGGGGTGGCGGTGACCGTCACCGACGACGACACCGCCGGGGTGACGGTGTCCGCGTCGTCGCTGACGGTGGCTGAGGGCGGCAGCGCAACCTACACGGTGGTGCTGAACCTTCAACCCACCTCCGACGTGGTGATCAACGTAACCAAAAGCGGCAGCAGCGACGTGACGGTGTCTCCGGCGCGGCTGACCTTCACGACGGCCAACTGGAGCACGGCGCAGACGGTGACGGTGGCTGCCGCCCAGGACGCCGACGCGGTGGACGACGCGGCCGCCATCTCCCACGCCGTCGACGCCTCCAGCAGCGCCAACGAGTACGACAACGTGAGCATCGCCGGGGTGGCCGTGACCGTCACCGACGACGAGACCGCCGGGGTGAGCGTGTCCGAAACCGCGCTGGAGGTGGCCGAGGGCGGTAGCGGCTCCTACACGGTGAGGCTGAACACGCAGCCCACCTCCAACGTGGTGATCAGCGTCACCAAGACCGGCAGTACCGACGTGACGCTGGACACCGACACGGGGACGTCCGGCAACCAGACCACGCTGACCTTCACCCCGGCCAACTGGGACACGGCGCAGACGGTGACGGTGGCTGCCGCCCAGGACGCCGACGCGGTGAACGACGCGGCCGCCATCTCCCACGCCGTCGACGCCTCCCGCAGCGCCAACGAGTACGACAACGTGAGCATCGCCGGGGTGGCCGTGACCGTCACCGACGACGAGACCGCCGGGGTGACGGTGTCCGAAACCGCGCTGACGGTTGCCGAGGGCGGCAGCGGCTCCTACACGGTGAGGCTGAACACGCAGCCCACCTCCAACGTGGTGATCAGCGTCACCAAGACCGGCAGTACCGACGTGACGCTGGACACCGACACGGGGACGTCCGGCAACCAGACCACGCTGACCTTCACGACGGCCAACTGGAGCACGGCGCAGACGGTGACGGTGGCTGCCGCCCAGGACGCCGACGCGGTGGACGACGCGGCCTCCATCACCCACGCGGTGGTGGCCTCCCGGAGCGCCGACGAGTTCGACGCCGTGAACATCGCCGGGGTGGCCGTGACCGTCACCGACGACGAGACCGCCGGGGTGACGGTGTCCAAATCGACGCTGACGGTGGCCGAGGGGGGCAGCGGCGCCTACACGGTGGTCCTGGACGCCCTGCCCACCTCCGACGTGGTGATCAGCGTCACCAGGACCGGCAGCAGCGACGTGACGCTGGACACCGACACGGGGACGTCCGGCAACCAGACCACGCTGACCTTCACGACGGCCAACTGGAGCACGGCGCAGACGGTGACGGTGGCTGCCGCCCAGGACGCCGACGCGGTGGACGACGCGGCGTCCATCACCCACGCGGTGGTGGCCTCCCGGAGCGCCGACGAGTTCGACGCCGTGAACATCGCCGGGGTGGCGGTGACCGTCACCGACGACGAGACCGCCGGGGTGAGCGTGTCCGAAACCGCGCTGACGGTTGCCGAGGGCGGTAGCGGCTCCTACACGGTGAGGCTGAACACGCAGCCCACCTCCAACGTGGTGATCAGCGTCACCAGGACCGGCAGTACCGACGTGACGCTGGACACCGACACGGGGACGTCCGGCAGACCCGGCACCAGACCACGCTGACCTTCTCCCCGGCCAACTGGGACACGGCGCAGACGGTGACGGTGGCTGCCGCCCAGGACGCCGACGCGGTGAACGACGCGGCCTCCATCGCCCACGCCGTCGACGCCGTGAACATCCCGCAGCGCCAACGAGTACGACAACGTGATGATCGCCTCGTTTGCGGTGACCGTCACCGACGACGAGACCGCCGGGGTGACGGTGTCCGAAACCACGCTGACGGTTGCCGAGGGCGGCAGCGCAACCTACACGGTGGTCCTGGACGCCCAGCCCACCTCCGACGTGGTGATCAACGTCACCAAAAGCGGCAGTACCGACGTGACGGTGTCTCCGGCCACCCTGACCTTCACCACGAGCAACTGGAGCACGGCGAAGACGGTGACGGTGGCCGCGGCCGAGGACGCCGACGCGGTGGACGACGCAGCCTCCATCGCCCACGCCGTCGACGCCGCCCGCAGCGCCAACGAGTACGACAACGTGAGCATCGCCGGGGTGGCCGTGACCGTCACCGACGACGAGACCGCCGGGGTGACGACACCGTGTCCGAAACCACGCTGACGGTTGCCGAGGGCGGCAGCGCAACCTACACGGTGGTGCTGAACCTTCAACCCACCTCCGACGTGGTAATCAACGTAACCAAAAGCGGCAGTACCGGCGTAACGGTGTCTCCGGCCACCCTGACCTTCACCACGAGCAACTGGAGCACGGCGCAGACGGTGACGGTGCGGGCGGCACAGGACAGCGACGGCGTGAACGACGCGGCCGCCATCGCCCACGCCGTCGACGCCGCCCGCAGCGCCAACGAGTACGACGTCGACGCCGCCCGCAGCGCCAAACATGACCATCGCCGGGGTGGCCGTGACCGTCACCGACGACGACACCGCCGGGGTGACGGTGTCCGAAACCACGCTGACGGTTGCCGAGGGCGGCAGCGCAACCTACACCGTGGTGCTGAACCTTCAGCCCACCTCCGACGTGGTAATCAACGTAACCAAAAGCGGCAGTACCGGCGTAACGGTGTCTCCGGCCACGCTGACCTTCACCCCGGCCAACTGGAGCGCGGCGCAGACGGTGACGGTGCGGGCCGCCCAGGACGCCGACGCGGTGAACGACGCGGCCTCCATCACCCACGCGGTGGTGGCCTCCCGGAGCGCCGACGAGTTCGACGCCGTGAACATCGCCGGGGTGGCCGTGACCGTCACCGACGACGAGACCGCCGGGGTGACGGTGTCCAAATCGACGCTGACGGTTGCCGAGGGCGGCAGCGCAACCTACACGGTGGTGCTGAACCTTCAACCCACCTCCGACGTGGTGATCAACGTAACCAAAAGCGGCAGCAGCGACCTGACGGCGACTCCGGCCAGCCTGACCTTCACCACGAGCAACTGGAGCACGCCGCAGACGGTGACGGTGCGGGCCGCCCAGGACGCCGACGCGGTGGACGACGCAGCCTCCATCGCCCACGCCGTCGACGCCGCCCGCAGCGCCAACGAGTACGACAACGTGAGCATCGCCGGGGTGGCCGTGACCGTCACCGACGACGAGACCGCCGGGGTGACGGTGTCCGAAACCACGCTGACGGTTGCCGAGGGCGGCAGCGCAACCTACACCGTGGTGCTGAACCTTCAGCCCACCTCCGACGTGGTAATCAACGTAACCAAAAGCGGCAGTACCGACGTAACGGTGTCTCCGGCCACCCTGACCTTCACCACGAGCAACTGGAGCACGGCGCAGACGGTGACGGTGGCTGCCGCCCAGGACGCCGACGCGGTGGACGACGCGGCCGCCATCTCCCACGCCGTCGACGCCTCCCGCAGCGCCAACGAGTACGACAACGTGAGCATCGCCGGGGTGGCCGTGACCGTCACCGACGACGAGACCGCCGGGGTGACGGTGTCCGAAACCACGCTGACGGTTGCCGAGGGCGGCAGCGCAACCTACACCGTGGTGCTGAACCTTCAGCCCACCTCCGACGTGGTAATCAACGTAACCAAAAGCGGCAGTACCGGCGTAACGGTGTCTCCGGCCACCCTGACCTTCACCACGAGCAACTGGAGCACGGCGCAGACGGTGACGGTGGCTGCCGCCCAGGACGCCGACGCGGTGGACGACGCGGCCGCCATCTCCCACGCCGTCGACGCCTCCCGCAGCGCCAACGAGTACGACAACGTGAGCATCGCCGGGGTGACGGTGGCCGTCGACGACGACGACACCGCCGGGGTGACGGTGTCCGCGGCCACGCTGACGGTGGCCGAGGGCGGCAGCGGAACCTACACGGTGACGCTGAACACGCAGCCCGCCTCCGACGTGGTGATCAACGTCACCCGCAGCGGCAGCGCCGACGTGACGGCGTCTCCGGCCACGCTGACCTTCACCCCGGCCAACTGGAACACGGCGCAGACGGTAAGGGTGGCCGCCGCCGAGGACGCCGACGCGGCGAACGACACGGCCTCCATCGCCCACGCGGTGGTGGCCGCCCAGAGCGCCAACGAGTATGACGGCGTTACCGTCGCCGGCGTGACGGTAACCGTCACTGACGACGACACGCCGCCGCCCACCGGAGGCGGGAGTCCGCCCACTGGAGGTGGGGGTCCGCCCGACCGGAGTCCGACGTTCGCCTCGCGGACGGTAGACGACCAAGTCTACACAGTAGGCGAAGACGTAGGGACGGTGAGCCTGCCCCCCGCTCTTGGGGGCGACGGCAGGCTGCAATACAGCTTGTCGCCAGACCTGCCCGAGGGGCTGCGCTTCAACTCGGACCGCACCATCACCGGCACGCCCGGGGCGACGTTCACCAGGACGCGGTTCACCTATACCGCGACCGATTCCGACGGTGACCGTGTTCACCTGCGCTTCTATATCACCGTGAGCGAGAGGCCGGGGGTGAGCGTGTCAGCCCCCACGGTGACGGTGACCGAGGGCGGCAGCGGAACCTACACGGTGAAGCTGAACCTTCAGCCCACCTCCGACGTGGTGATCAACGTCACCCGCAGCGGCAGCGCCGACGTGACGGCGTCTCCGGCCACCCTGACCTTCACTCCGGGCAACTGGAGCACGGCGCAGACGGTAAGGGTGGCCGCGGCGCAGGACGACGACGCGGTGAACGACACGGCCTCCATCGCCCACGCGGTGGTGGCCGCCCAGAGCGCCAACGAGTATGACGGCGTTACCGTCGCCGGCGTGACGGTAACCGTCACTGACGACGACACGCCGCCGCCCACCGGAGGCGGGAGTCCGCCCACTGGAGGTGGGGGTCCGCCCGACCGGAGTCCGACGTTCGCCTCGCGGACGGTAGACGACCAGGTCTACACAGTAGGCGAAGACGTAGGGACGGTGAGCCTGCCCCCCGCTCTTGGGGGCGACGGCAGGCTGCAATACAGCTTGTCGCCAGACCTGCCCGAGGGGCTGCGCTTCAACTCGGACCGCACCATCACCGGCACGCCCGGGGCGACGTTCACCAGGACGCGGTTCACCTATACCGCGACCGATTCCGACGGTGACCGTGTTCACCTGCGCTTCTATATCACCGTGAGCGAGAGGCCGGGGGTGAGCGTGTCAGCCCCCACGGTGACGGTGACCGAGGGCGGCAGCGGAACCTACACGGTGAAGCTGAACCTTCAGCCCACCTCCGACGTGGTGATCAACGTCACCAAAAGCGGCAGCAGCGACGTGACGGTGTCTCCGGCGCGGCTGACCTTCACGACGGCCAACTGGAGCACGGCGCAGACGGTGACGGTGGCTGCCGCCCAGGACGCCGACGCGGTGGACGACGCGGCGTCCATCACCCACGCGGTGGTGGCCTCCCGGAGCGCCGACGAGTTCGACGCCGTGAACATCGCCGGGGTGGCGGTGGCCGTGACCGACGACGAGACCGCCGGGGTGAGCGTGTCCGAAACCGCGCTGACGGTGGACGAGGGCGGCAGCGGCTCCTACACGGTGAGGCTGAACACGCAGCCCACCTCCAACGTGGTGATCAGCGTCACCAAGACCGGCAGTACCGACGTGACGCTGGACACCGACACGGGGACGTCCGGCAACCAGACCACGCTGACCTTCACCCCGGCCAACTGGGACACGGCGCAGACGGTGACGGTGGCTGCCGCCCAGGACGCCGACGCGGTGAACGACGCGGCCTCCATCGCCCACGCCGTCGACGCCGCCCGCAGCGCCAACGAGTACGACAACGTGAGCATCGCCGGGGTGGCCGTGACCGTCACCGACGACGAGACCGCCGGGGTGACGGTGTCCGCGGCCACGCTGACGGTTGCCGAGGGCGGCAGCGCAACCTACACGGTGGTGCTGAACCTTCAACCCACCTCCGACGTGGTGATCAACGTCACCCGCAGCGGCAGCTCCGACGTGACGGCGTCTCCGGCCACCCTGACCTTCACTCCGGGCAACTGGAACACGGCGCAGACGGTAAGGGTGCGGGCGGCCCAGGACGCCGACGCGGCGAACGACGCGGCCGCCATCGCCCACGCGGTGGTGGCCGCCCAGAGCGCCAACGAGTATGACGGCGTTACCGTCGCCGGCGTGACGGTAACCGTCACTGACGACGACACGCCGCCGCCCACCGGAGGCGGGAGTCCGCCCACTGGAGGTGGGGGTCCGCCCGACCGGAGTCCGACGTTCGCCTCGCGGACGGTAGACGACCAGGTCTACACAGTAGGCGAAGACGTAGGGACGGTGAGCCTGCCCCCCGCTCTTGGGGGCGACGGCAGGCTGCAATACAGCTTGTCGCCAGACCTGCCCGAGGGGCTGCGCTTCAACTCGGACCGCACCATCACCGGCACGCCCGGGGCGACGTTCACCAGGACGCGGTTCACCTATACCGCGACCGATTCCGACGGTGACCGTGTTCACCTGCGCTTCTATATCACCGTGAGCGAGAGGCCGGGGGTGAGCGTGTCAGCCCCCACGGTGACGGTGACCGAGGGCGGCAGCGGAACCTACACGGTGAAGCTGAACCTTCAGCCCACCTCCGACGTGGTGATCAACGTCACCCGCAGCGGCAGCGCCGACGTGACGGCGTCTCCGGCCACCCTGACCTTCACTCCGGGCAACTGGAGCACGGCGCAGACGGTAAGGGTGGCCGCGGCGCAGGACGACGACGCGGTGAACGACACGGCCTCCATCGCCCACGCGGTGGTGGCCGCCCAGAGCGCCAACGAGTATGACGGCGTTACCGTCGCCGGCGTGACGGTAACCGTCACTGACGACGAAACCGCCGGGGTGACGGTGTCCCCCACAAACGTGACGGCGGACGAGGGCGGCAACATTCCCAGCGCATGGGTCTTGGCGCTGATAGGCGTGCTGCTCAACCTCGTGGCCATAGGCGTCGCCATAGGCATCCGGCGGCGGCACTAGCGCTTAACGGCATGAGATTCTGCCTGGGTTCGTCATGGGGCGGAACCAGCGATTGAACTGGTCTCGGTCTGGAGGAGTTCCACGAGCCCATGACATACGCTCTCCGTGACAGCGATTGGTGTCTCCCTATTAGGAATTGGTCCACTGCCCACGAGCACCACCACCTTCCGTTGCTATTAGGTCGCATCCTTGAGCAGCGGATATGGACAAGTCTGTGGACTCAAGGCAGACGGCCAGTGGTATGCCGGAAGAGACGACTTCAACCAAGCTTTCCCGCCAGAATGGGGCTCATTACCTGAGACCGCCTCCCAACGTTGCACAATATGCAATGCGGTGCCTATAGCGAAACCTCCCACCGGAAAGTTCGCAGTACGGTACACTCCGGCCCACCAGACTTGACGAAATCAAGAACCTTCACCATTACTTTCGCTTTGGCGGTGTAATCGTCCATCTACCCCGCTTCGCCCGGTGGGGAGACCCAGCCAGGCGCCTCCGGGCAACCCCTCTGGTACAGTACGAAATCGCCGAGCCCCTGCTGATACGGCATGGGCTCTTCGTTTGTGCAGGCAAGTGGCTGGCGCTCGGCAGAGGCAAAACACCCTTCAAACGCGCCAGCCATTGCGCTCTCTTGCGCGCAATTCGCGGTTGGCCCGTCGACAACGAAGGGGCTGCACCCACACACTTTGCCCGCCCTGATCTTGCGACGGCCAGTACCACGGGCGGCTCGCAACGCCTCAATGGAGAGGGTCGCCAGCCTGGCGCAGGCAGGGTATTCGGCGGCGTAGCCATAAGCCTCTGCCAAAGCAACCTGGTCCCGGCAATAGCTGCGACCCGGTGAAGTTAAGCCCGGTCCGTGCTCACCCCATCAGAACCCAATCCCTCAATCATATTGACAAAAGGCCGGGCTGTCGGGTAATGTCAAGGGCGATGATCTGGGCTGATTTCGCTCCCTGAGCGGTAGGAGGTGTATCCTATTTGGTTCCGATTGGAGGCAAATGGCGATGGCGTCCCGGCGACCCCTGCCGCCGCTGCGCTGACCACGCTTGGGGCCGCCGTTCACAGCGGTCTAGTGCAAATGTCGCCCCCAAATTGTCCTTCTGGCCTAGCCCCACAGCCGCTTCCGGTTCCCTCCACATCCCTCAGTGACATAGATGGGCGCAGGCCGGAGCCTGTGGCAGGATCTTCCGGCGGCAGGCCAACTACTACTAGGAACGAACATTGAGAATCCACTCCCAACCCTTTCTGTCTATCGTCATTCCACTTATGTGTATCTTGGCGTCCATCCTACTCTTGTCCGCCTGCGGAGGCGGCGAGAGCAAGGAGGACATCCTCAATCAGACTTGGGACTGCTGGGCCCAGGGGAACACTGAAGTCTTCGAGGCAAGCATGCTCATGACGTTCCCCACCGCCAACGATATGGACGAAGCCAAGGCGCAGTTCATCTATGTGAGTTCCGTCGCTCCGATCGAAGACCTGAAGGCGAGCCGCGACGAAGCCTGCAGTAACGTGCCTTCCTAGCCTGCCACCACGCTTCCAACGGCCCAGGCTACCGCTCCGACCGCCACACCTATCCCAAGTTGGTTCAGACCGGCCTCCACCAGGCTGACTTCCCGACCCTCTGCTGGTTTGAAGCAGACAGGCTCAGGATGGGCGGTGCCATGCGCAATAGCCAACACATATTTGGGAATGCCAAGAGTGTCTCAGCCTTGACACCATCAGAAGCTCCGCCATGATACCCGTATGAATCTGTGGATATATGCGCCGGTCAAGACCGGGAGGTAAAGAAAATGACCCGTACACGCACGACAAGATACGTGACCCTGTTGAGCGTTGTCCTTGCGCTGGCCCTTACGGCGGCGCTCGCGGCCTGCGGCTCTGACGAGCCGTCCGGCGTGACAGGCCCCGACCGGACCGCGTCCACCCCAACGGAGACGCCGGTCTCCCCCGCACAGACGCCTACCACCATAGGGTCAGGGGACGCGCCCACTGCCACCGATACGCCTGTACCTGCGGCTACCACAGCGCCGCCCGCGGCCTCCGGCTCCGCCGAAACGGACCGGGAAGCGCTGGTTGCCATCTACAACACAACGGACGGTGAGAACTGGATTAATAACAACAACTGGCTGAGCGACGCTCCCCTCGGCGAATGGCAGGGCGTCTACACCAACGACGACGGGCGCGTTAGACAGCTGAATCTCTACGACAACGAGTTGAGCGGGGAGATACCGCCGGAGCTGGGCAGCCTCTCCAACCTGGATGGGTTGGCCCTCAGCGGCAACGACTTGAGCGGGGAGATACCGGCGGAACTGGGCAACCTCTCCAACCTGAGAGATCTGGTCCTCGAAAACAACGCCTTGAGCGGGGAGATACCGGCGGAGCTGGGCAGCCTCTCCAAACTGGTATGGCTGGACCTCAGCGGCAACGAGTTGAGCGGGGAGATACCGGCGGAGCTGGGCAGCCTCTCCAACCTGAGAGATCTGCGCCTCGGCTCCAACGAGTTGAGCGGGGAGATACCGGCGGAGCTGGGCAGCCTCTCCAACCTGAGAGAGCTGCGCCTCTACAACAACAAGTTGAGCGGGGAGATACCGGCGGAGCTGGGCAGCCTCTCCAACCTGGTATGGCTGGACCTCAGCGGCAACGACTTGAGCGGGTGCGTGCCAAGCAGCCTGGAAGACCAGTCGACCTCCTCTGACCTTGGCGGCCTGCCCTTCTGCTAAAGCCACGCGCCCTCAGCCGGGGATGGACAGCATATCGTCCTGGAGGCGCTCCCAGCGCGTGTTGGCTATGGCGCATGGCGCTGCCGAGAATCGGGGTATCAGCCTCTCCCTTCGGCGGCCTCCCGGTCGACGGCGGCTTGACCGCTCCGGAGCATGCTGACGCCCTTGACCGCCAGACCTTCAGCCAACGTTGAAGGGTGGAGGCCAGGTCCAGAGTGAGTCTCCTCTTATTGGCTTCCATGCCTGCCGCTTCCCCAGATGGACCATCTGACGCAGAAGAGGGCGAAGAAGAGGCATCAATGCCCCACGGGAAAATGGGCAACAGAAAAGGGCCGCACAGATGGACGTGCAGGGGGGCCTAGCGCCCCGCGCCGACCGGCTCCGCCTCCCGCTCCCGATCCTGCTCAAGGGCGAGCTCCCACTCGAACAGGGACGTGGCTGCGGGCTGAGGCTTGCGGCCCCGGCCCTTCGGCTTCACCGGCTCCTCGGCCATGAACTCGGCGGCGTCCGCTGCCTTCCCACACACCGGCACTGCCCTGTGACGGATGCACAGCGCGCCCCTCTTTTGCTACGCTCGACACGTGGCTCCTTCCGACCAACGGCTACTCGATTCCCTCAGCCGTATGCCATTCGTTGATTCGGCGGAGCTGGCGGGCATCCTTGGGGAGCCGCACGCGACAGTCCACCGCGCTTTGACCGGCCTGTTGGCCCACGGCAACGCGGGGAGGGAGGGCCACGGAACCGCCCACCTCCGTCGAGCCAGCGATACTACCTGACAGCCCAGGGCATCAGACAGGCCGCCGGGATGCTCGGCTTCGACACGCCCTCGGACTTCGTACGCGCCTACCCTGTGTCCAGGGAGTGGCTGGCGCTGCTCATCCGCCGGATGGACGCTGTGGCCGCCGTCTACCGTCTCGCCGCCTCACTGTCCCCCGGCATCCGATTCCTTCGTTCACACGTGGAGTTCCACCGCAGGGGCCGCTTCGACGCCACCATCACCCTCCACGACGGCCGCAGCTTCGGCGTGGTGCGCCAGGGTCTGGCCCTACGGCGCCGGTCTCTCTACGACCGGCTGAGAGCAATCGCGGGGTACGACTACACCCGACGCCCAGATGCCACCCTGGTCCTGACGCCGAGCGTCTGGGAGGAGAGGCTGACGACGAGGTTCTGCATAAACTTGAACCTCGATGACTGCTTCGTCGCCGTGGAAACCAGGGACGGGCTCGAAAGACGGGACCTTCGCCTCTGGTGTGAACCCTCGTGGGTGTTCGGCAGCTCGTACCACACGCTGAAGGACGTGAGCGCCCACGGCAGCCCCGGAGGAGGGCTTCGCACCGCGTCGCCGGAACGGAAGCGGGCTTCGCTGCCCCGTCCCGAGCGGCTGGTGCAGGCTGCGCCGGCCTTCGGCATCAGCCCCTCGGAGAAGCGGACGCTCGACCTCGTGACCGACCACCTGATGATCCCCCGTGAGCACCTTGCCCGCTGGCTCGGCGTCTCCGAGGGGCGCGTAAGCCAGATGATGCGCACCCTGGTCGATACCTGGAGCCTTGTCGAGCGACGAGGACAACGAGGCGACACCCGCTTCGCGTTGTCCGCCGAGGGCATTCGCTACGTCACCCACAGGGACCGCGCCCAGCTCCCCACCACGCGAGGCATCTGGAGCACAGCCCTCACCACCGACCGCCAGGGCCGCAGGCGGCACGTCGGCCACCGCATCGACACGTGGGCGCGGCAGACGAAGCACGCAGACGGCATCACGTGGTTCCTGTCGGCGCTTGAGGCTGAGACTAGGGAAGCTTCGTCGAGCGAACTCCAGTGGACGGTCCCCACCGCCAGGTCCGACCGGGCCTACAACTGGGGAGAGTCCGCCATCGCACCCGACGCCGTAGGTCACCTGGTCGCCGGCGGCCTTCACGTGCCGTTCTATCTTGAGTACGAGCTTCGCGCCCGCCACCCCAGGGGAGTCATCGCCCGCCTGAGCACTTATACGGGCTACTACTGGCCCACCCAACTGGATAAAATCAAGAACCTTTACGTTGAGGTTCAAGCTGGCGGTGTAGTTAGGGGCCTCACCCCTACCCGCCGGGCGAGGACTTGCCACGAACGGAGAGGACAGGCTCGGCACTCACGATTCCTCCGCTCCCGGCGTCTCTCCCCTCGGCATCCGGTAGCCGACGCGGGGTTCGTTGAGGATGTAGGTGGGGTTGTTGGCGTCGTCGCCCAGCTTGCGGCGGAGCTGCTTCGCGGCGGTGCGCACCCGCCGCGAGTCCCCGGAGCCCCGCAGGCCCCAGACCCGTTGCAGCAGCCGGTCGTAGGTCATCACGCGGCCGGCGTTGGCCGATAGCTCGAAGAGCAGCCCGTACTCGATGGCGGTCAGCTGCACGGGACGCCCGGCCAGCGTCACGCGGCGCTCGGCGTAGTCGATGGTCAGCTCTCCAAACACGTAGGGTTCCGACGGCTCGGCCCATTCGGGCGCTTCCCGCTTGCGCAGGGCCGCCTTGATCCTCGCCACAAGCTCCGTCGGCGAGAAGGGCTTGACCACGTAGTCGTCGGCTCCATTCTCGAAAGCCCTGGCGATGTTCTCCTCCTGGCCGTAGGCCGACAGGAAGATGACCGGCACGTCCGCCATATCGAGGATATCCCCCATCAGCTCGATGCCGTCGGTCCCCGGCAGCATCAGGTCCAGCAGCACCAGGTGGGGGTCGTTCGCCCGGACGAGGCTCGTCGCCTCCTGCGGGTCGCCGGTCACGATCGGCGCGTAGCCCGCCCTGGCGAGCGCGTCCCGGACGTACCGCAGCGTCTGCGGGTCGTCGTCCACCGCGAGGATGCGCTCCCGTTCTCTCTCCGTCCGCCTAGAGCGCACCGGGAGATGGGTGGGCCCGATAGCGGCGCCCTGGGCCACCGGAATGGTGAAGGTGAACCGCGCCCCCAGGCCCGGCCCGTCGCTCTCGGCCCATATCCGGCCCCCGTGGGCCTCCACTATCCCCTTGCAGATGGCGAGGCCCAGGCCCGACCCCGCGATGTCCCGTCTCCGGTCCTCGCCGTCGATGCGGGAGAACTTCCGAAACAGGTGCGGCAGCCGCTCGGCGGCTATCCCTCTGCCCTCGTCCGTGACCGAGACCGCCACGTGGTAGCCCTCCCGCACGGCGGACACCCCGATGGCGGACGCCTCGTGGGAGTGCCCGGCCGCGTTGGTGAGGAGGTTGTTCAGCACCTGGATGATGCGGCGCCCGTCCGCCATGACCAGCGGCAGCTCCGGGGGCAGGTCGATGCGGAGGTTGCTCCTGCCCCCTCCGCTCTGGAACCTGCTCCTGGCCTCGTCCACCAGGGTCGCCATGTCCGCAGGCGCGGGGGCCACCGACAGCTCGCCCGTCTCGATGCGCGCCACGTCGAGCAGGTCGCCGATCAGGTCGCGCATGTAGTCGGCCTGCTCGCCGATGATGCGAAAGAACTGGAGCATCTCGGCGGGGTCTAGGTCGGAGGCCGCCTCCGTCAGCGTGGCGGCTGAGCCCTTGATGGCGGCCAGCGGCGTCCTCAGCTCGTGGCTCACCATGCCCAGGAACTCGGCCCGCAGCCGCTCCAACTCCTCCATCGGCGTCATGTCCTGCATGGTCACGACCACCGACTCGACCTCGCCCTCCTCGGAGCGGATGGACGTGGCGTTGATCAGGGTGGTGACGCTCCGCCCGTCGGGGGCCTGGAGGACGATCTCCTCGGCCCGCACCGTCTCCCCCGTGCTCAGTCCCTGGGACAGGGGGAACTCCTCCAGGGAGACCTCCCGCCCGTCGGCCCGCCGGAAGGTCAGCACCTCCAGCAGCTGCTCCGCCGACCCGCCGGGCGCGCACAGGTCGTTGACGATCCTCCTTTGACTACTTGTCAGATCCCAGCAGCGCAGCAGGGAGAGGAGAACAGGGAATGAATGGACGAGTATTAGATTACTCCGCTCAAACCAACTCGGGACTGATCACAGGGGATGACGGCAACCGATATAATTTTGTCGGGACCGAATGGAAAGACCAGGCCAATCCCAACCGGGGAATGCGGGTGGATTTCGAGGCGCAGGGCAGCGATGCTGTAGCCATTTACCGTGCTACGCCGGCCCCCGGCACCGGCGGGATTGGCGGCGCTCTCGAGGGCGTGATGGGCTCCGAGAAGACCAAGGTGGTTGCCGGGCTGCTGGGGATATTCCTTGGCTGGGCCGGCGTCCACAAGTTCTACCTGGGCTTCAAGAAGCCCGCAATAATACAGCTGGCAGTTGGCGGCGGCGGCATAGTGCTGGCTGTGATTGTGGGCAGTGCATTCATAGCTTTGGGGATGTTCGGCATTGGCGCCGTCATTGGGTTATTGATGTACGTGGTTGGCTATGCTTTTCTGATGGCGGCTGGCGTACTCGGGTTGGTGGAAGGCATTATCTACCTGACCAAGTCGGATGAAGACTTCCAGAGTATCTACGTTACCGGCCAGAAGCAGTGGCTTTAGTCGGACGCGAGCGGTGTCTCGGCGTGTCGGGTGTATGTTGGGGGTGGTCGGCCTCCACCGCGCTCGCTATGCTCGCGCGTCCCCCCGGCCTAGCCCCACAGCCGCTTCCGGCTCCCTCCACATCCTTCCGTGACATAGATGGGCGCAGGCCGGAGCCTGTGGCAGGACCTTCCGGCGGCAGGCCAACTACTATTAGGAACGAACATTGAGAATCAACTCCCAACCCTTTCTGTTTATCGCCATTCCACTTATGTGTATCTTGGCGTCCATCCTACTCTTGGCCGCCTGCGGAGGCGGCGAGAGCAAGGAGGACATCCTCAATCAGACCTGGGACTGCTGGGCCCAGGGGAACACTGAAGTCTTCGAGGCAAGCATGCTCATGACGTTCCCCACCGCCAAAGATATGGACGAGGCCAAGGCGCAGTTCATCTATGTGAGTTCCGTCGCTCCGATCGAAGACCTTAAGGCGAGCCGCGACGAAGTCTGCAGTAACGTGCCTTCCTAGCCTGCCACCAAGCCATCACCAATGCCTGCCGCACCCACAGCCACCTAGAACAACCCTTCAAGGTTGTCCCGGAGGTTCCGCCACCACCCCCGGTCCGATCTATAGTCCGGTACGAAGTAGACTGCGTATGTTCCGTCGTCCTCCTCCTTGAGCCGCCCAGCCAGGGTCACCACGCGGCCTAGGGGGATTGCTTCGAGAACCTCCGACGGGTCGCGTACGTTAACCCGCTGCACGTACTCGCCCCGTTTCATCTCCACCACCAGCTCGTCGGCGTCCTGGAACACGACCGTGCCACTGACCCTCATGCACTCATCGCGGAACAGGTCGCCGACCACCGCAATCTGCGCGGGCGTCGGGATCGCGGGAGAGTCCAAGGGACACGGTTTGTCGCGAGGCGAGACCACATCGAGGCTGAACAGGACGACCAAGACCACCACCCCTATGCCTACCAGGCTTACCACCCATATGAAGCACCCGCAGAGGCCCCCGCCGCTCTTCGGTTCCTCAATCAGTCTTTCTCCCCTGTACTGTTGATACCCGCCCGATGGCGGTGGCGGCGCACTTTCCCGAGAACTGCGCTGTGAATCCGGCTCACGGGCTATGTCCTGGATTTCGTCGTCGGTCTCCCTGTGCACGGCCTTCCCGGTATCCGGCGACTCCAATTCGAGTAGCTTGAGCTCTAGTTCATGACGACCCCCCCCCTCGGCCGCTTTCGCCGCATCGCCCGACCTTCCGCTCAGGTACCACTCCGGCGCGTGCATGAAACCGTGATAGGCCGCGTCCAGGTCGGCGCCCTGCAGGGAGGATGCGCTGCCGGATCCGAACCACGGCGGAGCCGAGCCTGCGACATCGAGCCATGGCTGGGCCACATTCAGCGCCACGGCATAGGGCAACATGGAATCAGCTTGGTTCCGGGCATAGGGCGGGGCAGATCCGGCCAGAGTCTCTTTCCAGCCTAGCCACTGACTTATCTCATGCGCTCCCCTCTGCGTTGTCGGCACCATGCCGGTTCGTATCGACGGCGCCATCAGCAAATATACGAGACATGTGAACGCGCCGATCAGGGCGTTCGCCCACCACTGGTCCAGCCATAGAGCCGCCCAAAGCCCGCTGCCAACGCCCATCAAGGCGCCGGCCAGCATTCCCCATCCGATTGCATCGTCGTCGTTTTCCCTCCTGACTCGCACCGGATTGTCATGGAAAAGGCCGCGATGCTGCAGGTAGTTCCCTATCTGGTCGCCGATGGCATCCTCGCGCTTCATTATCGCTTCATGGAGCGCATCAACCGTTGTGGCGCGCGACGGCATGGGCATGCTTTCGCATATCGTTCGCTCCCAGTCATACTGTACGGGAGCCTGCCGAGACAGCCGGTACAGGAAGCCGACCCTTGTTCCGACGGCCTCGATTCGCAGCGTGCCGCGCTGGCACATCTCGATGATGGAGGCCAGCAGCGTCGGGCTCCATATCATGTGGCCTTCCAGCGTAGATACCGCCGCCGCGGGCATTGAACCGGGCTGTGGGGCCCCCGCGTCCCACGGGCGTCGATGCTCCTCAAGCGCCTGCGGGGGCCGGTGCTTGGGCCACAACCACAGCACGATGATGAGCAGCTGCGCTACGACTACGCCTATCGTGCGGAAGCCCCAGACCGCCAGCTGCTTCCAGTCCATCTCCCGGAAGTCGGGAAAGCCGCTTTCAGCGATTGCCCCGCCTGGGTCCATCGCGAAAAGCAAGCCGATGGCGGCAAGGGCCGCCACTGCTGTCACCACACTCACAATGGCCTTCCTTCCTTCTCGGGTCGCACTGCCTGACTTGACTCCGCCGAACAACCGCCCTTCACACTACTATTCGGAGAGCAGCTGTCGCCAGGCGATACGTGCGCACAGCCGTGTCGGAGTCGGGGTCGGTCACGAGTGGGCTCCTAGCTAAAGTGCACGAGTGGCACCACGATGGCGGTTCGATTCCAGCCCCGCCCACCTCGACCTCTTACCCCAGGGTGAGAAGTTGACACCCGACAACGGCCACCAACTGCTTGGGTTCAGGACGATCTCCTGCTCGAACGTCCTCTCCGACTCCTGGGTCCATTCCCACGTGTCGGTGAACGCCTTGATCTGGGCGGGCGACTCCTCGCCCGACCGCTCCTTGAACAGCACGTTGTAATTGGCGTTCGAGTTGAAGGGCGGGTCCAGGTACACCAGGTCGACCGACTCGTCGCCGACGTGCTGCCGCAGGATTTCCAGGTTGTCGCCGTAGTACAGGGTGTTAGTCATGGCATGGCCTGCTTATGGGATGGCTACCGACTTGAGATGGCCTGTCTTCTCGACGCGGTAGATGAATGGCCTCGGAGTGCTCGCGACGGCTTCATGGTTTCTCTGAGTCTTGCACATGAGGCACCTCGTTCGCATACAACAGAATGTCGGATGTTCTTTCCGACAAAGGTAACCAAATGAACCCCACGCTACTAGGCTTGAAATCATAGTAACGCTTCTGTTACCGTTTTGCCATGATCGAGATCAGAGAATACATCGACGAGCGAGGCAGCAGTCCATTCGGTCGTTGGTTCGACGGTCTCGACGCCGGGGCAGCGACCAGGGTAAGGACGATCCTAGCCCGCATGGAGTCGGGGAACCTGTCCAACGTCAGAGGCGTCGGGAGTGGCGTGCTGGAGCGCCGTATACACATCGGCCCGGGCTACAGAGTCTATTTCGGCAGGGACGGAGACACGTTGATAGTCCTGCTCGGCGGTGGGACCAAGGAACGCCAGCAGAGGGACATCGAGGATGCCCGCGATCTTTGGCAGGAGTACAAGCGTCGCAAGCAACAGGAGGTGTGAAACATGCCGCTCACCCGTGATTTCAGGGAGACCGTGCAGGCCCGAGCCGAGCGCGACCCGGCATTTCGAGAAGGGTTGCTGAAGGAAGGCGTCGAGTGCCTGCTGGCAGGGGACGTCGATGCAGGCAAGATCGTGCTGTGCGACTACATCAACGCCACCATCGGGTTCGAGGAGCTCGGCTCCCTCACAAACAAGCAGCCCAAGAGTCTGATGCGTATGTTCGGACCGGACGGCAATCCCCACGCCCGCAACCTGTTCGACGTCATCAGCCGGATTCAGCAGCACGAGGGTGTCCAGCTCGAAGTGAACGCCGTTCGATAGTCGGGGGACTCCCACGGGACCACTGGGGCCAGTTGAAACGTAGTTCAGCTTTCGTCGCATCTCAATTATCAGCCCGCCACGAGGTCACAGGCGTCTGCGAGCAGGGACGCGTTTCGCCCCCTGCCGCTCGTGTCGTTGTCACAGTGAGGAGGAACCCCACCTGATCGCCGCCGTGGCCCGGGCCAGCCCCTGGCCCCTGTCTGCGGGGCATCCTCTCTCCCCATCGAGGGCCGACGGCCCGGCGCACACCCCCACACCGGGCCGTCCGGGAGGCTGATTTTCTTTCTCTCGGGTCAGCGGGGGTCGGCGGCCCCAGCCGCCCGGCCCTCAGTCTGCCCCCCCCTGTCGGAGTCGGGGTCGGTCAGCTAGGGATGCTCTCAACCGTCTTCAGGCTGGGCCGAGTTGACCGAAGTGGTCGTTGAATTGCCTCATCATTCTCGGCCTACAAACGGGACAGGGCGTTTCGCCGCCGTTAGGCCTGATTTTGGGCGCACTTATACAAGGCTTCACGCCGCCAGGTACTGTTCGGCCCTCATCAAGTTGGCAAACCCAAACAGCGTCATCAGCCGCTGCGTGTTCTTGGACAGACCCCTGTAGCGACCTTGGCGTAGCCGAAGTGCCGCTTGATGTACAGGAACGGATGCTCCACCTTAGCTCTGACCGCTTTGCGCTTCTCCGACACCGCCTCAGGGCTCCCAGGCTCCAGCTTCCGACGCTGGCCGGGCCTCATCGCCACCTGCCACTCCACATCCAAGCCCTGGTTGCCCGGCCTCTTGTCAACTCCCTGATACCCAGCATCTCCCCCACCTGAGACTCCCCACCGTGCAGCAACCGGGGCAACTCAGTCAGGGCACGTTCGGATGTCGTGGTCATGCTGTGCACCACTCCCGTCTGCGGTCTACACCGATGTGGACCCATCCCGAAGTCTCGTTACCCTTCTTCGTCTGGTGCATCTCGGGGTCGCGCTCTTTAGCCCGATTCTTCGTCGATGAGGGCGCCGCTATGAGCGTCCACTATCGTCCCCTCCTGAAGACGGAGACCCTTGGACTCCAGATAGCGGTTGATCTCCTCGAACAGACCCGCGCCCAACTCATGCTCTTCCAGCAGGTGGCGGAAGTTCAGAATCGTCGTCCGTCCGGCAGCGGCCCAGACAGTCTCAGCCCTACAGCCTCACCGATTCGACCTCGTAGAGCATGTCCTCCATCCCAGGGTCGCTCAGGTTGTAGAACAACTGCACCAGTGTATCCGTAGCATCGCCCAACTCGTAGGGACGCCGACCTCGGCCAGCCCGGTCGAATGCGCTCTTCCAACTCTCCCACGGGATCAGTCCATCCATGCGCTCAAGGACTTCTCCCGCCGAGTCTTTCGCTTCTTGCTCTCGTAGTCCAAGTCCGCAAACGTCGGCTGGTTCATTGCCTCTCCTCCCCCGTCTTCAGGCCTTGGCCCTATGTTACTATCCCGCAAACCACCGGGACTTATTCAGAGCATCCCTAGGGCCTCATAGCTAAAGTGCACGAGTGGCCCACGATGGCGGTTCGATTCTCCCCCGTCCACCAGACTTGATAAAATCAAGAACCTTTACCATTTCCTTCGCTCTGGTACTGTGATCGGCCGCTGCTCCTACCCGGCCATTCCAGGGAGAGCAAAGGACAGGGATACTGGTCTGCGGCTAGAACAGATACGTTATATCGGCAGAGCATTGTGAAACATGCCCTTCAGGCCTATAATAGGCTGGTGAATCCCATGTTTGGCTAGACTTGAACGTGATGATATTGCAACATGCATAGAGAACTACTGCTCACCGCTATCGCGCTGGCTCTGCTGATGACGCTCGCGGCCTGCGGCTCCGATGAGCCATCCGGCGGGACCGGCCCCGACCGGACCGCGTCCACCCCAACGGAGACGTCGGTCTCCCCCGCACGGACGCCTACCACGACAGGGTCAGGGGACGCGCCCACTGCCACCGATGCACCAGCGGCTGCGACAGTGCCGCCCGCGGCCTCCGACTCCGTCGAAAAGGACCGGGAGGCGCTGGTTGCCCTCCACAACGCAGCGGCAGGTTTGCAATGGCTTTCGTCTGCGATCTACGGCGGAGACAATGCCAAATGGCTGAGCGACGCACCCCTCGGCGAATGGGGGGGCGTCACCACTGACGACGATGGGCGCGTTATAGGGCTGAACCTCAGCGGCTACCGCTTGTTCGGGGAGATACCTGCGGAGCTGGGCAGTCTCTCCAACCTGGAGATACTGGACCTCAGCCACAACGCCTTAGCCGGGGAGATACCTGCGGAGCTGGGCAGCCTCTCCAACCTGGAGATACTGGACCTCAGCCACAACGCCTTAGCCGGGGAGATACCTGCGGAGCTGGGCAGCCTCTCCAACTTGGAGATACTGGACCTCAGCGGCAACGGCTTCGGGGAGATACCGGCAGAGCTGGGCAGCCTCTCCAACCTGACAGAGCTGTACCTCAACAAGAACGAGTTGAGCGGGGAGATACCGGCGGAGCTGGGCAGCCTCTCCAACCTGACACAGCTGTGGCTCACCGAGAACGCCTTAGCCGGGGAGATACCGGCGGAGCTGGGCAGCCTCTCCAACCTGACAGTGCTGCAACTCTCCTACAACGACTTGAGCGGGGAGATACCGGCGGAGCTGGGCAGCCTCTCCAACTTGGAGATACTGGACCTCAGCGGCAACTGGTTGACCGGAGAGATACCGGCGGAGTTCGGCAGCCTCTCCAACCTGACAGTGCTGCAACTCTCCTACAACGACTTGAGCGGGGAGATACCGGCGGAGCTGGGCAGCCTCTCCAACCTGACAGTGCTGTGGCTCACCGAGAACGCCTTGACCGGGGAGATACCGGCGGAGCTGGGCAGCCTCTCCAACCTGACACTTCTGTACCTCGGCCAGAACGACTTCAGCGGGTGCGTACCAAGAAGCCTGCGAGACCAGTTGGGCTCCAACGTTGCCATCGACACCGATCTTAGCTTCTGCTTAAGCGACGCGCCCTCAGGCGGGGGCTGACAGCATATCGTCCGGAAGGCGCTCCGAGCGCGTGTTGGCTATGACGCATGGCGCCGCCAAGAAACGGGTATCAGCCTCTCCTTCCGTCGGCCTCCCGGTTGACGGCGGTTTGACCGCTCCTTGGCCGAGGAGAACGGCGTCCGCTGCCTTCCCACACACCGGCGCTGCCATGTGACGGATGCACAGCGTGGCCCTCCTTTGCTACGCTCGAAACATGGCCCTGTCCGACCAACAGCTATTTGACCCTCTCAGCCGGACGCCGTTCGTCGATTCGGCGGAATTGGCAGGCATCTTGGGCGAACCTCACGCCACGGTCCACCGAGTACTGTCCGACCTGCTGGCCAACGGCATCGCCGGGCGCGTGAGCCACGGGACCGCTCACCTGCCTTCGAGCCAGAGATACTACCTGACGGCCAACGGCACCAGACATGCCGCGGAACTCCTCGGCTTCGCGACTCTCTCGGACTTCGTGCGGGCCTACCCCTTGTCCAGGGAGTGGCTGACGCTGCTCATCCGCAGGATGGACGCGGTGGCCGCCATCTACCGCCTCGCCGCCTCGATGTCCCCCGGCATCGACGGGCTCCGGTCCCACGTGGAGTTCCACCGCAGGGGGCGCTTCGACGCCACGATCACGCTCCATGACGGCCGCGGCTTCGGCGTGGTGCGCCAGGGCCTCGCCCTGCGTCGCCGGTCTCTCTACGACCGGTTGAGGGCCATAGCGCAGTACAGCCACGGGCGGCGTCCCGGCACCGTACTGATCCTTGTGCCGAGCGCATGGGAGCTTCGGCGGACAGCGAGGTTCTGCATCAACAACGACCTCCGTGACTGCTACGTTGCCGTGGAATCCAGGGACGCCCTCGAAAGACGGGACCTGCGCCTCTGGTGCGAACCCACGGGGCTGTTCGGACTCACGTACTACACGCTGGAGACGGTGAGCGCCTACGGCAGGCCCGGCGGAGGGCCTGGAGCCCAGTCGCCGGAGCGGAAGCGGGCGTCCATTCCCGACCCCGAGCGGATGGTGGGGGCTGCGCCGGCCTTCGGCGTCAGCCCGGCTGAGAAGCGGACGCTGGACCTCATCACCGACCACCCGATGATCCCCCGTGAGCATCTTGCCACCTGGCTCGGCGTCTCCGAGGGACGTGTCAGCCAGATGATGCGCAGCCTCG
Organism: Dehalococcoidia bacterium; assembly: GCA_965261815.1. GTDB lineage: Bacteria > Chloroflexota > Dehalococcoidia > Lucifugimonadales > CAZENU01 > CAZENU01. The sequence goes on from CBDHDR010000001.1 coordinate 381,666, forward strand.
TCGATACGTGGGGCCTGGTCGAGCGCCGAGGCAAACGCGGAGACGTGCGCTACACTCTGTCCGCCGAGGGCATACGCTACGTCACCCACCGGGACCGCGCCCAGCTTCCGACGACGCGGGGCATCTGGAGCACCGCCCTCACCACCGACAAACAGGGCCGCAGGCGTCACGTGGGCCACCGCATCGAGACGTGGGCGAGGCAGACGAAGCACGCCGACGGCATCACCTGGTTCCTGTCGCAGCTTCAGGCCGAAGCCCGTGCGGACCCCGACAGCGAGCTGCTATGGTCGGTACCCACCGCCAGGTCCGACCGGGCCTACAACTGGGGCGATTCGGCCATCGCACCCGACGCCGTGGGGCAGCTGACCGCCCAGGGCCTTCGGATACCGTTCTACTTCGAGTACGAGCTACGCGCCAGGCATCCCAGGGGAGTCATTGCCCGCCTGAGTCCATACGAGGACTACTACTGGTCAAACGAGCCTAAGGACGACCAGCCGCCGTACCCCGTCACCCTGTTCGTCGTGGACACCGAGGAGGTGGAGGCGACCTACGTGCGCACCGCCACCCGGATGAGCCGGATGTCGCTGCCCATCTTCGTGTCGTGCATACCCGCTCTGTCCCACACAGGGATACTCGGACGGTCCTGGCGTCCACTGTGGGAAACGGAGTCTCCCCGACTGCCCCTGTCCGCACTGAGAGCCTACCAGTGGGACTCACTCTACAACCGGATGCGTCAGAGTCCTGTAGGGAGGGATAGATAGCGACGATACGTCCCTATCTCCCCTCCATGCTGTCTGGGGGGTACAAAATGGCACAACCGGGCCGGTTTCCGGGGTCCGCCGACGGCCAAATCACCCCTGTTTTAGCTACGAAATGGGCTTGATGTGTCGCCTGACCGGTCAGGGACAAGAATGGGAAGCTGCGCTAAAATAAAGGGCGAGTCCGATGACAATTTGATTGCACTTTGGGAACCCCTGACGTGTCAGCCGATGGGAGGGGAAAACCGATGGATGAGCACGTCCGCTGGGTGACGAAGGCGGAGGCTGCGGAGGAGCTGGAGATATCCCTCTCGACCCTGGACCGGAAGATCAGGAATGGGGAGGTCGAGGTCCGCAGGGAGGGCCGCCGGGTGTTCGTGCGGATGGCGGGGGAGTACATCACCGACGAGGAGCTGCTGCGCCGGGCCGTCGCCAGGGAACATGAACTTGAACAGACCGTGCGGGAGTTGGAGCAGAGAGTATCCGAGTTGAAGCTCAGAGCGTCCGATCTGGAGCGGGAGCGGGACGAGGCCAGGGAGTCCGCAGCCACCGCCAGACGGCCGTACCACGAGCTCGAGAGGGAGCACCAGAAGGAGGTCGCCGCGCACAAGGTGACGAAGGACGTGCTCAACGTCGTCCGCGTGATCGCCTTGGTGCTGTTGGCGCTGCTGATCGGCAGCGTTCTCCTGTGGTGGTTTGTGCTGAGGTAGAGGAAGCGCCGCCGGCCCGTCACCCCGGTCTCCATCCACATCTTCGGGAGACGTAACGCACCCCCACTTCAATCGCCTTTTCGGGGGCCAAATGTCATTGGGACCCCGCTCCAACCGGACCGCTGATGTCATTCCCCACGTTTGGCGATGTCATTGCAGTCCGGAACGCCATGATTCGACAAAGTGTTTCCTGTTTAGGTCCTGTAGGGGGGCGATTTACCCCTGTTTCAGCTACGAAATCACGACTCTGGCCGCTCCGTCACGGAACTCAAACTCCTGTACACCCCCACAACTGCGTGGCCGCCCTCTGTTTTGGCGAACCGCATAGGGGCGCGCACATGTGAGGGGTGTTATGAGGGCCATGTCTCCCCTGCCCGGATCCTCGACCGCTCCCATCTTGGGGGTCGGGCGTCCCCCGCCAACCTCCGATTCCAGCCCTCCCGACGCCGCGCAAAAGTGCAACTGCCAGCTAGGGCATTTGCAACTCGGACCCGACCTCACTCGCCTGCAAAAATGCAACTTTCAGCTACGGACTTGCAAACCATGTCCAGAACGTACCCGCAAGTCAAAGTGTTCACTGTTTCCGTCCTGTAGAGGGGTAATCCGCCCCATTTCAGCTACGAAGCGGCCCGACTTGCATTTTTGCAACTCACTTCATTCCTCTGTACACCCCGACGGCATCGCCAATGAGGGTATTCGGCCCAGGTCTTATAGGGGCGCTCACGTGAGCGCCCTCATGGGTAGTTATGCCCAACGTTTCGACCGCTCACACTGGACGGCGGACACCTGGGCCGTCGTGGAGGACTCCCTGGCCCGGGAAACTCTCGGATGCGGAAGGAACGGGATGAGAAGCGTCAACGGAGAGAACCCACCGACCAATCGCCGGGCTACGGCGAGGCGGGGATCACCAACGCACTCCGCAGAGGAGCGGGAGACGGTGCGGCGCGGTCTGCGCATCCTGGCCCGCATGATCGCCCGCGCCCACCTGCGTCGTCAGGCGTCCCGGTCCAGGGCTGCGCTCAGGCCGCCAGCGGAGGACGAAGACGGCGACTGAGCGGCTCACGGAACCGTCTTCCGACGATCCCCATGTCCATGTTCCACTTTCCCCACTTCGTAGCTACCGCTGCCCCATCACCCCCGCAAAGCGCCATGTTCCACTCTCCCCATTTCGTAGCTGCGACTGCCCCATGACCGTGGAAGGAACCCCGGAATCAAATTGCTCGCTCCGATTTAGCAGGCTGTCCCTTACACCCCGATTTCAGCTATGGAACCGCCCGAGCTGCAACTTGCCTCTCCATGGGATCTCCTGTACACGGGTATGACCCCGCCGACGTACCCTCGAATCTCGCGCCCTGTGAGGGGGGCTGTGCGCGAGCCCTGTTTGGTCCGTTGCCCACCAGAAATCGGCCACTCCACTTTGGAGCGGGGATTGCGCGGCGCTGGTTCCATCTCCAAGCATTGATCCTTGACGACCTGTTCTCTAAATGAGAATCTGGAGGGTGTGTATGAGGGAATGCGAATCGAATGGGGAACACGGGCGATTAGGGATATGCGCCGCCTTGACGCAGGGGATAGAGAGCGGATCATCGCCAAGATTGAGCAGTATGCCGAGAACCCCGCATCGCTTGCCAGGCAAGTGACCGCACTGACCGGCAGCGACTACAGGCGGCTGAGAGTCGGCCACCACCGCGTCATCTTCACCACTAAACATGGCGAGCCCTCGACTCTGATAGTCCTGAGAGTTCGACACAGGAGGGAGGCTTATGACTAGCGAAAAGACCATCACCTTGACTCGGAGGGAGTACGACGCTCTCATCGAGCGAAACACCCAACTTGAGGACATGCTGGCTGCCCAGGACGCAGACGACGGCGTGCGTGTTCCCCACGAGGTCGCCCTCGACATTATGCGGGGGAAGGGTCCCATCCTGGCGTTTCGGAACCACCAGGGCATCACCCTGAGGGAACTGTCCGAGAAAACGGGTATTGCCGCAGGGTACATTTCCGAGATTGAGCGTGGGCGAAAACCGGGATCGACCTCGGCCTTGGCCCGCATCGCCGGCGCGCTTGGCACCACCATCGACGTCCTCGTGAATGAATAGAAGCAGACGGGGACGTTAGCCCTTGGAAATCCAAGAATATACAGGGGGTTCTGATGCACACGGATATTCTGACTCCTAAAGACCTCTTCCAGAAAGAGGTCCGCTACACCATCCCGCCTTTCCAGCGTCCCTATGTCTGGTCCCAGGACGATCAGTGGGAACCGCTCTGGGAAGATGTCCGCAACGTGGCCGAAAACTATATTGAGGAACTGGACCGCTCAGATAACGACGGAGTGGAAGCGGAGCAGAAGACGAGTCCCCACTTCTTGGGCGCCGTCGTTCTCAAGCAGGTCCCCACGGCGGCCAAGGATATCGACCAGCGTGAAGTGATTGACGGCCAACAGAGGGTGACCACGCTGCAACTGCTTCTGGACGCCATTCAACAGATTTGCGAGGAGTCAGACCACCCATATTTCAAGAGAGTCGCAAGGCGTCTGGCCAAGCTTGTTACCAACGACGAAGAACTTGTCGGGGACGATAGGCTTCACATCTTCAAGCTGTGGCCTACCAGGGGCGACAGGGAAGCGTTCAGGCACGCCATGGACAACGGGCTCGCCTCAAAAGACTTCGAGGAGTCGCTGATTGTCCAAGCGCACGAGTTCTTCCAACTACAAGTTCGCAAATGGCTTCAAGACGCAACAGGACCAATTGAACACAGGATCGACGCACTTGAGGCCGCGGCAACCTCGATGCTCCAGATGGTTGTGATTGACCTCGGCTCTCAGGACGATCCGAATCTCATATTCGAGACCCTCAATGCCCGTGGCACTCCGCTTGAACAGTCAGACCTCATAAAGAACTTTGTCCTCTCTGAGCAGCGAGACCGGCAGGGCGATGTTTGGGGGAACCTCGACGATGGCTGGTGGAGGATGGAGGTTAGACAAGGACGCCTGTTCAGGCCGCGCCTGGACATGCTCCTCAACTACTGGTTGGCGATGCGCACGGGTTCGGACGTTTCTCCAACTAGGGTGTTTGACGTGTATCGCAGCTACGTTGATGGCCGAGAGGTCCAAGCGGTGATGTCCATGGTCAAGCACGACCTAGTGAACTACCGTGATTTCGAATCGACCGGAGGCCGCAGTCCCGAGGAGAAGTCGTTCTACTACCACGTCGATGTCATGCAGGCTCGCGTGATCACCCCTGTACTTCTACTGCTCCTGTCCGCTGAAGCACGAACACGCATCGGGGCCTTCAACGCCTTGGAGAGCTTCCTCGTTCGTAGAATGATTTGCCGTCAGACAACGAAGGACTACAACAGGTTGGTTCTGGAATTGGCCACCCGCTTGCGGGGATGTGAGTTGGACAAGGCCGACACCGTTACCGCCGGATTCCTGAGAGAGCAGACGGCAGACGCCAGAGAGTGGCCCAGCAACGAAGCAGTGGCCCATGCCCTGGAGTCATCTCCACTCTATCGCCTGCTGACGAGGGGAAGGCTGCGACTGGTGCTCGAAGGTGTTGAGCGCCGCTTGCGTTCTTCGGGAAAGTCTGAACAGCCTGCCGTGCCGAAGAATCTGACAATCGAGCATCTAATGCCGGTGGGCTGGGATAAGAGAGACTGGCCGCTCCCGGAGGGTGTCGATTCGGATGCAGCGGCCTACCAACGCAATATACGCATCCACTCAATTGGCAACCTCACGCTCGCGACTCAGAAGCTTAATTCTTCCATGTCGAACGACCCTTGGAACAACAAACGCGACGAGCTCCAGGAGCACAGCGTGTTACTGCTCAACAACGAGCTGTTGACTCAGGCTACTTGGGACGAGGAGACCATCCGATCCAGAAGCCTACGAATGGCCGAGCTCGTGTCGGAAAGATGGCCTGGTCCAGCTTCAGAGGAGTGGAACGAAACCGAATAGATAAGTGACAGCCAAGGAGGACAGTGTGAAGGAAGGACCTACAGCTAGTGGAGGCGCCAGGTAGGACAAACATGACCAACAGCTTCTACGTTTATGAGAACTGGACTCACGATAGAGCGCGGGTGCACAGGGCGGAGTGTCCGTACTGCAACCATGGCCGCGGCATTCATGGCACAAACAACGAGCGGAATGGCAAGTGGCATGTCCCCTTCTCGGACAGAGACGCAGCCTACCGCTTCGCCCATAGCACAGGACGTTCCGACATTGCAGGTTGCGGATACTGTTCGCCATGACCACATTCAAAGGAGTCCCATCGCAGCCAGTTCGAATGCTCCAGAGTGACCGTTCGCTGCGGTGGCCGGATCCTGGGCATCCACAGCACGCCTGAACCCTCCGGAGAAAGAGTAAGAAATTGAAGACATGCTGGCTGTGCGATAAAGAATTGACTGAAACTAGGGAGCACATTATCCCAGAGAGCATGGGCGGAAGAAAAACGGTGCGCGGTTTCATATGCAGAGACTGCAATAGTGAGACAGGTCATGGCTGGGACGCTGCAGTGACTACCTTTGAGTCGTGGAAATTCAATCTAAATTCGATGCTGCGTATCAATCCGCAACAGGGAAGACCAATCCGCGCGAAAATGGCCGACACTGGCATGAACGTGCTCATTGGTGCCGGCCTTCAGATGCGCTTAGGTTTCAACTCACCAGTCAGAACACAAACAGAGTCGGGTCAGGAGGTCATTCAATTTGCCTGCGACCCAAGTCAAGTGGATGGGCTATTCGATTCTGTGAATACACTGCTACAAAGGAAGGGCATGGCTCGGATGACGCGAGAGGAGTTCGATGCTCGCATTACGCGCCATGAGACTCCACAGCCTGAGATTAACTTCTCATTACAGATGAACATGCCGAAGTACTACCGTGCATTAGTCAAGACCGCTATGGCTATGGCGTTCTCCTTAGGAGTGAATCCTATGGCCTGCGAGAAGGCGGTTCGCTACTTGAGGGACGAAACAATCGACGAAGAAGGGGTGGTGGCACTACCGGGCACTTCTCTAGAGGGCACCATTGACGATTGGACCAGTTACCACGCGGTGACAATCTTCGGCTTACCTGAAGATCGAAAGCTAATTGGTGAAGTCTTGTACTTTGGCAGTGTAGCCGGATTGGTCATTCTGTCCGACTCCTATGACGGTCCTAGGATCATCGCAGGACACGCGGTCAATTTGAGAACTGGAGAATATGTGGACGCAGATCTCAACCTACCAGATCTGATCTTACCGGAAGATGCAGCGACAAGTCTATTGAGAGAGAGGGTAGGACGATTCAAGTCGCCTATGTTATACCAATTCGTCATAACTGCGCCATAATCCTTCAAATGCAGCCCGCATAGCAGAAACCACCCACCGTCATTCCGGCGAAGGCCGGAATCCAGAGTGTTCGGTCAGCGAGAATACGGTGGTATTAGCACGAATTGGTATTACTTGAAGTGCTGAGTGCTCTTAGCCCACCCATCGTTGACCAGTAGCCAGAGCAATCTTGACAGTCGATGGCCAGATGGCGCATGATACTGAGTAAGACAGCATATGACCAATAGGCTCATCAGCAGGAACACCAAGACGATCACCTTCTCTCTGCCGCCTGAGATGGCCGAGCAGGTGCAGGACGTGATGCGCGAGGAGGGCCGCACCATGAGCGAGCTCATCCGAGAGGCCCTTCGCAACTACATGGAAGAGCGGGATTGGCTCAGAACCATCCGGTACGAGAGGCTCCGCGCTCGCCATGCCGAACAGGAAGACTCACGGGGAGATTGAAGGAGGACAGCATGAAGAAGAAGCACCTACAGCCGCTAACGCCAGCGGCGCTCTACGCCAGGGTATCCAGCGACCGGCAGGACGTGGACCTGTCCGTGTCCGCCCAGCTGCGGGCGCTCAAGGAGTACGCGAAGGCCAACGGCTACTCCGTTGCCCGCGAGTACGTGGACGAGGCCGAGAGCGGCCGCGTCGCCGACAGGCCCCAGTTCAGGGAGATGATCGAGGAGGGCAGCAAGCCGAAGGCCCCCTTCGACGTGATTCTCGTATGGAAATTCAGCCGCTTCACCCGCAAGCGCGAGCACGCCGTAGTCTTCAAATCCCAGCTGCGGCGCAAGGGCATCCGGGTGGTGTCCATCACCGAGCAGGCCGAGGACAACGCCACCGGCAGGCTGCTTGAGGGCATCATCGAGAGCGTGGACGAGTATTACAGCGAAAATCTTGCCCAGGAGGTCGTCCGGGGGATGAGGGAGGCCGCTTCCAGAGGCTTCTTCCTAGGCTCGAACGCCCCCTTCGGCTACAGGAAGATCAAGGTCAGCGATGGGGCGAAGGAACGCCCCACCCTTGAGGTTGACCCGGCCACCGCCCCGGTGGTGAGGGAGCTATTCGAGAAGTCCCTGCGGGGCAGCGGCCTGAAGGAGCTATGCAAGGAGCTGAACGAGAGGGGCGTCACCAACCGGGGCAAGCGGTGGAACAAGGGCGGACTCCACTACGTCCTGAGAAACGAGGCGTACACCGGCGCCGCCGTCTGGGGCAAGAACAGCAAGGGCGAGAAGGCCCAGGACCCTGTAAGGGTGGAGGGAGCCTGGCCTGCGCTGGTGTCGAGGGAGCTGTTCGACGACGTGCAGCAGGCGATGAGCGACCGAGCCCCGAAGGTGCAGAGGCCCGCCAGGGTGGGCAGCCCGTACCTTCTGAGCGGCCTCTTGCGCTGCGGGGTGTGCGGCAAGCCCTACTCGGCCCAGGGAGCCAAGAGCGGCCAGTTCGCCTACTACATCTGCGGCACCCTGTTCAGGGAGGGAGCGGGGACGTGCAGCGCCCGTTACCTGAACGCCCCCAAGCTGGAGACCTTCGTGGTGGAGAAGATCAGGGAGCGCATTCTCACCGAGGAGACCATCGTGGCGCTGGTGCAGCTGGTGGCTGAGGAGATCGACGCGATGGCGGGTGAGTTGTCCGGCAGGCTGGAGGTCGTCGAGGCGGAGCTAGGGGACGTGAGGAAGCGCCTTGGGAAGCTCTACGAGGCCATTGAGACCAGCGAGTTGACCCTGGAGGTCCTGTCGCCACGCATCATGTCTCTGAGGCACCGTGAGGAGCAACTGGAGGCTGCAAGAGAGGACGCCGAGACCCAGCTTGAGCAGAGGAGGGTGGAGCTGCCCAACACCGAGGAGATAGCGCGGTACGTTGCGGACTTCCGGGACTTCCTGAAGGATGGGACGATCCCCGAGCGGAAGGCGCTCATCCGCAACTTCGTGGAGTGCATCGAGGTGATGGGAGACGAGGCGACGCTGACGTACACGGTCCCCATGCCGAGCGACGGCGCGATGTCGGAATCGACGTCGGTTCTTGATTTCGTCAAGTCCGGCCCACTAGACGGGACTCGAACCACCAGATAAGATCCTGTACGGTGGCATTCTGTCACGGGGAGGTGTGTCGCAGCCCAATACGATAAGTCTGGCGGGCCTAGGGCGAACTCCGTTCCGGTCGCACGTCGCGGTATGCCACTCCGATCAACCAGCATCAGACGCCATTCCTCCGATTCAGCCCGCTTACGCTTGCAGAACCCCGCAGTTACTCGGCATATTCTTCCCTAGCCTAGGGGAAGAATATAGGGAAAAACCACGACGGGACACGACCGTTTCATATCTGAAAAGCGAAATAATAGTGCAGATGCTTCAGCGGCGCGTATCGAAGGGCGCACGCAACCTTGTCGCCAATGCTGATGTCGAACCCACCCAAGGACTGCGTCGTGCGGGCCCTTCGATACACCCCGACGAAGCGTCGGGGCACTCAGGGCGAACGGTTTCTCAGGCGACGGCCCCGCCCCTGGGAGCGACCGGCGGCCTCGACGCACTCTCGTGACCGTTCGCCTCCTCGAGTCTGAACAGTTACGTCCTGGGCGAGCCCTTGCCCCTGGCAGCACATCCGTGCTAGTCTGTGCCTGTGACAAGCACTCGCCCCCAGATGGTTTGAGTCCCCTCACGCGCCCATGTCCCGGACGAGGTGGGACACCGGCGTGTCCCGCCTCAGATAGGACGAGTGGCACATCCGGTGTGCCATTTCTGTGCCATTTGTCGGCCAGGTGCGCCATCGCCCAGATAGGAACGGCACAGAATGGCACAAAATGGCACGCCTTTTCGCGCAATCGGCCCCGACCACCCTCGGCGAGAGGGCCGGATGAGGCTGATCGACACCGCTCCGCTCGTACCGTGTCCAACAACCGAAAGACCCTGCGGGATATACGACATCTCTGGAATGCCGCGCCTCCAATGTGCCATATTGTCGGTGAGGTGAATTGTGCTTGAAACAAGGGCACGGATAGGAACGGGGGGCGGCTCGTCATACCGGCGGCCCACCGGAAGGCGCTCGGTCTGGACGCCGGCGACGAAGTTGTCGTGGTACTGGAGAAAGACGAGCTGCGGCTGATGACCCAGCAGACGGCGATCAGGCAGGCCCAGGAGCTCGTCCGGCAGCATGTTCCCCGGGAGCGGAGCCTGGTGGAAGAGCTGGTCCGGGAGCGCCGCGGGCACGCTAACGGCTGAAGTCACGGTTCCGTTCGAAACCGAGCGGGCCGTCTTGGCCGGCATCCTCAGAAACCAGCGGGGGACAACATGAACGAGCCGAGCGCAGATACACAACGGCGCCTCGACGCCCTGCAGGACGACCTTGAGGCGTTGCACCGACAGCAGGTCGGCTATCCGTGCAACCAGGACTTCGACTACACGGCGCTGCTGCCCTTCATGAAGTACTGTGCCAACAACGTCGGCGACCCGTTCCACGACAGCAACTTTCGAAGCAACACCCACGAGATGGAGCGAGAGGTCATCGGCCAGTTCGCGGAAATGACGGGCCTGCCGCCGGAGGAAGCGTGGGGCTACGTCACCTCCGGCGGGACCGAGGGCAACATCTACGGCCTCTACATAGGGCGAGAGATGTTCCCGGACGGCGTCGTCTACTTCTCGCAGGACACCCACTACAGCGTCGTCAAGATCCTGCGCCTGCTGAGGGCGCGCAACATCATGATCAAGAGCCAGGATAACGGCGAGATCGACTACGAAGACCTGCACGAGACCATAAGGATCAACCGGGACTTGCCGGTCATCCTCATCGCGAACATAGGCACGACGATGAAGGGCGCGGTCGACGACGTCGGCAAGGTCCGGGCCATCCTCGACGATCTGGCGGTCGCCAATTCGTACATACACGCGGACGCGGCCCTGAGCGGCATGATACTGCCCTTTGTGGACGACCCCCAGCCTTACGGGTTCGACGCCGGATTTGACAGCGTGGCTATCAGCGGCCACAAAATGATCGGCGCCCCCATCCCCTGCGGGGTGGCCCTCACGAGGCGCGAATACGCGACGCGCATCGCGCGGTCGATCGAGTACATCGGCGCGCTGGATACGACGATCGCCGGGTCACGCAACGCCATCACGCCGCTGATGATGTGGTACGCGCTCCGCCAGCACGGGATGGACGGCTTCAGGGAGACTGTGGCCGGCTGCCTGGAGGTCGCCGAATACGCCGTCGCCCGGTTCAACGACAGCGGAATCCCCGCGTGGCGAAACAAGAACTCCGTGACCGTCGTCTTCCCAAAACCGCCGCCGGAGGTCGTCCGCAAATGGCAGATCGCCCCGTTCGAGGACATCGGCCACCTGATAACCATGCCGCACGTGACGCGCGAGACGATCGACGCGGTAGTCGACGATTGCCTGAAGTATCAGCCATAGGACCGGGAGGGAGACGGCATGAACAGGATCATCGTGATGGCGAAGAACGAGGTCGGGACGATCGCCGACATAAGCAGGGTGCTTGCCGACAAGGGCCTGAACATCGAGACGATCAGCGCCGAGGCACTCGGCGACAAGGGCGTCGT